>CAZVGY010000177.1:0-5626 GCA_964627015.1 uncultured Desulfobacteraceae bacterium
GCCACTGAACTCTGACCTGGTCCAAAGGACCAGGGTTTCTATGCTGGACTAAATGGATGCATGCGCTTAACTGCACGACCCTGTCAACTGGAGATCCGCAGTTTAACTTATGGGCTATAGAACTAGCCAGAACCGCTCATTCCGCATTTGTTTACACCTTGAAAGACGGTTCAAAACGTATGTACTGGAAAATGAGCATCGATCTTTCCTTCCCTTTGGTGCCTTCTATGGGACAGCACGATCCCTTGGACGGTTTAGTCACATACAAACAGTTACAGACCACGGCACTGGAATTTGATCCAACTATGAATCTGAGTCTCGATTCAGAAATCGCGGACATGGAATCGATCTGTAAAGACATGGATTGGGCTACAGATGATTCTCTCGGAATTGGTGGCCTTCTGGGAGATGCCTATAGAATTCTTAAGCTGAATTTAGAGACCGGTTCTGACCAGACCAGCTTGCTTATTGATCTGCTGGACGCCTCACTCCTGGGATTGGATGCTTTCACCAGGGGCCGGTTATTGCAGCTTCCAGCTGATTACCGGCTGGCATTCAGGGAACTTGGCCTGTCCCTAGGCCTGCACGCTGTTGCAAAAATTAAAGACCTGGTCGAACGAAACCGTGATCTGCCTTTCAAATATCAACTGGTCCACGAACGAATCAACCAATTTGAACCATATATACACCTCAGTGAATCTATTGAGAACTTCTGGCTCGAACCCCGGCACAGGGAGTCCCAATCCTGGAGAGAGCACAGGCATATAAACGGGGTAATGCTGGCAGCAAGTCTTGTCCCTGAAGGCTATTTGAGGTGACAAACTCCAAATTGGACCTGTGCCGAACTAAAAGGAGAAACCATTTATGCCTTATAAAATAAAAAAATCCTTGCTTGCCGGGTCATGGTATCCTCGTGATAAAAAAGACCTCAGAAATCTTTTGAAAAGATTGCTGGAGAATGTCACGGAGTCTCCCCTCGAGGGAGTAAAGGCCCTGATTTCTCCTCATGCTGGTTATATGTTTTCTGGCCAGGTTGCAGCTTATGGCTATCATTGCATTAATAAAAGAGATTTCAACCGGGTACTTCTGATGGCGCCCAGTCACCGTTATCCTCTGGCGGGAACCTCAGTAGGAGATTATACCCATTTTGAAACCCCGCTGGGAAAAGTACCCGTCTCTGAAAAAGCAGTGGAACTAAAAGAGGAATGTTCGGTCGTAACTGCGCTTAAAGATCCCCATGAAGAGGAACATTCCCTGGAAATACAACTGCCCTTTCTTCAGATGGTCCTGGATGACTTCACTCTGATTCCAGTTATTTTCGGACAATTGACACAAAATCAAATGAAGACCCTGTCAGCCGCGCTTCTGCATCAAGTGGATGAGAATACTTTGACTGTGGTTAGTACAGACCTCTCACACTTCCATCCATATGAGGAAGCTGTATCCAAGGATAAGGCATCCATCGACAGTATCCTGTCTATGGATGTGGATAATGCCGCCAGCCAGGAAATGTGCGGAATATATCCTGTTCTGACATCTCTTTTGATGGCCATTGATAGAGGATGGTCGCCGCGTCTCTTAAAATATGCTAATTCTGGAGATGTAACCGGCGACAGGGGAAGTGTTGTAGGCTACGCCTCCATCGCCTTCCAGGAGGCCCCTTAAGACTTCTTGGCGGGCCTTGAGCAAACGCATAGAGAAGGAGGAAAATAAATGCAGCTCTTTCTTGTACAGCACGGAAAAAATTTATCCAAGGATATAGATCCGGAAAAAGGACTTTCTGGAGAAGGAAAACAAGAAGTAGAAAAAGTAGCCGCATCAGCCCTGAAGCATAAAGTATCAGTAAGGGCTATCAGGCACAGCGGTAAAAAACGGGCACTGGAGACCGCAGAGATATTCGCCCGGTCTTTGAATCCTAAAGACGGGGTACAAAAAATGGAAGGGCTGGGCCCCCTGGATGACGTAACCAAACTTGATCTGCAGGAGGAGGATAACTTAATGCTGGTAGGGCATTTGCCCTTTATGGAAAATTTAACTTCCTATCTGATTACGAGGTCCCCTGACAGAGAGCCGGTTATTAAATTTCAAAACGGAGGAATAGTCTGCCTGGAGCGGAATCCGAAAGCCGATCCATGGTTCATTAAATGGGTGCTTTTCCCCCATATTGACTAAAATCTACAGTTTGGTTAACCTGGTTCAACTCCACTTCAGTTGTTTATCAACGGCCCTGGAGCCCTCGGCTGTTGTATGTCGGCTCCTCAATAACTTCCGAAACTCGTCCGGCAATCAAGCCGGAAAGGTCAGTAAATGACGATTCGTACCAGCGGCATCCTGCTTCATCCTACCTGTTTGCCCAACCAGTTCGGCATCGGAGATTTGGGTCCCGCCGCCTATCGTTTTGCTGACTTGTTGGTCAAAACAGGACAACAATACTGGCAAATCCTGCCTGCCAGTCCTACAGACCCGGAACATGGACACTCTCCATATCACAGCACCTCCTCATTTGCCGGCGACCCCCTGTGGATAAGCCCGGAACTGCTGGCCGAACAGGGTTGGGTGACTGTCTCGGATCTTGCCGAAGTACCGGATTTTCCTGCGGACCGGGTTGACTTCCCCAGAGTACGGGCATTTAAAAAATTCCTGCTGGAAAAAGCATTTTCACGGTTTGAGAAAGGCAAAGAAAGGGACCAGGTAGCTCACTTCCTTGAGGATACACCCTGGCTTTCCGATTTCGCCCTTTTCCAGGTTCTAACCTGGCAATATGGGGGCCCATGGTCTGCCTGGCCGCAACCGATTCGGGATCGAAACCCAGGGTCGTTGAAAGAAGCCAGCCAGCACTTTTCCATTTCTATATGGCGGGAAGTTTTTTTCAGTATCTTTTCTTTAAGCAGTGGTGGGCTTTGAAAGATTACTGCAACAAGAAAGGAGTTCAGTTTATAGGTGATATGCCAATGTATCTCCCTTTTCACAGCACAGAGTTATGGAGCAATCCAAATATATACAAGCTTGACCAGGAAAAGAAACCCTATGCTATTTCGGGCGTGCCTCCCGACTATTTCAGCGCTACCGGTCAACTGTGGGGCCACCCGGTTTATAACTGGGGGGCCCTTTCACAAACCGACTTTGAGTGGTGGGTCCAGCGAATACGCCATAATCTGCAATTATTTGACCGGGTCCGCATCGACCATTTCAGAGGATTGATTGCCTACTGGGAGGTGAAGGCTGATTCAGCAACCGCTATAAACGGAAAATGGGTGCCTGCACCTGGAGACCGCCTTCTTGACACCCTATACCGCAGGGTTGAATGTCTGCCTATAATTGCCGAGGACCTGGGGACTATCACTGCCGATGTTCGAGAGACTATGACACGGTTCGACCTGCCCGGCATGCGTGTTCTGCTTTTTGCTTTCGGTGGTGACTTTCCTCACAGTTCATTTCTGCCTCATAACCACATTCGAAACTGTGTCGTGTATACAGGAACCCATGACAACAACACTGCCAGGGGCTGGTTCATGGAGGAGGCCGAAGAGCATGAACGAAACAACCTGTTCGGCTACCTGGGCCATGAAGCAAAACCTGAGGAGATACATTGGGAGCTAACCCGCCTGGCCATGGGTTCAGTCGCAGACACAGCCATTATCCCCCTTCAGGAATTGCTGGGGCTGGATCAATCAGCCCGTATGAACCGCCCTGCCCGTGGAAATGGAAACTGGAAGTGGAGGGCTCCCCAGGATCTCCTGCCGGAGGAGGCAGCGAGCCGCTTCCTGGAGATGACCCGAAACCATGGAAGATCGCCATACCAATAGGAGTTTTTCAGTTTAAAAATTACTTTTCCGGTTTCAGCCGCTTTTCTTCTGCATATCTTTTTTGCCTCACAAAACCAACCCCCATATTACCTCGTACTTCTACGAGCAGATTAAGTTACCCGTCTCAACATACATTGTAGACCCTATATATTCTAAAATATTCAGGTTTAACATTTCCTGGTCCAGAGGAGCTTGGTTAGCGGCCAGATACCCCCTGATAAAATCTAGATTACACTCATTATACAAATAGGGTATTGCCCCCATTTATTTTTAGACCTGGAAGAGTATCTTATTTTATCAAAGGCAATAATAATTCAATCCGGGAGGTGAAAAAAATGCCAAAAGCAGTAGGTACTGATTTAGGTACAACCAATTCTGTTGTGGCAGTCTGGGAAAATGGACAGCAGACGGTAATTCAAAATGCTGAAGGCTCACGCACCACCCCTTCGGTGGTCTCTTATACAGATGATGGACAGCGGCTGGTGGGTCAGGTAGCCCAGAGACAATCCATTCTTAATCCAGATTCAACTATTTACTCTACCAAGCGTTTTATAGGGCGCAAACTGAGCGAAGTGGACGAAGAATCCAAGATAGTCTCCTATAGCATTGTAAGCGGTCCTAATGACGCAGTACGTTTTGACGTCCGGGGGAAAAAAATTGCGCCGGAAGAGGTCTCCGCCCAGGTATTACGTAAACTCGCAAATGATGCCTCGGATTATCTGGGCGAGAAAGTAAAAGATGCTGTAATTACCATCCCTGCATACTTCAACGATGCCCAGCGCCAGGCCACAAAGTCAGCCGGAGAAATAGCCGGACTTAATGTGCTTCGCATTATTAATGAACCCACTGCAGCGGCTCTGGCTTACGGGCTGGAGAAAAAAACAAATGAAACCGTGATGGTTTTTGATTTCGGCGGCGGCTGTCAAAAAGGGAAAAAGAGCTTTTTAAGGAGATGAGCAAAATTTCTTCCTTTAACCCCAGAGGCTCATAACCCACCGAATGGAGGAATCTCGAATGATTGAAAAAATACGCAATAGTCCTGACGCAGCGCCTTTTGAGAAAGACACCTGGTATCGGGCTGGAAGAAACAGCCCGTTTGTGCTGCGTCCACCCCGACCTCATAAACCGTTTTGTAAGGTTAGGCCTTGTAGAGCCACTTAATGCCGATCGGAATAAACAGGAGTGGTGCTTTGGCCAGGACACAGTAAATATCATTCGAAAGATCCTGAGACTTCGCAATCAACTAGGAATCAACTACGCGGGCATTGGAATAGTGCTGGACCTCTTGTCGCGAGTAGAATACCTGGAATCCCGGTTGCTTGAACTGGAGAATTACTCCGGATGAATTAACCTGTTGCTGAGCTGTTTACCTATCATTGCAGGGCATAGCTTTGAACCTCATATTTACCTTTCACTTGCAGGAAACACAAAATCAGCTCAATAGTATTAGAATCCACTATAGGACTCCATCCCATATGCTTAAGGCCCTGCTTGATATCTTTCACCGTAAAATAGTCACTATCAGGCACCACAGCCAGAACGTCTTCGATCAACCTGGGAATTTTTTCAGGATCCAGCCCCTTATGCATAAGCCTGTTAAACAAAATCGGCACAACCTTTTCCATGGAAAAGAATTTAGCTGGCATCTGCACATAAATCATATACACCCCCTCAGCCGTTCGGATTTACCGGCTTTTTCATACGATTCTGATTGGCGTGTTATCGCTTTTTCATTTTCGGCAAGAAAAATAGCAGAAGCAGTGCTTTTCTGTGAATCGGGGATATCCCGTATCCAGAAAGGAATTTTCCCCTATAGAGAA
>CAZVGY010000178.1:0-5511 GCA_964627015.1 uncultured Desulfobacteraceae bacterium
TTTCCTCAAAGCATTGGAAGATAAAAAATTTACACAAGAAACTTGACTGCACCTTCTGTTCTGGCTATTCATAAGTAAAATCGTAGAAGCTCATCCGTATAAATCACAAAATATTGCAATTCAGTATATCTGAGCGACGACGTAAATTTTCGAGATTGGGCGAAGTCTTATCCGATTAACAGTCTTCTTGTCAACCGGTAAGATTACATTTTGTCCATACAGCTCAAGTACAAGTGATCGAAATATTTAGAAACAGGACTCTAACGGAACCGATCCCGAAAAAGCGATTCACGAAAAAAATCAGATCGAAGCCGAATTATAAAGTATTCTCTTTAATATTGTCTTGATTGACTAAATGTTATAACGTCCATTTTAACAAAAATATCAATCTATACTAAGACGGAAGGTTAGGATGCCGAAAAAAGGCCTTACCCAGGTCTACTATACGAAATCCGCTGGTGAGATCAATTTTGCACCTTTCGGCCTTACTTTAAGGGCTGTGGGACAAGGATTCCGAGTCCTGATATTTGGTTTTATCCCCTTCGAATTGATGCAAGGCGCCTTAGTAGCATCAGAGTTCCTCAAACCCAACCTTGTCATCGAGCCGTTTGAATTTAAAAAAAGCATTTCTCAAGGAGAGAGACTCAAGACAAGCCTTCATCGTTTTCAAAAAGCCGTACAGGTTATTAAAACCGGTATTTTCGACATGGTGATCCTTGAGGGCATCCTCTCTGTACTGCATAAGGGTCAGATTCCCATAGAAAAATTAATTGAGCTGATTCAGCAAAGACCTCCTGCAGTCGAACTCGTATTAACAGGTTTGGAAGCACCAATAGAAATCATAGGCAAGGCCGACCTGGTGACTGAAATGGCCGTTAAAGCACCAAAAAAAGCACTGGACGAACGAAATAAATTAGATCAGCTCGATTCAGTGGAAGTCATAACAGGGGATGGCAAGGGAAAGACAACCTATTGCATTGGTAAAGCAGCCCTTGTCTCTTGTATGAATAACCACTGCGCCATACTCCAGTTTATAAAATCCCCCCTGCCTTATGGAGAGATAAAAGCCTCCAGCATGTTCCCAAATCTGAGCATAAGTACCTTGGGTAAGGGTTTTCTTAATATGGACGGAAAGGGTATCGAAGAAAGACACTTAAAAGCTGCTGAATCTGCTTGGAATATCGCTCTCGCAGAAATCTCTTCCCGAAGGTATGCGCTGCTAGCACTGGATGAAATCAACATAGCTATTCACTATGGACTGATAAAAATAAGTCAGATAAAAAAAATGCTGGATATAAAACCTAAAGGGCTTCAGCTTCTACTAAGCGGGCGCAATGCTCGTCCTGAAGTGTTGGAAGCTGCGACAAAAATAATCGAAATGAAAGAGATTAAGCACCCTTTCAATAAAGGTATCAAAGCCAGAAAAGGAATTGAATTTTAATTTCTGCGTTTCACTCCCTAATTTTATTCAATCGGTATTGATGATAGGCCTCTCTCACTGAAATATATGGATCAATAGCAGCCTTTTTTAGGGATTCGTAATCCCCTAGCCGAAGTGAAGTTTCGTTTACCTCCTCGTATCCTTTTACTGCCAAATTGTATTTCGTGGTATCTATTGAATAATTGACAGGGTTTAAAAAACTGTCTCCTAAGCTGCCAATGGTGTCTCTCAGGGTGGAAGGTCCCAGTATAGGCCAATTAATAAAAAGGCCGGGACCAAACCCCAGGGATCCTAGAGTCTGGCCTAAGTCTTCGTCATGCTTTTTAATATTCAAAGCTTGTTTCGCCGGGTCCATAAATCCTAGCATCCCTACACTCGAATTAATGAAAAAGCGGGCCACTTCATCCCCAAAATCCTCAACCCTGCCTTGAAGCAGGCAGTTGACAGCACGGACCGGCATGCTCAGGTTAGAGAAAAAATCTCTTATCCCGATTCTAATTACTCTTGGCACTATTTTCTCGTATCCTGTTGCCAGGGGTTTGAGAAACCAGAAATAGAGTTTGTCATTGAATTGAAAGAACACCCTATTAATTGGCTCAAGAGGATCAGCGATCATCTCTATTTCTTCATCTTCTTCAGGCCAGACCGCTAAATCTACATCGCCTTGATCATCATCTTTTGCAGAACAGATGACATGAAGATTTCCGGGGCTTGACAGGATTGTTTTTCCTCTGCTGTTTTCCGATCGCCTTGTCAATGGCACTGGAGAGGCGATAACATTCGAGGGTAACCTATTCTCTTCAACTTTTTGCCAGATAACAACATCCTGAAACTCAGCATTGCCCTCTGCTACGCAGGGGATTGACAAAACAAGTACGAAAAACATTAAAAATGTTGCACTTACTGCAATGAATGCTTCTTTAAAGCAGTATCCTCTTGGCCTCGGACACAACTTTGTAGACCTTGGTATTTTTTCCGGAAAATAAGTTTTAAGAATTGACCTCTCCACTATTATAAGCCTCCAGTTATTTCCAGCACTACCCACTTCGACAACTTGGTTTTACTTGATATTTTCTTATACAAATTAGTCGGGAGGACAAATGATCTATTAGCCAGGTCAGAGATGAAGCTTGACTCGAAATCGTAAAAGCCAAAAAAGACGGAGCAAGAGAAGACTATTCCTTGGCGATTTTTGCTCTTAGTTTTTCTATTAATTCGGCATAAGACGACCTTACGATTGTATTATTAAACTCAATGCGGTAATTATGTATGAAGCTTACCCCTTCGATCAATATGTCATAAACCAGCCAATCCCCCTTCTTATTATTGAGTCTGTATATCACAGGGATCTCTCTTTGATTATGATTTGCAATCTTCACCTTTACAACACCATAGTCCTCATCAACCTTTTCACCAGCGTAGATTACCCTTTCTCCAGAATATTCACCTACCTTATCCATATAAACCTGTTCAAGCAGGTCTCCAAACATCCTTATGAATTCTCTTTTTTCCGCTTCAGTCCGTTTGTTCCAATGTCTTCCCAGGGCCCTTCGAGCCATTTCATTCCAGTCAAACCTCTCATCAACTGCCTTACGGAGCAATCTGTTTCTTTCCTGTATCTTTTCGGGTTTTTTCATGTACGGATCACTAACAATGGAAAGTATCTTGTCTGTGGTCTCCCGAATTTGTTCTGTAGGCTCGCCTGCGACGCAGATATCAGAAAATCCCATGACAAAAAGCAAAAACAAAAAATGCGAGATATGACGCGTTAAAAACATGTGAAGATCCTTTTGAAAGCGATCCATTATTTTATACCTCCAAAAACATATTTAGAGATCAGCTGCTCCAGATCTACCGCTGGTAAGGTATCGCGTATTCGTTCCCCGGGTTGCAATATGTTCTCAGAAGCTCCCGGCGTGATCTCTAGATATTTTTCACCAATAAGGCCTTTGGTTTTTATAGAGGCTATCGCATCATCCTGGATTTTTACATCCAATGGCAGATTTATCATTACTCTCGCCTGATAATCCTCCAGGAGAACATCCTTGACCCGACCCACTTCAATCCCTGCTATAAGTACCGCGGAGCCAGTCTTCAAACCGCCGCTATCTGAAAAAAGGGCCTCAATTTCGTACCCTCTTTCGCCGAAGACCTCCATCTTTCCAAGTTTGATCGACAGATACCCAAGGCAAACGATGCCTATGATCATGAATACACCGACTGCCAACTCTAGGTCGACTTTTTTCATTTTTCTCCCTTATCTGATAAGACTGATGCCATTTCTATTGGAATCAATTGGATCTTCCAAATTTTTCATCTGATGAATATTTATACTCCTCCCCTAAAAATGTCCTGACAATAGGGTCACTTGAAGTGATAAATTCTTCGGGGGTCCCTTCGACCCGGATTGCCCCTTCATGAAGCATTGCAACCCGATTCACAAATCCAAATACCCTCGGAATCTCATGCGTTACAATTATACCGGTAAATGAAAGTCGCATGTGGCAGGAATGAATAAGTTGCAAAATAGAAAGTCCTATGACCGGATCAAGCCCAGTCGTAGGTTCATCAAATAGCATAATTTCCGGGTCCATCACCAGGGCTCTCGCGATGGCAGCGCGTTTAACCATGCCTCCGCTGATTTGAGAAGGATATTTGTGCTCCGAACCTGTCAGTCCTACATTTTCCAGCTCTTTAAAGACCTTTTCACAGATCACGTCGTCGTTTAATCTTGTCTTTTCTTTCAAGGGAAAGGCAACATTTTCGAACACGGTCATAGAGTCAAAAAGAGCCCCACCCTGAAAAAGGACACCAAGCCGGTCCCTGAAATCCCTCAGTTTCCTCCCTGTCACTCTGCTAATATCTATCCCATCTACAATTATGCGGCCAGTATCGGCCTTCAAAAGTCCAGCCACATGTTTTAAAAGAACACTCTTGCCCGAACCGCTTCCTCCGATCAGAGCGGTCACTTCTCCTTTTTTTATTTCCAAAGAAATGCCCTTTAGAACTGCATTACCATCAAACGATCTATGGAGGGCTTCAATATTGATCATTGAACATCCTAAAAAAGAATTGAGGTCATAAAGTAATCCCATACCAGGATCAGAACTGAGGAGAGCACTACTGCCTGGGTGGTGGCTTTGCTGACTCCTCCAGCGCCGAATCCACTGAAAATACCCGTGTAGAACCCCTTGAAGCAGCAAACCCAGACAATGATAATTCCGAAAGTCAGAGATTTATAAATTCCCTCGGCTATGTCCTGCATTTCCACATAGTTCGCCATCTCTCCAAAATAGGTGCCAGAACCGATCCCCAGAAGTTTTCCTCCTATGAGATAGCCGCCAAAAATACCAACCGTATCAAACATCGCATTCAGTAAAGGCAGGGAAACCATTCCAGCAATGAGGTTTGGTACAATGAGGTAACGATAGGGATTGAGACCCATCAACTCCAGAGCGTCAATCTGCTCGCTGGTTCGCATAATGCCTATTTCGGCGGTTATCGCTGAACCTGCTCTCCCGGTAACCATCAGAGCAGAAATAACAGGACCCAGCTCCTTTATGAGTGCAAGCCCTACCATGGGGCCAAGAAATGCATCAGACCCAAAGCGACTTAGGCTGTAAAAGCCCTGAAAACCAAGCACCATTCCGGTGAATGCCCCTGTAAGGAAAATAACAAACATAGATTGAAGGCCTATAAAACGGATCTGCTTGAACACGAGGGCCAACTTTAAAGGAGGGGTTAATGTATACAGTAATGTTTTGACTAGAAACAGCCCCATTAACCCCATTCGCTCAATATATTCCAGCGTTATCGCGCCTAGTTTTCTTAAGAAAGACATGCACGCAAGTCTTGCAAAACTACATCTGGATGTCAAAACTTTTTCATGACACATTGTATTAGTTTTATCTGTAAATGGTTAAAAAAAGACCGGGCACAGAAACCTCAGCCAATCATTCTCTGTTCTGAATGGAGCACTCTACTATTGATATTCTCATTTCTTCCTTATATTATCTTTGGGGCTTAGGAAGCAAAAAATTAAATTGGCTTTTTTCTAAGCATAGTTAACA
>CAZVGY010000179.1:0-5455 GCA_964627015.1 uncultured Desulfobacteraceae bacterium
GGGTCAAAGAGTATCTCCTGCTCAAGGTATACGGTGGAACAACGGTCGTACGGTACAAACAGTATTTCCGGTTTGAAAGCTTCTCCTGTGACAGGATCCTTGATGTCATATTTTTTTACCAGATCGGTGCTCATGGCTGCAAGTTCAACAGCCTGATCAGGGGGAAGACACGCGATGATCGGTAAAAAACCATAAAAAGGTGAAAACATACGAAGCACTTTCTGGCTGGATCCTTCTGACAGCTCCCATGCCGTTTTGTGGAGATCCTCATCCAGCTCCAGCTTGGTCCCCTGGAATTCGGCTGCCTTTTCTTCTACCATATCCTCGTACAAGGCTATCTGCCTGGAATTCCCTCCGAGCGCGGCAGTGAGCACGAATTTGGGTATCACTGAAAGGATTTTTTCTCTCTCTGCAGGCATTTTCAACTGTTGTGGAGTGAGCATTACATGAAGCCAGAAAGAGTCGTTGCACAGAAGGCTATAACGGGTTATGTCCATGCGCTCAACGGCCTTTAATGCGTCTACTGACTGTTTAAAGTCGTCGAATCCGTACAGGACTATCTCTTCAATTTCAGATTTAACCCTGAGCGATAAAACCAGCTTTGTGATTATACCGAAGTTGCCATAGCTGCCCCTGAACAGGCCGGTAATGTCCGGGCCATAGGCATACCTGAAATAGGGGTTGAGCTCGGCGCCTTTTTCCACTGCCTGTGAGCCCGTTCTCAGTATCTCGCCGTTTGGCAGTATTGCCTCGAAGGTTACCGCCCTGTCGGCCCAGTGTTTAGTGGAGTAGGCCGTAATATTGCTTAAAAGAAAATTTCCAACAGGGCCTGCCTGGTAGGGGCCAAGTATAGGCATGGTGTCCAGACCCTTTTTGTTGGCTTCCTTTCTCAGCTTGGCCCAGCTGACTCCTGGTTCGATGGTTGCGGTCATTGTGTCTTCGTTGATCTCATGGATTTTGTTCATCCTCTTCAGGTCAAGAACAATTCCGCCGTTATACGGAATGGCGGAGGCTGCGATGTTTACACCGAAACTCCTGGGGTATATTGGGGATTTATACTCATTTGCCAGCTTGATGATGTCCTGAACCTGGCGAGCGTTTTCAGGCATAATGACACAGTCAGGCAGCGGAATAGACTTTTGCATCAGCATGGAATATGAGTCGCTTGTATAGGAAATCATGTCCGCCTCATTGTCGGATATATTTTCAGGGCCGACAATATCAACCAGTTTTGCAAATAAATCCTTTTTTTCCATAAAAAACTCCTTATGACTTGTTTTTGTTACACATCTCCACCTTTTAAATTATCGGCCGTAACCGCAGAGCAGAGCAGTTCCATTGCCTGGACTAGCTGATGGATCTTCTGACTTTCATTGTCCCTTTTAAAATTGAGCCAGCGGAGCCCCAGGTTACTGAATGTACCGAAAAACATGTTACGGAACACCCTTGGGTTTACGTCCGAACGGAAACTTCCTTCTTCTTTGCCTTGTTCTATGATTTTTTCAATTACCCGTGAGTAATTTCGGTAACTTTCATATGCCTTAGAACCATAAAAACGCCTGTTGAGCTGTATACGGAGCAGAAACACCTTCAGAAATTTTTCCTCAGTGAGTAAAATAGAAAAATTGTATCTCAAAAATCTCTTAAGACTTCCAAGTGCACTTCTCTGGAACAGATCCCCCTGTTCATCATAATACTGTTTAAAACGCTTACCTGGTATCGAAAGAAAGAGATCCTCCTTGTTTTTGAAGTATTCATAAACCGTCCCTTCGGCTACATCGGCAAGCCGGGCTATTTCAGATATTTTTGCCTTTAGGAAACCCTCTTCTCCAAATACCCTCTCGGCAGCCATAATTATTCTTTCTGACTTGCACCCCTTGACATCTCTTTCAGGGGTGGCCATGGCATAAACCAGGGACATAATATCATCGAGATCGGGGACGCTTTCATTGATTTCTCTGGTCGCAAGGCAGGTTATGGTTTCTGAATCAAGGGTCCCCAGTATTATGTCGCGCATGAGGTTGATATTTAAGTCCTGCTTAAAAGTGCCATCCTCCACACCTTTTTTTAATATGCCTGAGAGTATGCCTGCATATTGCCGGACCAGTTGATATGCCGGAGAGGTATAAAAGTCCTTGGTGGAACGGCAGTCCAGCATGAGGATTTTTGCATACCCGGTGTGTGTGTCCTTGTACCAGAGGTCGAACCATACCATCTTCCTTAAACGTGCTTCAGCATCGAGGATACCCTGCAAATGTTCATCCAACTGGCTCAGGACTTCTTTCATCCTGCGCCCGGGTATGGCGAATAATAGATCTTCCTTTCCTTTGAAATACTGGTAGATAAGGGAATAGGCAACACCTGCCCTTTGTGCTATCTCAGTCATCTTTACCTGGGCCATGCCTTTTCCGGAGATTATTTCCTCCGCTGTGTCGAGTATTTTGACTTTTTTCCCTTCTATATCCAAGGTTAATACCTTTTTTGCAGTGCCCGGTGTGCGATCGGCTGCTAGAATTTTGGAAGCCTTATTCGAGGTGAAACCAATGTAAAATCCCACAATAAAAATATTGAGTCAATAAAAAAAAAATTGAGCGGTTATCTAAAAAAGAGGAATTATATGCTTTTACAGGAAAAAATAGGGATACGGATTTAAACCATTAACTTGTTGAATTAAAGGGATGTTTAACGTTTTAGAACCAGCAAGGACCGAATACATAAGATTAAGTTCAGATTAATCTTGACAAACACCTTCTTATTTATGAATAAAAAGACATCAGTTTTCTTTAAGTGGTTTTAATAGATTTTCATTCAGAAAAAAGGAGAGGCTTGATTATGGGAGACAAAAAAGACTTCAACTGGGACGCTTATCAGAAATTTTTGGGTTACAGTGACGAGGAAATGAGGGTGTTCAGGTCGGACCCTCACCGGGAAGAGCTATCACCCAAGATATTTTCCCGGGAGATGGCCGGTAAACGTATGGTTATTGAAGTCGTAAAATCCCACGGCTGCAGTGTGGGCATGAAGCCAGGGGATAAATTAATTTTTAGATCCATGGGTGTGCTGGATTTGAAAAGAAGCAGCCCGTGGTGTGCGCAGGCTATGGGTTCGATACCGGGTATAGCTAATATGCTTCAAGACAGGTTCGTCTCGGGGCTTGATCCAAACAAGGCCACATATAACCACTTTTCCTGCGAGGATGTGGGTCCGGAATGTGGATGGGGCCAAGTCATAATGAAGGCGTATGTCGAAGATGATGTAGATTGATGGAAGATCCGGGCTAACAGAAGATTGCTTTTCGTTGACACAGAGGATCTAATTGGAGCAAATTCCTTAATACAGAGTCTTTGAGCACATCTTCCTGCCCATCCCGATTTTTAGTATGCTTTTTGAGAGACATCTCAACATAGAGGAATAAAATTCTTCATTTCTTTTTTTGAAAGGATAGGGATACCTGTCTCTAAAAACCTCATTGAATGAGGAAGTAATTCTAAAAACCTTGAGAGTGCCGTGATTGATCCTTGTGTTTTGCTTTTGGGGGACATTTGCCGTGTCCTCAGCTGAAGACGGACACGCAGATAAAATTGTAAACTTAAGATGTAAGGCATCAGCAATATAGGAGGAATATATATGTCGGAAGAGATGGAGAAAATAAGTTCCTTATATGAGGAGATGTGTTCTATTGCAGGACCTGAAAATGTTACAACGGAAGAGGCCGCCAGAAGATCCTATACGAGGGGCCCTTTTATTGGAATAGGTGGCGGCGGAAGAGGAAAGACTCCAGGCATAGTAGTAAGACCGGGAAGCACAGAAGAGGTGTCAGAAATTGTAAAACTCGCGAACCGTACCAAGACCCCCATAGTTCCTAAAGGGGGAAGCGGTGCTGTGGCTACATTCCCTCCGGTTTATGTGGGAACGGATGAGAATATTCTTATCGACACTACCCGCATGAACAGGATACTCGAGATCAACGAAGAGTATATGACCGTGAAAGCCGAGTGCGGAGTTATCCTTTCCAATCTTCAGGCGGAGGTTAAAGAAAAGGGCTTCCATATCTATACTGTGGATACACCGGTGCACATGGATACAGTAGGAGGAGTACTGAGCGGGTTTGTGGGCGGAGGTGAGCCGTCCGACCTTGCTACATCCGGAACGATGAACAACTACCTTCTGGGATTAAGAGTTGTTCTTCCTAATGGTGAAATAATAGAGACCGGCGGAGGGCCAGGGACGAATATCCACCAGGAGAGAATTTTGCACAGAGAGGCGGGAAGCCCTGATATTACAGGTTTATTTGTGGCAGACGGCGGGGCCTTTGGGGTAAAGACGGAGGCCACTTTTTCGATCCATCCGTATCCCCCCGTATATGTGCCGGGGATCTATAACATGGGCTCCGACGAGAGCATGTGGAAGGCCTTTAACGAACTGGCCCGTACCGATCCGTACGCTTATACAAGGCTCCTGGCCTTTCGTGAACAGGGTGGAGACTGGTTTTTTATTTACGTTATAAGAGGATACAGCGAGGAAGAGACAGCCGGCAAGAAAAAGGTGTTGGATAAGATATGCCAATCGCATGGGGGAAAGGCCGCTGGACCCGGGCATGATGGCTTCAAAATAGCAAACATGTTTTCCACTCATCGGCTTGGCCAGCAGGTGCTCCCGACCAGCTCAGCGATGACTTTTTTCGGTGAGGCACTGGTTCCACGACCTGTATCCCTGGAGTATGTGAGGGATCTGAATGCTCTAATAGATGAGAAACTTGGAGATTTGAATTTCTATAAAAGAGTTGATTTTACACTTCCCTACCTGCGTGCAACTACCATAAGCGGGGTGCTGCTTTATTTCAGTAAAGAGCATTCCAGAGAAGAGGTAAGCAAGAGAATTTACAAAGATACCTATGAAGAGCAACACAGGCTTATGAGCGGGAAGTACGGAGGATGGGTAGAAACCATGCAGGGTGAAAGTGCAGCGCTCGGCGCGTCCGCCTGGTCGCCGTCATATAAGGCTTTTATGCGGTCCCTTAAGAAGACTCTTGATCCGAATAACATCCTGATGCCGGGCCTATGGAGGATTTAACATGACCAAAGACAATCTTGCTGAGCTAAAAGAAAATATTTTTAAGTGTATGGCGTGTGGAGTATGCAGAGGAATTTGGGATAGAAAATGGAAAGGAAGGGAAGAAGCCATGTGTCCTGTCTGGGCTACCGGAATAGGCTTCGAAGACAGTGTGCCGAGAGGAAGGGTCACCGTGGCCCAGGATATTCTGGATGGATTCCTGGAATATTCGTTTTATATTGCCGAGACTGTCTACAGGTGCACGAACTGTGGCAGTTGTGCGGTCATATGCGACTCGATGGATCCTGATACGGGAAAGCCCATTATAGACGTGCCCAGTGTAGTAAGGGCGATGCGGATGGACCTGGTGGAAAATTCCCTGGTACCGCCTCTGGTGAGGGAT
>CAZVGY010000180.1:0-5342 GCA_964627015.1 uncultured Desulfobacteraceae bacterium
CCAGGGTGGAAACTTTTGCCGAGATGCTCAGGGCCAGAAAGACTAAAGCGTGAGGTCCTGATTCATGAAGGCAAAAAAGCAGGAAATAGAAATTTAGGGTAAAGCTGGGCTTTGGTTAAAGACTTAACGTGTTTTGTAAACCGCCAAGCCGGAAGAAGGAGGAGAGGATGCTTAATAAGATGATAGGTATCAAAAGGATTTTTTGTGGATTAATAGGAGCTTCTATTATTGCTATTGCTGTTGTTCCTGTTCAGGCGCAAGATAAAGTGGCATATAGGGTTATTGGTCTTTATGACCTCACCGGACCTTATTCAGCTCTTCACCAGCTCGCCGTAAAAGGCATAAAAGACTTTGTGGTGTGGGCGAATAATGAACCGGGATATTTCCCTCCAGGGGTTCAATGGTCACATGAAATATATGATACTGGAATGGACATGGGTAAGGCAGTAGCTGCCTATCAGATGGCATGTTCAAAAAAACCGGAACCTATAATTACTACAGGAGGACTTGCAAGTCCTACAGTGATCGCAATAAAGCCTCTGGCAAAACGAAAGAAAATTCCCTGCATTGACGGCACTTCAGCCCGTCCTATAATGGTTCCTCCTGCATGGACCTTCAGTATTTTGGGGTGTTACGAAGGGATAGCCGCAGCCGCAGCCCAGTTTCTCAAGGATAACTGGAGAGATAATACCCCGGTTGACCGGATAAGGCAAAGGTACAAAGAGGCCAATGGTAGAAAACCCAGGTTTACGGTGATCGGCTGGGATAATGCGTTTGGAAGGGCCTTTGATTTAGAAGAGACAAGGGATTATGTAAATAAAATCGGGGTCGAATGGGTGGAACCTGAATATGTGTCTCTGAGCGCTTCAGATACCACTCCACAGATAATGAGGTTGGTTGAAAGAGGCGCGGATATGATATATTTCGGCATGTACCCCAATACCCATGCCGCCATACTGAAGGATGCAGAAAGGGTAGGAGTTAGAGATAAATTTCAGGACATGTGTTTCTGGTCAGATGATATAATACAACTGACAAAGTATGCAGGTGAGCTTGCAAACGGAACCCTGATGCTTACGGGTTGGAAGATGGTTATTGATGAATGGCCCCCGGTTTTCAGGCAGATGTTCAGGAAGACCGGGTTGAGCGAAGATCTAGCACTGGGTTACTCTCTAGGGATAGCCTGGTTTGATATCTATGCTGAAACCATAAGGCGGGCGGTGAAGCAAGTTGGCGCAGATAATGTTACGGGTTCGGTTATATATGATGTCTTAACTAACATGACGGATTACAGCCCTTTAAACTGTAACAGTAAAATCAGTTATACAAAAACAAAGAGATTCGGGGCTGATACCGCGAGTGTTTACCAGAATCAGAATGGGAAAATTGTAAAGATTCGGGAATCCATATATGTTCCGGATCTACTGCCCGGTGGAAAGGATGTAGTGAATTAGCACTGAAAATGTCTGTCTGAATTCCGCAAGGCGTATTTCTATGTGAGGGGAATTCTTGTGATTTGGGTCTTAGAGGCTTATTTACGCAGTGATTTTGCCATACGGAGGTTGTGTTATAGTACACTTTGGTGGTGAAAGACTAGCGAAGATTTTTTGGCCTACTCGACTGTCAGGGTATCCAAGTAGCAATAAGGTATTTAGGGGCAGCCCTTGTTTTGGTACTGTTCCCCCTCTTTCACAGAGGGAGGAACGGCACCTTTAATTTTTTGTTAGCAACCCTTCTCTACTTTATAATGTCCTTGCCGCCCGGTAATAGATCAGGAATAGGGATACCTGTCTTTATGAGCTTACATTCCCCATTTTGGATCTGATACATAACCCCGTCATCAGGACCTATCCGTTTAGTCTTTGAGAAACTATTTGTGCTGTGATACAGGGGAGGACGGTAACTTTTCATATTGATCAGAGCATTGTAAACCGTCTCACCGGTAACATTTTCAACACCTACTTGCTGGGCTGCCCGTCTTATTGCCTCTACCTTCACGCCCAGAAAAGACGCCCCCGCAGAAAAATAAACAGCAGCGTACTTGGGTTTAGTACTTTTGTTATAGAGATCTGTGAAATACGGGATTTCCCACTCACTGGGATCAAGTTTATATCCTGTGAGCATCATGCTCCTATTCGCGAGGTCCCCTATGTAATGCTGTAACTGGATGATACTCGCAGCCCAGAAAGAAAAATCCTGGAAGTCATCTCTGATACCCAACCTGGCAGCATCCTTTAATATTACGGCTATACTGGAGGGGTACATGACAAAATAGATGAAATCAGCCTTTTTTTCTTTTACAAGTCTAAGCAACTGTGGCGTGGTATCTGAAGGTGACAAGGGGATATATTCCGCCCCTACAAAATCCACCCCGATATGTTCAAGATAATCTATGGTTTCCTTCTGTTCCGGACCCCTGCCAAATGCGTTGTCCCAGCCAATTATGGCAAGCCTGGGATTACGGTTTTCATAGTGTTTCCTGATCCACGGATCGCTGCTGTCGGGCTTCCAGTTGTCCTTTGCCCATTGACCGCATGCGGCAACCTGGCCTTCGTAACAGCCCTGGTGAGCAAAATTCCAGGCAGGGGGCACCACGTTGGGCCGGGCTGAGCCGCCGCCATACAGCGGAATTTTCAGGCGCTTTGCTATCTGCTTGAGAGATATTGCAATGTTACTGGCCTGCCCACCAGTTGAAACAACAGCCCTTGGTGTCCTGTTCGCTGCCATCTGAAACCCTACAATACCTTTGCCCACTTCAGATCCGGTATCGACAAAATCAAGGACGATCTCTGCGCCTGGTACAATCTGCTGGTCATTCGCCCATTTACAATAATCCTTGTAAGATTGTGCAAAAAGCTGGTGCACGCCCGAATAGGGTCCGGTCAGGTCGAACATGGCATTAACATGAATCTCTGTTCTATCAGCAGCCCTAACGCTCTGTCCTGCAAAAATCAAAGATAAACCCAGTAAAAATACCATTAACCCCATAAAACACTTACTTTTGATCATGCAACCTTCCTCCTCTTTTAGATTTAAAAAAAAGAATCATATCTGCAGGGGGATAGAAACAATTATACCCCTGATTACCTTTTTAATACAAATGCAGTGGTTAAAAAAAAAGGACAAATTGCCCTATTTCAATATGATCTTGAAGGCTATGGAGATTATAATCAATTAACTCTTTATGATTTTGTAGCTGGTGTTACATATATTTTTTTACAGAAGAATTCGGTTGATTTTTTATCTTTTGGCTTCAGCCGAGTTCTTCCTTTACTCTTGGAATGCGATAAGCATGGATAAATAAAATATAAGTGCCATGCACTCAAATAAAATTTGAATATAAATTCTGAATAATGTCAAGTGACAATAGGATTTTATTAGTTAATCCAGGGAAAATAAGCTGGTCTGCAGATTAAGCGGTTACAGTGAGACCAAAATTCAGACAGCTCTTGTTCGTTCATTTTATTTCTTGTAAGCTTGACCAGCCTTCTGTTGTTTTTGTTTAAGCTGTTTGTAATAAAATATCAGTAAGATGCCTTTTTATCCTGGGTAGACTGAATCCTAAAGGTGTTAGGGTTCATTAAGGGCATTATGATCAGGAAAGTTTCATGAGAGTTTTATTGATAGCTGCGAATACTGAAATAATAAACATGCCGGTCCTGCCGCTTGGTTTGGGCTGTATTGCCAGTGCCACAGCGCAGGCAGGTCATGATATCTCTGTTTTGAATTTGATGGCCCATGACGATGTGAGAGGGGCCCTGCAAGATTCAATAAATGACTTCAGACCTGAAGTCATTGGATTATCGGTTCGTAATATCGGCGATCAGGAAATGGTGTCGCCCAAATTTTTATTACAGCCCGTAAAATCAATGGTTAACATTTGTCGCAAACTGACAGACTGCCCTTTGATTGTCGGCGGGGCAGGATATAGCATATTTCCTCAGAGCGCTCTTAAATATCTTGGTGCGGATATAGGAATACAGGGGCAGGGTGAACAGTCCTTTGTTCTAGCACTGGAAAGACTTGAAAAAGGGGAGGATCTTTCGGGTGTGCCAGGTCTATACTTGCTCGAAGGAGGTCTTCAAGAAAAAGTAAACTATAAATTAAATCTGGATGATTTACCGTTACCGCTTCCTGGGGAGCATTTAGCAGTTCCTTCTAATATAAAAAGCAGACAAATTTGGTTGCCATTTCAATTTCGCCGCGGATGTCCCATGAAATGCAGCTATTGTTCAACCCCGCTTATAGAAGGCACTATTTTACAAAAACGAAATCTGGAAAGAGTTATTGAGTCATTATTAGAATATGTTGCTTTTGGGTTTGAGCGGTTTTTCTTTGTTGATAATGTGTTCAATTTTCCCTTGTCTTACACAAAAGAGCTTTGTGAGAGATTGATTTCAAAGAAAAGCTTTATTAAATGGCGGTGCATTCTCTACCCCTGGAAAGTGGATGAGGATCTTGTCAGAAAGATGGCTATGGCTGGATGTGAGGAAGTGAGCCTTGGTTTTGAGAGCGGTTCGGCCAGGATAATTAAAAATATGAACAAGCGCTATACCCCGGATGATGTTCATCATATCTGTGATTTATTGAAAAAATATCATATCCGTACCATGGGATTTTTGCTTCTCGGGGGACCGGGAGAAAGTAAGGATACAATAATGGAAAGCCTGATGTTTGCCGATTCGCTTGATATTGACACCATGAAAATAACCATCGGGATAAGGATTTACCCTTACACCCCCCTCGCCCTGCAGGCGATTAAAGATGGTATGATAACAGCAGATGACGACCTTCTTTTGCCCAGATTTTATATCGCTGAGGACCTAAAAATGTGGGCATTAGATACAGTCAGTCGATTTATTGATGGTCGTCAGGGCTGGTTTATCTAGTTACCTGTCTCAAATTTTATATTCATTCTTCGGACGAAAAATATTTACTGTTAGGGTAATTATAGGATGGTCCAAGAGGTTTGGTGGTCCCCTGAGTATGCCTGATAATTGGTCAGGTCTCCTTTCCAATTTTTAAGATAAATGGTTTTCATTGGTCCGCTGACAGACTTTGTTTAAATTTAAGTAGCTAATTATACAGGCATATCTACTCCTCAAATAGTTCTAATAAAAAGGCTATGAATATGCTATAAAGACACAAAAATAGAGTGGATATAGAGTAAAAGTAATTTCGGTCGAAACCTTTTGGGCTTTGAAACAATTGGAGAAATTTTTTGATCTGTTCGCTGACCTTATAAGGCCGGAAGGTTCGGGGAATAGGATCATATACTAGATATTACAGTTAAATAAAAACCATAATCCACCAGTTTTACTGGTGGGTCCGAGCTATGCTAA
>CAZVGY010000181.1:0-5326 GCA_964627015.1 uncultured Desulfobacteraceae bacterium
AAGCGACCTGAGCAGACTGGCTGAAGAATTAAAAACACTCGTGGGAAGATTTAAGATTTGACCAGTAATTGCCGTCTGCACGGGTAAAGGAGAATTTATTCATGAAACAATTCTCACGGAAAAGCGCGGAAGGGAAAGCAATAGAGCTTGCGACTTTCTATGTAGGTCAGGCTCTGTGCGGTATGGACATTCTAAAGGTCCAGGAAATTAATAAACTGATGCAGATGACTAAGGTCCCCCAGGCTCCTGAATATGTAGTTGGGATTCTGAATCTTCGTGGCCAGATCGTCACCATTATAGATCTAGGAAGGAAGCTCGGACTATCTTCAACAGAGTTGAAAGAGGAGAGCCGTAATATAATTGTGAATTCGAAGGACGAATATATAGGGCTTCTAACTGAGAGAATCAGTGATGTGATCCAGGCTGACTGGGATAAGGTGGAACCGCCACCAGCTAATATAGGTGAGGTTCAAGGCAAGTTTTTTAAGGGGGTTTTTAAAACCGAGACAAGCCTGGTAGGCATCCTCGATGTGGATGAAGTCCTTTTGGAGGAAGTCTAGAAGTGTCGTTTTTTTATGGGCTATGACGGCTATTTCAGAGAGACAGACAAAAGGTAATAAATAAGATGAAGCCTTTACGTGTTCTTGTGGTGGATGATACTGCGGTTTACAGAAAGATAGTGAGTGAGGTTCTCAATGAAATGCCTGATGTGGAGGTGGTGGGTTTGGCGCATAATGGAAGGATTGCCATGTCCAAGATTGCTTCTTTAAAGCCGGATTTGCTGACCCTGGATATTGAAATGCCGGAAATGAGCGGATTGGAGGTCCTATCTCGCATGAGGAAGGAGGCGCCGGAGGTGGGGGCCGTAATGGTAAGTACATTGACAACCCAGGGTGGTGAGTTGACTATGAAAGCTCTGGAATTGGGGGCCTTCGATTTTATCCCCAAGCCTGATGAAGGGAATATCGACAAAAACCGGGAAGTAGTTACTAAAGCCATTGTTCCTATTTTGAATGCTTTTGTGCGTCGTAAAGAAATAAAGGCTATTCTCAACCACAAGGGGGAAAATTCCGTTAGTAAGCAAAAAACCAAAATATTGCAATCCTCTTCCGTCTCAAAGACTGTGGCAGTCAACCGCAGGCGCATGAGTATGAAATCGGAAATTATAGGAATCGGTATTTCGACTGGGGGCCCGGGCGCACTGGCATTGATGTTGCCGCGTATACCTGCAGATCTAGGTGTGCCTATTCTCATCATACAGCATATGCCTCCGGTTTTTACTCAGTCTCTGGCCAAAAGCCTGAACGCCAAGTGTTCCATAGAGGTCAGGGAGGGCATGGATGGTGAGCCTCTGCAGTCCAACACGGCACTCATCGCGCCTGGAGGGAAGCAGATGAAGGTGGTTGCGGGTACAGATGGATTGACAAGGATATTGAGGGTAACCGATGATCCTCCTGAAAACAGCTGCAGGCCGTCTGTTGATTATCTTTTTAGGTCAATTGCTCATCATTATGTAGGCCGTGCAACTGGGGTCATAATGACAGGAATGGGGTCGGATGGGACTCTAGGTCTTAAGTTAATGAAAAGGAACGGGGCGATAATAATAGCTCAGGACGAAGCGACGAGCACAGTCTTCGGCATGCCCAAGGAGGCTATTGCAGCGGGAGTGGTTGACGTGGTAGTCCCTCTAGAGAATATTGCAGATGAGATTTGCCAGACGGTCAGGCCTAAAGGTGCGGAGCGCAGGCTTGCGTGAATTAAGATTTTAAGATCAAACTAAAAGGAAAAGAGTTTTTGGCTGTATAGAAAACAACCCATATATTATCCTTCTCCTGGCTGAAACATGAGCTCTGTTCCACGGGCAGTCGAGTAACTCAAGATTATGGTAAAAATATCTCAGGATGAAGTCAGGCTTATTATTAAATACATTTATGATATATCCGGTATATTTCTTAATAACAGCAAGGTCTACCTTCTAGAAACCAGACTTGGAGATCTGCTTGACAGGCATGGTTTTTCATCTTACCGCGAGCTGTATCTAAAGGCGAAGAATGATAAAAGCAAGGTGCTTGAAAAAGATATAATAAACAGGATAACCACCAACGAAACTCTGTTTTTCAGAGATTCCTCACCTTTTGAACTGCTTCAGCACAAAATTTTGCCCGATCTTATAGATTTGCGTACAGGCAGCTCGAACGGTGCCACGCCTGTTAACATAAATATTTGGAGTTCCGCTTGCTCAACAGGCCAGGAGGTCTACAGTATTGCAATTGTATTGAAAGAACTTTTGGGAACTGACAGAAGATACAATATAAAATTGATGGGAACGGATATATCTGATGAAGCAGTCGCTAAGGCCAGCTATGGTGAATATAACCGATTTGAAGTGGAACGAGGTCTTTCACCGGATAAATTAAAAAAATATTTTATTTTAAAAGATAATACGTGGAAGGTCAGGGACGAAATAAGGGCCATGGCGACTTTCAAAAAGCTAAACCTGATGTATCCATTCAACGGCTTGGGTAGGTTCGATATCATATTTTGCAGAAATGTAGCTATTTATTTCAGCCTGGAAGATAGAAAGAAACTTTTTGACAGACTGGCTCGGATTCTGAACCGGGATGGCAGCCTGGTAATAGGGTCCACGGAATCCCTTACCGGTATAAGCGAATTATTTGAACCAAGAAGATATTTGAGGTCCATATTTTATCAGTTGAAGGAGTAAGTGGCTTAATAACTGTGAGTTTAGCTTATGTACAGATTCTGCCCGTAACTCTGGCCTAGAGTGCTTCTACGAAATTCCTGTAAAACGTTTCTGTGATCTCCCAAAGATCAGAGGGAAGGTGCTCCTGTACACCTTCGCGAATATTCGGTGGAACCGTCCCGTAGTAAGCCTCCGCAATACCACCTGCTATGCAGGCAATAGTGTCGCTGTCTCCTCCAAGTGAAACTGCATTACGTATGGCGTCTTCATAGGAAGTAGAATCAAGGAATGCGATTATTGCCTCGGGAACCGTGCCCTGACAGGAAACGTCGAATGAATAGGCAGGCCTTATTTGGTCGGTCGTACGATCAAGATTATAGTTGAATCTTTTTTTTATTTCAGTCCTGATCTCCTCTTTGGGTGAACCTTTCCTGGCAAGGAATATTGCGAGCGCCGTTGCCTGTGCACCCTTGATACCTTCAGAATGATTATGGGAGATTTCGGCTGATTTGGCAGCTTCTCTAAGGACTTCTTTCTCCGTTTTAAAGGCAAAGCCTACCGGACTGACTCGCATAGCAGAGCCGTTCCCCCAGCTGTTGTATGGTGATGGATCATCTGAGTAAAGCCAGTGGAAAAATGAAGTTCCATAACCGGCATGTGGGTAACGTCGACCTATCAGCCTTACGGATTCCAAGTATGGCCGGTTTGAAAGGATCGCATCGGCTATCGCGACTGTTAAAACCGTATCATCTGTAAAGGTGCATCCGGTTTGAAAAAGCAGGAAGTCTTTATTTTTGATAGGCCTATGTTCATATATTGATCCTATGATGTCTCCAGCAATAGCGCCTATCATGCGTTTCCCCCTTGCCCTGAGTGCTGAAAGATTAAATTTTAATATTATAAAAAAAGCTTCTTTGAAACAAGTGTTAACATCAAGTTCCACTTGACATTATCCCAAAATTATATTCAAATTTTTATGACCGTCCAGTTGGTAGTTTTTCCATTTTGAGATTCGAAACTGGAAAGATAACGCCCTGAAAACCTAAAATAATCAACGATAAGCGGCTTCTTTTATCCCTCATCCATAAAAAAGTCCAAGTTCGGCTGCAGGGGCATAAAGGGGAAAAATTTGTTCCCTAAATTTAAAGAGAGGTATGAGATAACATCGAAACTCAGATCAGGAAGAGGCGGCCCCTATATTAGCTAGTGTGGGTCGCAGGAATAGTTCGAGGCATGACTGCCTTTTCTATGCTTTGTAAAAACATGTTTTTCAGGGATCCGCAAAAGGAGGTAAACTTCATGTGTAAGAACAGGGTTTTTTTGTGGCTAGTGCCTTTGATAAGTTTGTCTTTTCTTTTCATGGGAGCACCTGTCCAGTCGGCGGAAAAAACGGATATTGCTATTAACGCCATGTTCGATCTGACGGGACCGTATTCTGGAGTACACCAGCTTTTAGCCAAGGCATATAAGGATTATGCGAAGTGGGCTAACGATAAAGAGATTGTTCCAGGGGCGAATATCGTACTGGACATTGTCGACACCGGTGCCGAGGTGAGCAAGGGTGTAGTCGCTTTTCAGATGGGGGCTACAAAAACACCGAGGGCTGTTATTTCGACAGGGGGGCAATCCAGCAATATTGCAATATCCCTCAGACAGATTGCCCAGAGGCTAAAGATTCCTATATATGGAGGAAGTGAATCACGTTCCGCAATGTATCCTCCTGCTTGGAATTTCGGACATCAGGGAAGTTACGAAGGACAGCTGGCCGCTTGTGGTGCCTGGGCAAAAGCCAACTGGAAGCCGGACAGCAAAGATCCGTGGATAAGGAAAAATTATGAAAACAGGAATCCCAGGCTCGGTCTTATTGGCTGGGATAATTCGTTTGGCCGAGCTCCTGACCAGAAGGAGACCAGGGATTACTTTGAAAAAATAGGAGTTGATTTTATAGGTTCCGAATATATTCCACTGTCACCATCTGATACCACAGCTCAGATATTGAGACTCGTCAAAGACAAGAAGACGGATTTTATCTACTTCATAATGTATCCGTCGAGTATTGCTCTAGTTCTTAAAGATGCCGCTAGGTTAGGAGTGAGGAATGAATTTCAAGATTTTTCATTCTGGGCTTGTAGTGTTATACAGCTTCAGTCTTACGCAAAAGAACTGGCAAACAGAAGTATGATGTTAACAGGTTATAAATTAGAGCCCGCAGAATGGGAAATCCCTTATTTTGCTGATCTTTATAAAACGAGTGGTGCGCCCTTGATGGCAGCTGTTTTTTATTCCGGCGGAGCCTCTTACCTAAGTACAAAAATTGAAGCAATAAGACGGGCAGCACTTAAAGTAGGTGCTGATAAAGTGGATGGAGAGGCGGTTTATAATGCCTTAATCAATATGAAAAGCTTCAAGCCGGCACTTTATCACAGCACGGTAAGTTTCTCCAAAACCAAGAGAGTAGGCCCTAATAATGCTGTAATGTATCAAGTTCAAGATGGCACCCCGGTCATTGTTGATAGGGATATATACATCCCGGATCTTCTGCCCGGAGGCAAGGATGTGGTAAAATAATTAGGGGCTTAGGAAGCAAAAAATTAAATTGGCTTTTTTCTAAGCATAGTTAAC
>CAZVGY010000182.1:0-5204 GCA_964627015.1 uncultured Desulfobacteraceae bacterium
ATTTGAATTCACAGCATTTCCCCCTTATTTCTTTCAACTAAATTGGAGATGATCCCGAATTATTAATAGACATGTTCCTCACGATACAGGTGCATACTTTGGCATAGCCGGATCTGGAGTATGTCGGGCAGGAAGAAGAATGTCCGAAAGGATAATCAAAGACAAATCCCTGGCAAAGATTATTGATAAAATTGAAAAGGATCTGTCAATAATGAAGGTCTGACCCTTCTTTCTTCAACAGGGGGAGACCTTCTCTGTCTACTTCTCAATATAAATATTGGCATCAAGGGCACTAACCTTATTAAACCCTTTTATTTTGTGCGGCGAATATACCCTTACCGACAATGTGTTTTCGTCCATAATCATTAGATCACAATTAACCCCATGCCCTTCACACCTCCCGCAATACTTCATTGCTTCAGAATCTTTAACCAGGTGCCCCAAAAAGCCTCCTGCTAACAGAACAGCCATTGTGTATAATATGATCGCTAATTTTTTCATAACACCCTCCTTTGGAAAATTAGTTGGTTTCCAGTCGGCACATTTAAGCCCTACTTATACTTTATGCTGTCCCCCTCGATCATCCTGGATTAAGAATGTATTTTGTTATGGCTTTTCCCTCTGCCCTACCATGTCATATAGTCATGACTGCGTTGTGCCTTAGATATTCCTAGGGCCAAGCGTAGAGCCCTTTATACTGATTTTGCAAAACATGAATCAAGGAAATCCCCCTGCTTTGCAGTCATCAGTGCATCATAAGCGAGTGCCTCTTCAAAATCATCCACGGCTTCTGGCTCTTGTTCTCTTTTCATTTATATTCATCCAGGCAATTCTCAGCACAGAAATCCGCAAGCCCCAAATCTTTCGTGCTTACTGGTGTATTATTTACAGGTAGGTGGATTGAAGGGCTTTCCACCTCACAGAAAAAATGATATAAATTCCTTTGTAAAGGCTTTCCACTATATACACGTTTATAAGTATCTACAACGTTGCACATATCAAGTCGCATAGCGATCGCTGGCGACCCCTTTACATAATCATAAGGTTTTTCACCACCAAGCTGTTCAAACAGAAGAATGCATTCATAAAACCATCTATGTTTAGGGCTGATCGTAATAACGAGGTCATCAATACCAAGGTAACAACGTGCATAAGAGTGTACGATTTTATTACCATACATTGGAATGTTTTGATTGCTGTTTCTGAATTCTGGATGAGAGGCGAGCGACCCTATCTCGGCGACTTTTCTTCCTTTTTTCCTAAGGGCATCGACCTCGATCTTGTATATCGCGTCCATCGGTAGGCCATATTCTGAATCAGGAATTAGGCTCATCGTAAGCACAACCGCTCCATGCTCTTTCCCGACAAACGTCGTCGAATAGGGCAAGGTATTATACTTTGTCACCCTCATACCTGAGGGGACTGGATCCATATAGCCTACCTTGACGTAAGCATCGTGCACTAACCGAAAAGCTGCTGAGAGTTCATCGATCGAATCAGCTATCTTGAAAGAGACTCCCCTGAGTTTTTTTTCATCTATTTTTATTTTCCTACGAAGGATCGGGCACCCAAACCAATTAGGAGAATTAAAGAGTATTTTTTTAAAGAAGCTCATAACCTATACCTCCCTGTGAGATGATATTATCCGGATCGAATGTGCGTTTGATTTCTCTGAGCATTTGATCTTTTCCTTTATCAACAAATTCCATCCCATGCATTACATCGACGCTAAGCCGATATGGTTGAATATCTTTTGATCCGAGCTCTTCTCGAAGTGCTGAGTAGAGCGACTCCGCACGCTCTTTTTCTGACGCAACGTTTTTGTTGAAACTGATACTGAGAACACTAGTGATATGCTCAGTTGTGACAAGTGTCAGTAGTAGTATAACGTTCTTCACATTTAAATTTTTATGGGAAACGATAAGCCTTTTTCCTTTTTAAGCCTCTCTCCCCTTTATACTGCTGCGTAATGGCTGCAACTGATAGCTTAGTCTCTTCGCTAATAATGTCATGCTCACACCCAGATCTCTTAAAGCCCAATAACAAAGCAGGCTTAGTGCCTCGACAATGTGCCGGTATTTACCCGCAGAACAAACCACCAAAACATCTATTTCCAAAAGTTTAGCCACATGAGCAGCTAATTTAGCCAAATCCCACCCTTGGCTCTTTAGAAGTGATTTTCTTTCAAACGCCTCACCTGCTTCCTGTAGCATCTGTTCTGCAAAATCACTGTTTCCCAAGATCCGATCGTCTCCTTTGACAAACACTTTTAACAAACGCATCGCCATAAGATTCGACCATCCCCGACGCTCCGAACCAATCCCCCTCCCGTAAGCCCAGGCCGTTTGCCCAGAGAAACCCCTTCTTTTATGAAATCATGATACCTGTTGCGGGCCTGTTTGATCCCCCTTCCCAAACCAGCCCAATACATATTTCGTGTCTTGCCATTCGTTTTTAATCTTTCCCATCAATGCACTGTGCCCTGAGTAGGGGTATTTATCAAGCGCCCCTATACCATTGACCAGATCGGCTCGTAATGGGTTTAGGTGAATATAACGGACCAACTCCTGAAAACAGGGTTCCTCCTGGCAAAGGATGGATTTATAGCGATTCTGAAACAGATGACCATAACGGCGGTGTCTGCGGTTAAAGTATATCGAATATCTCGTCAACAGACGCCGCATGATATGGGATATTTGGAACGGCCCTGTCCGAAGTAAAATATGGAAATGGTTCGGCATAATTGCCCATGCGTAGCACATGGTTTCAGTGCCGGAAAGTATATCTTCGAGACGCATTAAAAACTCTATGCAATCCTTTTTGTCCTCAAAGATCTTTCGTCTTTCATTCCCCCTGGCAATAATATGATGCAGTGCCCGTGGGGTGTCTAATCGTGACTGTCTAGGTAGGGAAGATAACTATCAGAGACAAAAAATTTCGCAAGCTAAAAATGTTAAAATGTGAAGAACTCCTCATTGTCCACATGCATTAAAAGCCCTTTTTCAGCCTCAAAAACATCATTTTAAGACTAAAAAACAGCTCTCTTTTGGGTTCAATCCCTTGACTGGTGTGCGTTTAGCTTGGTCCGACCCCCAAACGTTGACCCATCGCAATAAGACGTTGAACTTTTCTCATCCAGGGGGTTAATGGGCTTTCAATTTCTGAAGGGACATTACTCATTGTTACGCCTTTTCGATTAAGTAATCATTTCCATATTTAATAGACAAACTAAAATTAACCTCGTCCCTATTTAGATCACAGCTCTCCTTTAAAAGCATGATCACTAATAACTTCCCAATGTCCCGCCTTGGTTGATCCCACGTGTCTAATAATACCCGCATCTTTAAGTTTATTAATGTGATGCTGCGTGCTATGAATGCTCATCCCACATAGGACTGCCAGTTCCCTGACGCTGAGGAAAGGCTGTTCTTTCAGGATAGAAAGGATGACTTCTTTAGGGTTTCTTTGGGGTTTCTTCGGGGTTTCTTCGGGGGGCATTTTTACCCCTTTAGTAGTTGCGTGTTTTTTCCCTATTATTTCCTTATATGAAGGGCGATAAAAACTGGTGATGAACAGTTTGGCCACCTCCCTGAATTGCACTCCAGGCTCCTTTTCCAGGATAAGCGGCACCCCCCGCCCCCAGGCCTCAACCATATGAATACGACGCAGGAGTTCGGCCACAAGGGGGTTGCGGCGTTTGGAGACATTGCCCTTGCGGAGTTCTTGAATTGTCAGACCACCGTAAAGCCCGCCGGGATTTCGAATCTCAACGCGGTCTTTGAACACTGCCACCCGCACATAATCAGGGTCACGATAGTCGCGGTGGCAAAAGGCATTGATTATGGCCTCTCGCATGGCCTCTACAGAAATTTCAGGCATATCTTCCCGATAGAGCCCTTTCACCTGCATGCCGATATGGATATTTTTCAGTATGTATTTTTGGGCCTCTTCGATAAGCTCCAAAATGTCGCCTTCAAAGTCATGACGATCAAGAATAGCAGCACTGGTAGTACCGCCGAAGACAGCGCAACGCAACTGCAAAGAAGGCGCTTTTGCGAAAAAAAGGCCGGCAGCATTAAGCAGCTGGCCGTTCTTTAGAACACCCAGTTTTTCCAGAACATCAACCGGCTTACTCCATGCCAGACCGGCAATTTTGACAAAATGTTTTAGCCTGGTTTGATCGACCCCTTCAAGCCCAAAGGTGGAGGGCTCGCTGTCCCAGTTGAGTGTATCACGGGCCTTATCCAGGATGAGCTCCTTTAGTTCATTGGCACTGAGCCGGCGGTCTTCATCAGCTACACGGATGTATGCTTTACCATAGGCAAAATAAGGAGCATCCTTCCCCTTAAAAACAACCTTGATGCATGTCTTGCCTTCCATGGATTCCAAGGTAATGTGGGGAAAGATTTTGGGCTCAATATGGGCCGCAATGGATTGGGACAGGTCGCGCAAGGTTTTTTCGCCGGCGCCAATACCAATAATGACGCCATCATTTCGCACCCCGAACCATAGGGTTCCGGCATTATGTTTATTTAAGATTGCCGCAATGGAAACCAGCCCTTGTTTAATCTCAGAAAGGCTCTTTTTCAACTCAACAGTTTCACTTTCTTGCAGTTTCTGCTTTTTCATGCCGGTTCTTTATACCTTAAACGTCTGTCCATCATCGTTCTCAACAGGGCCAGACGGTTTTTCTTATTCACAGGATTGCTGATAGCATTCATAGTATTTCTGTTTTTAATACTGTCTGTTTTCAAACAGAGCTCATGATACAAAATCGAAACAAATGAGGTATAAGTCTTCGCTCCTGAGGTTTATTTGTGATTTTGAAAATACCGCCACGGACTCCGATCCTGCACCTCCAGCCTGCTCTATCATCTGCAAGACGCGATCAACTAAGGAAACCGGCTTATCTTTCTTCTCGAAGTCTCTGTATATACCGCAGCAAGCCGTCCGGACCGAAGCTGTCATCGTAAGGACTTTCAGGGGTGGTAGTAATTGTAAGGGGAATCTGTGGAAGTAGTTTTGGCTTAAATATCCCTTGAGGAGCGATTAGAGGCACTCTATGATTCTCAAATATAAAACCCTCTGCAAGGACTGATCGCGGTAAAACATCTCCATAATTTCGGACCTGTTCTCCAAGCCAGTTAAAGGTGTTGTGGTCAAATAAAAACGGACAGTTTATGTTAAGCCGCCTTACGGCATAG
>CAZVGY010000183.1:0-5108 GCA_964627015.1 uncultured Desulfobacteraceae bacterium
TAAAATGTTACTAAAAATGTTCAGGGAAAACCCCCTGTTCTAGTCAAGACCCTTCTTTTAATGTTCCAATTTTCGGCCATAATCTCCTCCTCAAATAATTTGATTTCCCTTAAGACAAGATAAAATTCTCACTTAAGACTGTGCCCCGTATTCTCCATTTTATTATAAAAAGGAAATGGAATTGAATGCTCACCACTTCTAATAAAAAGTTATCAGCTCCCCTCTCTAGAGAGGACGCCTTCAAAGCAGGGATGCTGAAAAAATACTGTTCCTGGCTGAAACGGGATAATGCGCAACCCGAATCTTCAGCCCTTTTAATTATCTATGAACTGCTTTGTATGAGATTTTCGTATTACTTCCCGTAAAAACCCAAATACCGGGCCAGTATTATTTTGTCAACTCCAGGCCGATACCGGGATGGTCCCCTCAAATTGGAAAAAAATATTTGCGTGGCTTTTCTAGAGATCACCTTTCTTTCCCATCAACCGTGAGGAAATCGACCTGCCGGCCAAAATCCCGCTAGCCGAGGACTGCAGAAGCCCCCTGCTGATTCCGGCCCCGTCTCCTACTGCAAAAAGATTCTTTACTTGGGTCTCCATCTCCGGGCTCACCTCAATGCGATTAGAGTAAAACTTCACTTCTACCCCGTAAAGCAGGGTGTGCCGGGAATAAACTCCCGGAGCCAATTTTTCCAGAGCCTCAAGCATTTCAATGATGCTTAAAAGGTGCCTATAGGGAAACACGAAGCTAAGATCTCCGGGAGTGGCACTGAGAAGGGTTGGTCGCGTAAGGCATCTGGAAAGTCTCCAGGAATTGCTTCGCCTCCCGGCCAGAAGATCCCCTAGCCTCTGGACTATGGCCCCCCCACCTAAAAGATTTGCCAGGTGGGCAATGTGCCGGCCGTAAGTAATCGGATCGTCAAAAGGTTCAGTAAATGCACTGCTTACTAAAATTGCGAAGTTGGTATTCTCGCTCCTTTTGACTGCATAACTATGTCCATTAACAGTGGTAATCCCGCCGTTCTCCTCGCTCACCACCTCACCATAAGGATTCATGCAAAAAGTACGGACCTTTTGGTCAAATGTTTTTGAATAATAGATGAGCTTCGACTCGTAGGTAATATCTGTAATCTCACGGAGAACGACCGCAGGCAACTCAACCCTCACGCCTATGTCAACAGAAGTTGTCCTTGTTCTTAGTCCCAGTGCCACAGACTGTTCCTTTATCCACCTGGCCCCCGTTCGACCTGGTGCTGCAATCACAAAGTGACTTTGAACGACGGATCCATCCTCTAGAACAACTCCCTGTATCCTCCCGTCTTTGGCTGACAAGGCTTCAACTCGAGTCCCAGTGAGAATCTGAATTCGATCGGCCAGAGAACTCCGGAATCTCTCAAGTACAATCCGGCAATTCTCTGTCCCGATGTGGCGAATACGACTGGGAACAAACTCAAGTTCAGCAAGTTTTGCTTTCTGTGAAAGTTCATCCAGGCGGTCGGTCTTCTCTCCGAAAATCCGGTCAGGCGCCCCGTGAGCCACATAAAGTCGATCTGCTGTTTCAAGCACTTCATACAGGACTTTCTCTTCCAGATATTCTCCAAGGGCGCCACCCACCTGAGTTGAAAGGGTCAGCTTACCGTCACTATATGCACCTGCCCCTCCCCAACCGCAGAGTCTATCCTCTGCGACTCCATGGCTACGTTCCTCAAGATCTCTTCCCTGCTCAACCAAGAGCACAGAATCAACCCCCATATCTGCCAGTGTCAAAGCTGCAAAGATACCTGCCGGTCCTGCCCCTACTATGATAACCTCGTATTCTATGGCGCTAACTCCTTTGACTCTTTTTGGAGCACTGTTCTGTTTTTTCTTGTCAAAAATTTTAGCAAACAAAAAACTACTTCTAAATATTAACTCTTTTCCATTATTTAAGAAGGTATTTGATGAGATGCTTCCTTAAAGCTCAGTATTGTTGCGAACTGAAATAGAACATTAATCTCAGACTTTTTCGGGTTCGTACAGATTTTTCATTTCTTACCACACAGGATATCAAATAAAAAGGGCGTACTGGAGGTATCACAAACATGCCTGACAGGTTATTACCTCTTTGATGTTGCCAACTTCAATGCTAAGCCAAAAAATACGGTACCGGCAATTTTGTGCAGAATATTTTGAACTTTGTTTGATTTGCTGAAAACTTGACGGAGGGTACCAGCCAGTAATATTACACCGCCAAATACAAAAAAAGTAGCAATGATGAAAAGCCCACCAAGCATCAATATTTGTACCCAGACATAACCGATTTCCGGATCTGTAAATTGAGGCAGAAAAGCGAGAAAAAAGATGGAGACCTTTGGATTGGTTATATTCATGATTATTCCACGACCATAGAGCTTAAAAAACCGTGATCCACCGGATGATTCAGAACGAATATTCTCGGGAGAAGCGGTAAATGCCTTCCATGCCAGATACAATAGATATACTGCACCAGCATATTTCAGAACTGAAAAGGCTAGTGCAGAGCTTTGAAATATAACTGCAACCCCAAATGCAACTGCACAGCTATGAACTACGAGGCCCGTACATAACCCTAGCATGACAAACAATCCGGCAGCACGTCCTTTAAGAGCCGACTGGGTTAAAACAAAAATATTATCAGGCCCGGGTGCGAGAGCCAGTAACACGGATGCGGACCAAAACGTAATAATTGTCTGAGGGCTCAACGTTCTCGCCTCTGCGTTATACCTTCATAAAACTTTTGTCTTAAGTCTCTTTTCTAAACAACAAATTTATCCCATCTCAGAAAAGGCTTGTTTATCTACTCCCGTCGCGTCTCTCTCCTGTTGCCAGGCATAAAAAAGAGAGCGATAGGTCCTGATGCGTACCTGCTATTCAATCGATAGCAAACTCCCATTGACACCATAAATTATCAGGATGCCTGTCCGGTGGGCACGTAACGCATTTTACCTTTGAGTTTGGGTTTATCCCTTTTGAAAAACCCTCCATGCAGGCTATTCCTACATCTTTGCAGGCAAATTCGCCTAGACCTTTCTTTATCCTGGCCTTTTGCATTTTACAGTTTGTTACCGTAAATACCAGTATGTCATCATAACGCCCAGAGATCTCATATTCAGTGACCTGGAACATTGAATGGAGGTTGAACGCCTTTGCCAGACCATCAAGGTCATCTTTTATTTCTGTAAGTTTTTTTAAGCGACGGGCCTCACCAAAACCCGCCTTGCTCCATACTTCTTTATCCAATTTAATTGCTGTTTCAATACCCAGCAGCTTTTCAACAGCCTGAAACCAAAGCCCGTCAACTGCATAAGTACTGTGACAGAAGGACTCTATCATTGCAGCTAATTCTTTTTTAGATAGAGAGGTTAAGTCAATCTTCCAGGTTTTGTCTTTCATTTTCTCTTTTATATCACCTGCCAAGTCAAGACCTGGCCAAACATACTCTGCCGGTCAAATAAAATCTGAATTTTTAACACCACATCTAATAAGCGGGACAGGTAAAGAATTTACAACCATGGGAATCTGCGTGTTAACTTCTTTGTTGTCCCTTCAAAGGGTATGCCTCCAAGCTTTTTAGCTATGTTTTTTGATCGCTCTATGTCTGCATCACGGTAAATTGCCACCTTTTCAATCACAGGAGAGCCCCCACCATGTAAAGCATCTATTAGTTTATGTCCCCCCCATGCGGACGACATCATGTCGTGGAACAGCCGGAATGCCCTGTGCTGGTTTTCTGCAGAAATGTCAGGATCGCGCATGATATATTTTTCAAGGTAAGGACGCGTCTTTTCATTATTAAAATCAGCCTCACTGGGGAGAGTCGCCACCAGACCACCTGCAATTGCGGCCAGCGCCTCATATTCCCCATAAATAGCTTCACCGGCAAACATTCTACCTGCGTTGCAGTAATTGGTATCAGGTACATATGTTCCCGAGGCGGTCTTTACCGATTCCACCGCTGCTGCTACCCCTGACGCATAAATCAGATCAACTATCTGAACCATGTCAGCAAGTTTGTGTCTGACATGCTGTGCCCTGTCAATCCCGTTATACTCGGCAGCCAGAGCAGTAGCTCCGGTAAATATTTCCGACAGAGCCGCCTTGCATCCGGTATAGCTGTGGCGGTGATACAAGGCAAAAAGGAGTGCCAGCTTACCGGCGAGCTCTGTTTCACCACAGAGAAACACCCTTTCCCAGGGGACACAAACATGATCGAAGACAGTTATTGAATGTCCAACTCCGACATCCTCATAGGGGCAGTGAAGGACCTGACGCCTGGGGGGATAATAGGCACCGTTTATTATAGTCACACCTTCCCAGTCCGCCGGAATAGAGAAGGCTACCGCCCAATCCGTCTCATCTTCTTTCATGTACCGGGTGGGAATCGCAACGATCTCATCAACATAAGTTGAACACGAATTATGTGCCTTAGCTCCGTTTACGATAATCCCGTCGGACTTCTTTTCAACGACCCTGAGATATAGATCCGGATCCTTCTGCTGCCCCGGTCTCCAGACACGGTTGCCCTTTACGTCTGTCTGAGCACAATTAAGGGAAAGGTCTTCCGCCTGTACTCGCTTCATGAAATCGATAAATCGGGTTTTGTAATCCGTCCCATACTTCTGATCGGCGTCATGGGTCACTATAGAAATTCCATTGAGAGCATCGATCCCCATGCATCGCTGGATACAGCCACCTACCTCCTGGCTATAAAGCCGCGTCATTTTTTGTTTGTTCAAAAGGTCCTCGACGCTCTGATGGATGTGGCAGAACCGGTTGATTTTCTCTCCAGTTATATGAGATTTGGCCACGCCCACATTTTCATATTCAGGATCAAAAGCGTTATCATAGGTTTGAGCCATCACATTGATGCCGCCCAGCATCCTTGAATCAAAACGGTTCACGATCTCGCCGCCCATGTAAACATTGTCCTTTAATTTGGCTATCCGTTCCCTGTATTGATCCCCGGTGATCATTGTTCCCTCCTTATTTATTAAGTATGTATACCTTTACGCTTTAACCTTTTTACAAAACACCTATTTATTTAACAACCACCCCTAAAAGGGGTGGAATAAAAGGTGACCCTAAAAGGGT
>CAZVGY010000184.1:0-5020 GCA_964627015.1 uncultured Desulfobacteraceae bacterium
ATATGACCGTGACCAGCGGGGTTATTGCCTTATCCGAGCTGGAAAGAAAACTCTACCGGGCTATCCGCTCCCTGCAGGGAAACACCCAGAGTGACAACTTCCTGATGTATGATTTTCAGAAGGGTTCTGCTTTTGATCCGGCATCAATACTCGATAAGGGCAGCCAGCCGTGGAAAATGGAATGACAGTTAAGCTGGTTGCTGGTTTTTCATTTTTGCAATAACGTATTGATCAAGCCATTGTGGAATAGCGTGTTGCTTGATATCTAGTTTTTTTTCTTCTGTTATCTCACAAATCCATGCTTGGTGATGGCTGGAGTTGTCAAAAATATAAGCACGGTTGCTATATTGGATTGCCGGCCACAGATTCTCAAGAGATCGACCATATCTACTTAGAGCTTCCTCAAAAAATCATCCAGCTACAAGCTGAATAGGTTTTGCTGATACGAACCAGTCTGTACATTTAGCCAATGTTTTTGTAAAAAGGTTCAAGTGCATAAATTCAGGAGCCTTTGTAAACTGGACACAGCAAATCCTGAAGAGAACCACCAGGTTCATCACCAGGAAGATGCTGTTAATCCATGCTTCTGATGTCTTTAATGTCCTGGCACGAATGTAGTTGAGGCGATAGCCGTTTTTCCCTTGGCCAAATTTACCTTCTATTGGTATCCGTTCCAAAGCGTCCTGTTTTCGTTGTAATTTTTCCTGTTTGAGTTGCGCTGCATTTTCGACGGTCTGTTTTTTAGGACGCCCAAGAGGCTTTCCACCAAAGCGAATATGGCGTTTCTTCATGTACTCTCGATTTGCTCTCGTACCATAAATACCATCTGCAAGAACTACCTCGGGATAATAACCATATCGCTTTTTATAATATTCAATCTGAGTGCACAGGTCAGTACTCTCGTTGAAAGCTTCCCAACCAAAGTGATCGACTCGTGCAATGCCATCAACCATGCTGACGCTTATCTTTGATCCAAATTCAACCCTGTGGCTGGCCTTCCCACGAACGATTGGCCGAACATGAGGCTGAGAAATACTGACTATCCGATTATCACAACGCCGAGTTTTTCCTTTGTACATCGTGAACTGCTGATCATAAAGATGCTGGATGATCCAATATTGCCGTTGTCTTTTATGGGATAACGGGAATACTGGATTTATCAGAAGATCCAGAAGCATCTCGATATGGCGAAAGTTTCTTCGTAGATATTGCAGTTGCTCTCTTATGGCTTTACGTCTCAGTTTTCCTCCTGGTTTCCGATTCTTGGAAATCGCAAGATATCTTTTCCGTGCCTGTTGACGGTACGTTCTGGGCTTTTTCTTCAGGTTACTGAGCTGGTACAGCTCATCAATCAATTGCTCAGAGATCTCTCTTGCTTCATTCAGAAGACTTATATCTGTCGGATACCGGATTGCCTGTTCAGCAACAGTGGCATCCACCAACAACTTTCCTTTGTTTGTTGATTCCCCTGGTTCTTCTGCAATTTCAGGTTGCTGTTTTTTCTTTTTTTCATCAAAGCTGCTCAGAATTGCTTGTTCGAAAGACGAGAAAACTGCACCTCCCATCCGTTTACGAATCTCTACAAATAACGTCGGAGTGAAGGGAGGCTGGTCGCTATACGTGGAAAAACCAACAAAGTACTGGAGATAGGGATTCTCCTGAATTTGCAGTACGGTTTCCTCGTCACTCAAGTTTAATTTATGTTTGATGATTACTGATCCAATCACAAGGCGAGCATCTTTGCCTGGTCGTCCTTGAGTCGAACTCATACTTTTATAATAGCCGGCCGCAAGGTCATCCCATGGAATTGATTTACTCCATCGAATCCATCTATTCTCAGGATTGAGTTTGCCGCCAAATGGAAGATGAAAACCTTCCAGGCTGAGTTGTCGGTCACTTTTATAACGTATCATGTGCAAGCCTTTGGTTGAATATCACTCTATATGCTTGCATATAATACTACCTTCTCATCATCTTTACCCTATAATAACGGTCTGTTGTGACTTTTTGAGGTTAATCTACTTATGATTTTATCTTCAGGTACGTCATGACCGCCCTTGCTTACTCGGTATTTGACACGGGAAACGTTAATCAACGGATCGTGTGTAGCTATGTAATAGAGATATGTCCTGTAACCTAATTTTTGTGCCAGCTCCAAAAGTTCTACTTTATCGTAAGAACTCATGACGGTTTCAAAAGTAAATGTTCTTCTGGTGCTTAATACACTTTTCCTTATAAAATCAGCACAAACAGATGCGAAGTAGGCGTTTACAATGAGGTTGGAGAAGATAAGCTTATTGTCTGCGAATTTCAGATAATCTGCTTCTTCCAGTAAGTCAGCCTTTTTCAACAGGGTTGACTTTGCAAAAAAAGACAGAATTTCTTCTTCGTCCGTTTGTATCCCATAACGAGTAAGATCCAGGAAGTCGAATTCCTTGATTTCTTTTTCTATTTCATCAGGATTGATGTAAACACCAAGAAGTTCTTTACTAATAACTTCCTGTAGAGTGCTTTTGCCGCTGCCATTTGGGCCAGCAAAAATACGTAACCGTGGTATTTGGATATTCACGCATCCACCACGTTATTCTTGATATTGACTTTTCTGTCAGCTGCAATTTCTTTAATAATTTTCTGTGTCCCGTCAGGGAAGGTTTCAATGATTTTGCCATCAATGGCTTCCAATACGGAAGTTCCACTGCTTAATGCATCTAAGTATGCTTTCTTAAAGGCACTTTCGGCAAGATCGGGGATGTGTGATTCAAGGAAATCCAATTCTTTTTCTGTGCGCATGATTTTTAGGAGATATCCTTTTTAAGGTTGTCGATCAAGCGGATGAATGCTTTTAATCTGTCTTGGCTACATTTTACAGTGCTGTAATTTTTCAGCAAGAGCCTGCTTTATAAATTCATTCAAATTAATAGATTCATTATGGGCTGCAACAGCTGCAGAAAGATGTAGATCGTGTCCTACCCGAACATTAAAAGACCCCTTGCATGGTTTAACTGGTTCAACTCCATCGGCCATGCAGTCTTCGAGATAACTGTCAACAGCATCTTGAAATGCATTTTCAAGTTCTTGTGCGGTTGCACCCTCGTAGGTAATTAAAGGAGAGATAAAAAGCAGCTTTCCGTAGAGGACATTATCCTCAGGGCTAATTTCTACGGAGCCATGGTATCCTTTATATCGCATCGTTCTCATATCATCCTCCATTCTTTCAACTTCTTGCGGAGCTCCCTGATAACGTAAATTTTCACCTCATTACCCGGATGTGGTTTATGCAGGTTGATTTTCTGATCCGGGTTACCGTTATCGAATTTTACCCGTGATCCAGCGCCTTGCTGTTGGTGATAACCCAGGCTTTCGAGCATGCTGTTCAATTCATTCCAGGTGAAAGCACTTTTGGCCTTCTTGAATCGGGCAACTAATTTATCCGCTTTTGTCATGAGTTACAGTCCCTCCATGTCTATAACAATAGCACAGGTTTACATTGTTTGCAACTGTATATAGTTGCACATCTGTCGGTCTGTATAGTTGGCGTATTGAAAATAGGTGTCACGTGACAGTCACGTTACCATGTCACATTGCTGTCACGTGACGTCACGCAGGAGAACAGACAAGACAAGAACAGAGTAGAGAAGAAAACAACAAACAGAGTGAAAAAATCAGCATTGCTTTTCGCCGTGATAGTTATATTTCATGTGCAGAACAGTACATTTCCTGATGCGTTTCGCACATGGAATATCATTCCTCCAACGTTAACTCTCGCCAAGGAGTCTCTTCCCATCAGATTTTTCCCTTCATTCTTTTCATCCCGCAGTTTACCAGGTCACCCCTCTTGAAAAGAGTAAGTAGCAGACCTACTCTTCCAGGGGAAATAATATGCACACAAAAATATTCGTCGCCACAATTATAACGACATTAATGCTTGCCGGTAACACATCAGCCGCCTGGGTTGATGACTGGCTCAACCAGCGAACAACCACCTCACCCAACTATTTTTCCGGGCAGCAACGAGGTTATTATTCCGGGGGCAGTTTCAGTGCCCGCTGGCCCAATAGTGTAGATTATCCGGTCACGGTGGAAATGCCTCGTATCAAAAGCGGCTGTGGCGGAATTGACGTGTTCATGGGTGGTTTTTCCTTCATGAACACCGACTACCTGGTGGATAAACTCCAGGGAATCCTGTCCGGTGCCGCATCAGTGGCCTTTGATCTTGGCTTGAAAACACTCTGTGAGCAGTGCTCCAATACCATCAAAAACTTTGAGGCTCTTTCCGACAAGCTCAACTCCATGCAGCTGGACGAATGCGCGGCTGCCAAGGAGCTGGTCGGAGTGGTTATGGATGAAAACGGCTTTCATTCCAGTGAGGTGATGAAGGAAAAACTTGGCACCGCCATCAAGGAAAACAAGCTGAGCCAGGGCGTCTCCGAGATGTGGGATATCATCACCACCGAGGATAAGGCCAATAACAACGTGCCCCAGGCAGGTGATGTTGCCAGGGTGACCAATGGCTGCAATGCGGATATACGAAACACTTTCCTGTCCGGTGGTTCCCTGCTTGAAAACGTGGGCAGCAGGTTGGGTCTTCCTGCAGATTATACCAATCTTATCCGGGGACTGGTGGGGGATGTAAACTTGGAAGGATCGGCCAATGCCTACAAGGTCTCGTATGAGGCACCGTGCCCGGAGAACAATCCCGATGACATTAAGGCGTTCACCAGCGGTGAGGTGTACACAAAAAACACAAGCGGAACCTGCAGTCAGATCACCGATTCCAACCGTGACCTACGGCAATATGTCCAGACGACGTTAACCGGTATAGCGGGCAAGATTGAAAACAAATCCGCTCTCAGCTCTGCTGAAGAAACTTTTCTTGCGTCAAATCCTCTGTCGGCTCTACCCATTTTGAAAACCGCAGTGGGGGCAGGCCTGCAAGAGGCTGCCGTGTCTGGGCTTGCCGATATCACCTCCAATGCCTATGCCCTGCAGATGCTGTCTGATCTCTATGTCCGGGCAGAGA
>CAZVGY010000185.1:0-4935 GCA_964627015.1 uncultured Desulfobacteraceae bacterium
GTTAACTATGCTTAGAAAAAAGCCAATTTAATTTTTTGCTTCCTAAGCCCCTAAACAAAATTATATTTAGGGGCTGTAAGCCGGGGGTAATTTTGTAATATGGAAAAACATATCAAAAGCCTTTATCTAAGTTGTATGCTGTAAAACAGATATAAAATCACCGGAGCATTAAAACGTCGTACAACTTGTGATATCTTATAGGCTGGAAGGTTTTTTCGTTCCTGTCAATTGTTTATTACTTTTTTCTTTACAGAGTTTTTTATAATCTCGATTTGACCTATATCCATAACAATTATGCTTGAGGGATCGAGTTTCCTTTTTCGAACGACTTTCATCAGATCGAGAGGAGGATAGCCGGGGGGATTGTCACCTAGCTTAAAAGTTCCCCACTGAGTCGGAATTAGATGTTTCGCTCCGAGATTTTTAAATGCATCAAGAGTTTCCTCAGCGTTCATATGAGCATAATGCATAAACCACCTGGGATGGTAAGCGGTCAGAGGGAGAAGGGCATAGCTGATGTCGGGAAATTTCCTACCCAATTCCTTATAGCCTATGAAGTACCCGCTGTCTCCACCCAAGTAAATCGTTGTTTCTGGTGTGACCAACATATAGCTAGCCCAGAGGGTACTGTTAACGGATTGACCGATTCTTCTTGACCAGTGCTGTGCAGGAAGACAATAGATTGTTATGCCACTTTTCAAATCAAGGCTTTGCCACCAGTCAAGTTCCTTAACCGCTCCGCTATGCAAGGACTCTATTAATTTCTTTAAACCTTTAGGTACGAAAAAAGTTGACCCTGGAGGCAGTGACCTGATGCTATCTTTATCCAGATGATCATAATGATTATGAGTAATAACTACATTGATACTTTTGGTAAGTTCTTTAAGCTGTTCGGCTCTAATAGCTGGAGGGGTAACTCTCCTAGGAATTAACGCCCTGTCTGAAAATATTGGATCTATCAGCCAGTATTCTCCATTAAGGCGAAAAAGGAATGTGCCATGTCCGATCCATGCAATAAAGTCATTATTCGGTATTGATTTGATCCGGGTCTCCAGATCCGGGATTATGTTTGGCCTGAAGCCTTCTTCCTCATCTGTGTAAAGCCTCTTTTTTGAGAGTTTCCATTTTAAAAATTGCCAGAATTTCCCCTTTTCCATTGGCATCCAGGGGTTAAAGTATTTGTCCTCTTTAAAATGTGCTGCGTAAAGCATTTTTGTGTCCCGGCTTTCTACGGTTTTTCGCCATTGTAACTCGTCGAAGGGAATAGGACTTTTCGAGCAGGCTGAAAAAAATACGGCGAGTAGAATGATAAAAAGACTCGGAAGAAGTTTCATATGGAACCACCTCATTAATACAAGTATTCTTGTGTGAGTGGTATTAAGGCGTGACTCAAAAATACAAAAGTATTTTAGATCCCTTGCTGTCGAATATATGGAGGAAAAATATCCCAAAAAACTTTTTATGACTTATAAAGGAAGTCCAGTCTAACATGGCTGTGAGAAGTTGTTGCTCCTGGATTAGAGCCTGCGATTAATCGGGCGTGATATTTTCCGCTTTAGGTAAAAAAAATCAGCTTTCGGATGAAGGCCGCTTTTATTTTTTTCTCATTAAATAGTTTACAGCGCTTTCAAGCCCGTTAATGTTAAGTTCGAACATAGGAAAGACTTCTCGAATAGAATTTATGGTGCGCGTATAAGGCCACTCACCTGCCATTTTAGGATTGATCCATATGGAGTGGGGAAATGTTTCGGATATGAAACGAAGTCTTTCGTAGCTGGGTCTCATAGACCTTTCCTCTAAATGAATAGAACCATCGCTGGCCATCAATTCATAGGGTGCCATGCTCGCATCGCCAACAATGATAAAGCGGGTTTCAGGATCAACACGACTCAAGTCATCTACCTTGTAAGGCTTTTTCAGCCTGGGGGGGTCTTCCCACAGGTAATCATATATTGTGTTATGAAAGAAAAAGGTCTTAAGCTCTTTGAACTGAGCTCTGGCGTAATTGAACAGTGTCTGTACTACCTCGACATAAGGATCCATCGACCACCCGCCATTGTCTATGGCCAGGATAATTTTAAGACGGTCTCTAAGACTCCTGTCAAATACAATTTCTATCTCCCCAGCGTTTTTCATGGTCTGATAAATAGTCTTGTCAATATTTATTTCATCCTGAGGGCCTCTGGGCACCATGTTTCGAAGCCTCTTGAGCGCCTCCCCTATCTGGGCTTGAGTCAGAGGACCTTCGTAAGAATAATCTCGATATCTCCTGTCCATGGCTACTTTTACTGCAGACTTGTTTCTTGATACTCCGCCAACTCTCATTCCGCCGGGGTGATTGCCGGAATGTCCCACAGGAGAGGTGCCTCCTGTTCCGATCCACCTGTCTCCGCCATGGTGTTCTTCAGTTTGTTCTTTCAGACGATCGAGAAAATACTGGATCAATTCCTCTGGGGTCATTTTTTTCAGGGAGTCCTCGTCCACTCCCAGGGCATCAGCAATTTCCTTGGGGTCTTTGAGCCATTCTTCAAGCATGGCACGGGCTATTTCAGACAGCTCGAATTCTTCAGGGTCTTTGAGATCGGCCCCCTCAAAGTGATGGGCAAATACCTGATCGTAAAGATCGAAATATCTTTCGCTTTTGACCAGTATTGAGCGTGCAGTCGTATAAAAGTCGTCGAGGGAAGTTACGAGTCCCATGCTCAGGGCTTTCTGTAGCCGCAAAAAAGAAGTAGGAGAGGCGGGGACGCCAACCTGTCTCAATAGATAAAAGAAATTGGTAAACATTGCATAAACCTTATTTTTTTATCAAAGCCTCATGCGTGATACAGAATTATTTGCGATCACATAATCAGGGCTCTTTTTAAACAGTACTCCAAGGTAGGGAATATCACCTTTGGCTAAATCATTGGGCTTGAAATCAGGGTCAGTCTTGAGAGCTCGAATCCAGTTGATTAGCTCCCTGGTAGCTGGTTTTTTTTCGATCCCTCTTATATCTCTCATGCGATAAAACGCCTTGATTGAATGGTCAAGAAGTTGCTTGCTGATATTAGGAAAATGTACTTCTATAATCTTTTCCATCATATCTTGCTCCGGAAAGGCGATGTGATGGAAATTACAGCGCCCCAGAAAAGGGTCTGACAAGTCTTTTTTGGCATTCGAGGTGATGACGATGACAGGCCTGTGTTTTGCCCTTATGGTCTTGTCGATTTCGATAATGTCATATTCCATCTGGTCCAGGACATCCAGCATGTCGTCCTGAAAATCTGTATCCGCTTTATCGATTTCATCGATAAGCAGGACCTGTCTTTCTTCTGCCAGGAAAGCTTGGCCTATTTTACCAGCTTTTATATAATCTTCAATTTTACTCACATCCCTATTTGAATCTCCAAAGCGGCTGTCGTTCAAACGGGTAAGCGTGTCATACTGGTAGAGTGCGTCGACCAGTTTCATGCTTGACTTAACGTTCAGGACAATCAAGTTCATACCAAGGGCCTCTGAGATGGCGTGTGCCAGCATGGTTTTGCCGGTGCCCGGTTCACCTTTGAGAAGCAGGGGCATTTCCAGTGCCATTGAGACATTAACGATCTTGGCCAGCTCGTCATCCAACACGTAATTGGAGGAACCAGTGAATTCAAATTTTTGGCTGCTATGCTCATCCATGTTTTTGCTCCTTAAAAAGATAGGATTTTTCGGCCTGAGGTTTGAGGCATCTTATTTCTTTTGTGTTTAACACTAAAAATTAATCACTTTTTTCTTTTCTTCAACATAAATAATTAAAAGGGTTCTGTCAAACTGTCTATATATCAGGCCCAGGCGGGTATAAACTATATTTTTCGTGTGGAAGCCTGAATCTTTCCGGGGACTGGTTTTAATGGGTTTTTGCTGAGGGTATTGTTTATGATCATGTAAAAAGGGGATCCTCGTAATTTTTTTTGTACTGCCACAGGCAGGCCGATATTTTTGCAGCCCTTTCGGGTGTAGGCAGGTTGAAAATTGCGCCGGAATTTTCAAGAACCGTGATATTATCGTCCCAGATACCGGGAGGCGAAGCCAGACAGGTGATCACAGGTTTTTTTTGGTTCCACTTTAACAGCAGGTCGGAAATATTCCGCACAGCATCTCTGTTTGCAGATGCGAACATCATGAGCATCAGTATGCCATGAATGTCATTGTCTTCCATCACGGCTCTCATTATTCCCTCAATGGCAGCTGAGTCATACCAGGCTGGTCCCATATCCACGGGATTGGTTCTGAGAGCAATAGGCGGTAGAAATTTATTGATGAGCGATTGAGTTTCCTTTTTAAATCTGGCAATCTCAAGCCCTTCGGCCTCGCATATATCACTGGCGGCCATTCCCGGACCGGCCTGACCAGTGAGAATGGCAATGCGAGGTCCTTTGGGCAGCGGACAGCTTTGCAGAGCCTGGGCCATGTCAAGCAGAGCCTGGGAACTTCTAACCCAGAATATACCTGCTTGCCTCAAGGCGCCTTCATAGATTTCCTGTCTACCTGCTATTGATCCAGTGTGGGAAAGAGAGGCCTCATCTCCAGTTTTTCCTTTGCCCGTTTTGTAGGCAATAATCGGTTTTTTGGCGCGAGCAGACTTCACAGATTCTAGAAGTTTTCTCGGATGATCCAGCCCTTCGATATAAAGAGCAATGACCCGGGTGTCAGAATCACCTATCAGGTAGCCTACTATATCGGCAAAGCCTACATTAAGTCGATTACCAAGCCCTATGATTTTACTCATTCCCACACCCTGCCTCATTGCCATGAAGCCAAAAAGATGTGAGATTCCCCCACTCTGGCTAACAAGAGAGATCCCCCCTTTTTTGATCATTGAAAATTCCGGGGTAAAGGAGGCATTAAGGTTCCTGTTTAAATAAAAACCATAATCCACCAGTTTTACTGGTGGGTCCGAGCTATGCTAAG
>CAZVGY010000186.1:0-4798 GCA_964627015.1 uncultured Desulfobacteraceae bacterium
AGGCACTTGACGAAGTCAGCGCCGCGATTCTCGGCGGCGTAGCCGCCGAGAACGCGCGGGCTGACAGGTGCGCGGACGCTTTTTCCGCGCATCCTTGTCCAGCCCGATGTTAGGTTCTCTTACTAGTGTCCCCCGCCGAATACTCAACAATACCCTCCAGTGGCTTGTCCCCGAACAGGGTATCCTTCACATATGGCGCGGCGCTACGGTGTAAGAAGTCAATAAAGCTCTTTACATCTTCCAATGCTCTTTTCATATTGTCTGGAGTCACAAGTTCATAAAGATTAGAATGGAACAGTGACGGCTGATTACGCCTGGAGTGTGCTATCTCTGTTTCGTATTTATCCGGTTTTCCGTGTGACAAATAATCCCGCAGCTTACAGAGTTCGTTAACAGTTTGGTATGGTCTCTCTCCCTTCTTCAAGTCCCGAATGTCGCACACCTCAGTAATCTTTTTGAGTTTACCAGATATTCCTCGATACGGATCATTGTTGAAAAAATCTCTCTCATTCTTCCATTCCTCTGGTGCAACTCGATCACCAAGAAAGTTTATGTATGCCTCATACGTAAGGTATGCCATCAGCATTGCGGTTAACTCATAATAGATCGGCCCTGTTTTCTCCGCATTGGCCTTTTCTGCTGCTTTACAATTCAGTTCACAGCATTCCCAAAGAATCTTATGAGTGAATAATTCACCTTTAATAGTTGTCTTTGCGTCTTTCATGACTCAAAAACTTGCCTTTCTATGAACAAGGAGATATGAAAATCATTATTAGCTTAAAATCTATCAATTAACATTTTTACAAAGTCGCTTGTTTTGGTTTCAAAAAGTTGTGATAAATCACTGACGTTAGCTCGCGAATCCTTTTGGTAAACACGACGTGCCGATTCTTTGATATGTTCCAGTGACGCCCTCTGCTGAGCGCTCATTGCTTCAATTTCATACAATCTTTTGAAAAGGATTGAAGTAATCGCCCCAGGATGCTGACCACTCTCTCTTTCATAATTTTCAATTTCATCTTTTATAGAAGCCTCCATGAACTGAGGAGTAGCCCAAGACTTCTTTCCAGCTATCTTGTTATTAAAGACTATGCCTATGCAATATATCAAATGGGATAGCATTTCGGTATAGAGAGTTGCAGAAGCATCTTCGTTCAGTCCATATTTTTCAACATGGTCAGGATGAAATAGTCCACCAATGAGCACTGCCCGGGTTGATCTCCTCAGCCCTTCTTCCACTTTACTTTGTTTATATCCAAAAAAGCCCATTGAATATATCTCCTTTCCGAAAACCTAACGGGGCGCGGGTGAGCAGCTCGCGGTAGCGTGTCTGGCTCGAACCGCGTGGATGGGCCGCGCTTCGCTTACTCCCCTGCTCACCCGCGCCCCGATGGGTTCGGCGCGAAGCGCCGGACCCATCGATAAGCTCACCAGCGCCTCCTCCGGCCCCCGCCAGGACCGCAAGACTATCAGGCGTCTGGTGAAGCGTTTGGTTAGCGAAACTCGGACAGTTCTAATCGCACGGAATTACGGGATAAACAAGCTCACACTGTGCCCCAACTTGCCGCATTTCCTACAATGTCCTTAGGGGCACCGGTTTTCGCACAGCTCCGCTTTCTCACTTATCAAAAAAGGCTGGATTTGGTCCTCATACAAACGTATTGCGCAAATTATATCTCAATCTTTTCCGGGTATAGAGACCTTCTGAAATTTGGTCGTACCTTATCAATCTTTTTGTGTAAATATTCTATCTTCTTTTTTGTTTTCGTTATGAAGCCATATGCCTCATCTCGGTCAATTAGAGTGAATAGATAATCCGCCAGAACATCTGCGTAAAATTCCTTATATTGCCAAAACGGATAAGCACCACTAAACAGCTCAAATGGCATTGTTTGATAATCCTTGTGGGCATATTCTTCCTCTAGAAATTCTTGCAGCTTTGCCAATAAAAACTCTGCCGATCTCCTTGATTTCTCCTTTATGATATACGATCGTGAAGCCTTGAATATACCTATTTCATCAAGTGATGAAAAAAGCCTGAGATAGGTCAATGTCCGATTTTCTTCATGTTCATAAAGGATTCCTATTCTATGGATCATGCCAAACACGGTTTATCCCTTTTAGAGTATGCGTTTTCAGGCAAGTTATTTCCCGATTTTGATATATCAATTTTTACCGATTGCATTAATTTTCTGCATAAAATCATCTACAATCCTTTCGAAATACGATTGAACTTGTCTTGCATAGTCAGACCGCTCAGAGTATTTATATAGGGCATTGCTATAATATTTTGCTCTGACGGTACACTTTTCAAGCAAATCAGCATCGTTTCTCACATTTAAAGTCATCCCCAAAAGGACATAAACTAATGCAAGATTGCCCAACACTGAAAAGTCATCTTCTTTTTGACTGTAGCAAGTTTCCAAAAATTTAGAGCTATACAATAATATACTGGGTCTCATATCTTGGACGCAAAATTTGATATTGTCTTTATCGTTCAGGAATTCAGATAGCAGAGAAATTCCTAGAACTTTTGAGGCGATAATACAATCGCTTACTATATCAAGCCTCTTTTTGGCATGATACATTGCTTTTTTCAGATCTTGTTTTCCAAAATAGAGCCAACACAAATCCCTATGAGGGCCTGACCTAGCCATTTCATATGCTTTTTGATCAATTTCAGGGTTACTTTCATCCGCAATCGCCAGTTTATAGAATTTTATTGCTCCATCAATGTCATCATAGTTTTTCCATCTAATGACTCCCAAATTCGCGTATACATCAGTCAGAGGGAATTTTTCACTACCATTCCTACTGTCTTTAGCTATGTTTAAAAATAGCCACTCAGCCTGTTTAAAATCTCCCTTTCGAAGCAACGTTACACCTAATGCATTTTTAGCAGGAAAATATTCAGGATATTCTTTGGTTACATTTTTGAGAATTTTTATTGATTTATCAAATTCACCAAGCTCACGATAACTTATTGCCTTATCAACTTTTTTGCTGGCTTCTTGATTCTCGCTTAGTTTGCTAAAAATCCTTTCAATTTCAGGACTTAATTCTTGTTTGTTATTATCACTATTTGATTTCTTCCTTTTGAATAAGCCCATTTGATCCTCTCCATTTCACCTGAATGCAATATTTAAGATTTGAACCACTTCCTTTTTTTCCTTTTTGGCTTTATAATTTTATAAAGATCATTTACAAGCTTATCATATGTCTTGTATCTTTGACTAAAATCGGGATGTATGCACTTCAATATTATATTTCTAAGTTTGTTGTTTTCAATTTCATGCAGGTAATTTATGGCTATCTCAAAATATTTAAAATTCATTATTTGACTTAAAATATCTTCTGTTGTATCTAATGGATGAAATCCAAAAAGCATTTCAAAAAGCATAATTCCCAAGCTGTATATGTCGGATTCAATTTTAGCAGGCCCTCCAACAAGCCTATCAGGGCTCATGTAGGGTATTGTACCAATTGTACTTAGCGACTCAGCATATTCATATTTCGTGCACATATTTGGGTCTTTCGGGAGATAATAATCTTGAACATTCGAAATACCCCAATCAGTTATAAAGAATCTTGATTCATCGGAAAATACCGTACTATTTGAAAGGACGTTCTCAGGTTTTATATCTTGATGAACCAGTTTCAGTTGCTTATATGCCTCATACAGCCCTTTGATGATATGAATCAATAGAATGCAGCTATGGTGTTCATCTAATCTGCCAGAATCCTTGAGCATTTGTCTTAAATCGCTTGGATAATATGGCATGATTGCCGAAATTGTGTCTCGCAACTGAACAATTTTTAAAAGCTGGGCTATGCTTTCGCTATCAATTTGAACCCAGACTTTTAGTTCATGCTCGAATAGTTCTGGGTTAACATTCGCTCTTGTTGGATGTTTGAAGATCTTTACTGCCAGTTTCTTCCTATGGAGGTCATCGTAGAATGGAGCATCGGTAATACGTTCGACAATCAGAACAAATGCCATTCCGCCCTCTTTGATTCCAACAACCCTATATGCAAAAAGTTCGTCCAGGCGAATCTGATCGCCAACTCTTAAGTTTCGAAAATTATCCTTCAGGCTAATTTTCATAAAAATAATCCTCTATACGGATAGCTTTCATCCGGTTGTTTCGCTATAATCATCGCTCTTCTCGCTCTTCTCTGTGTATGGCAACTAATCTAATTTATTCCTTTGGGTAATTATTCATTAAAAATCAATCCGTTTCGTGTGACTTTGCACTCATTATGATCAGAAATACCCATGATCTCATGTACCCCCTGATGAATATGCCTCCCAATACGAAGGCCAAACTCTGATGCAGAAATTGCAGTCTCTAAAGAGATCCCAAAATGCCCTCCTAATTTCCGGGCACCAGATGATGCTTTCCGCATAGAAACCATGATTGGCACGACAGATTCGGGACTGAATCTCTCGGCAATATCGTTTCTACGTCCTGCAAGGACTAAAACTTCAGCTACACCTTTACACCTTTTCCAGCGTTTACACTCGATTAGAAAAAGACGACCACCTTCTTGAAGCGATATATCAATTTGATGTGAATATCCAGATGCTCCGATGATTTTGTTCTTGCGCCCCGAGCCAATAGCGAGAGGTTCTAGGTCAGGTGTCGATTTGACAATACCCCTTGTAATCTCTTCAACCAGCTTCTCATATTCTGTGGGTGTCAAAGTATTTCCTTGTATCCGAATTTTACTTTCTGAGCACACGCTAATCGCGGCGCTGACCCGCGAGCACGGTGGATGGTAGCAGGCTTTTTTTGCC
>CAZVGY010000187.1:0-4747 GCA_964627015.1 uncultured Desulfobacteraceae bacterium
ATGGTATTTTGGAAGCTTACCACATTTTTCATGGTTTTTGCTTCCTAAGCCCCTTGTTTAAAATTTTTACTCTATGACATTTATATAAAGCAAAAATATAGTGTGTCTACAAAACTAACAAGGACCATGTTGGAACCCGGAGGCACAGCCAGGTTTTTTGAGAACAGCCTATGGCCGATACAAATTTAAGAAATTGTCCTGCTCGTTTCCTTGTTCAAAACACACATCGCCTTCCTCCCATGGGTAAGGTACTTGATGTGGCCATGGGGAACGGTGAAAATGCGGTTTACCTGGCCGGAATGGGCTTTGAAGTCACGGGGGTTGATATTTCCACCGAAGCGGTCAAAAATGCGCTGGTGCTTGCACATGAAGCCCAGGTAAGTATAACCGCCAGCGTAGCGGACCTTGAAAAAAACTATCACATCAATAAGAATTCCTACGACGTCATAATTTGTTTTAATTACCTTCAACGCTCTCTCATTAAACAGATTAAAGATGGGATTCGGCCAGGCGGAATCGTGGTATATGAGACTTTTACTGTTGATCAGGCCCGATTCGGAAAGCCTAAAAATCCGGATCACCTACTCGAAAGGAATGAACTCCTTAACTTTTTTCGAGAATTTAGATGCCTCCACTATCATGAAGGGCTATTTGAAGTAAGGAGGGCGGTTGCTGGGATATTAGCTGAAAAGCCATAACGGTCTGAATATTTAAAGCTTACAATTCTTCCAGAAATTTCTTTCCCCTTTTATGTCTGGCTAAAAATCAAATACAGGAGCGCACAGTTTTTGGGCCATGACATTCTTAGACTGGTTAATTGTTATCTGCTATGCCCTGGGCCTTGTTGTCATAGGGTGGCGGCTTGGCCTTAAGCAGAAAGATCTTGCGGATTACTATCTCGCGGGCAGAAAAATTCACTGGTTTCCTATTGGAATATCCACCATGGCCACACAGCTGAGTGCGATCTCATTTATTTCAGCACCCGCTTTTGTGGCATTGAGACCTGGTGGAGGAATGATATGGCTTGGTTATGAACTTGCAGTTCCCCTGGCTATGCTGTTTTTGATGGCGCTTTATTTTCCGGCCTTCCATTCGATGAATGAAGTGTCTATGAATATCTAGAGCGTCGTTTTGATACTCGAGTCAGAATACTGATCAGTCTTATCTTTCAAATAAGCAGGGGCATGGCTACCGGTGTGGCTACGTATGCTGCAGCCATAGTCCTTTCCGTCACTTTATCTCAGCCGCTGTGGTTGACTATCATGCTGGTAGGTGCGGTAGCCCTCACTTACGAACTTCTGGGAGGAATCCATGCTGATATAATGTCCGACACAATACAAATGATGGTTCTCATGGTCGGAATCTTCTCCATCGGATCGATGGGCCTGTATATCGTGGGTGGATGGAACGAAGTTTTTGAAACCCTTGACCCTTCAAGGCTAAGAGCCATCGATTTTACATCCTTTGGCTTTGGCAAGGATAGGGATTATGGTTTCTGGCCGCTCTTTATAGGCGGCTTTTTCTTATATGTAAGTTACTACGGCTGTGATCAAAGCCAGGTACAGAGAGAATTATCCGCCCGAAGCCTGGATGATTGCAGAAAGTCCCTACTCCTTAATGGACTTTTCAGATTTCCGGTTGTACTGGTCTATTGTTTAGTAGGCCTGATCATTGGTGCCTTTGTTATTAAGAGCCCACAATTTTTTGCAAAAGTTCCCCATGGATGTATCGATTACGTGGTCCCTGCATTTGTTGTTAATTTCATGCCGCCGGGACTGGTGGGCTTAGTATTCGTGGCTGTAATGGCCGCAGCCATGTCCAGTCTTGACTCGTCAATAAATTCGCTGAGCGCAGCAACCCTTGAAGATATCTATAAAAAGTTTTCCAGAAGGCCCTTAACCCCAAAAAAAGAAATGGTGCTTTCCAGGTTTTTTACCCTGCTGTGGGGACTTTTTTGTATCGGTTTCGCGTTTCATGTAGGAGAAATATCCAGGACTGTCATCGAGGCCATAAACAAAATCGGTTCAGCCTTCTATGGTCCTATAGCAGCAGTCTTTTTCCTCGGGCTTTTTGTAAAAAGGGCCAGCGCTAATGGGGTCATGGCCGGCTTTCTCCTTGGTGTGGGTGTAAACCTTTATCTATGGACGTCTGTTCCTGACCTGTCCTGGCTCTGGTGGAATGCCATAGGCTTTGCAGATACCATACTGACAGGTTTTTTACTGAGTTATTTTTTCGTTTCATATCATGAAATGCCGCCTGTCAAGTTACTTAATAAAAAAAATAATTGGCGAATATGGTATGGAGTCCTCTGCGTTTATACCCTGATCCTCCTTATCTTTCTGACCATGTTTTCAAAAATCCTGGCCTAAATGCCGTATTCCGGTCTGAAATGAATCCTGATGTTTCAAAAGACAAAAATCTGAGAAACCTCCAAAATAGGCCTTCTCCAAAAAAGCTTGGGTCTTCGTTAAAAACACCTTTAACAAAGGGAAAGAAAATTAAAAACAAAGTGACTTAAAATAAATGTCTTTTCTTAGTTTACCAAGCGAAACATAAAGGATCACTTCTTCATCCTTTATTTACCACTTTTCCTCCATCATTTCGGCCCTTTTACTCAAATACTCTTCATTGGATATAAGCCTATCGTTTTTTCAGCAATTCAAGGTTTTTCAACCTCTATGCAAGACTCTTTTCCGGCTGTTCGCTAATCAGCTCTCATTTCCACATATTGACATCAGCACTTTAAAACAATATATAAAAAAGCATGCTAAAGTGGTGTTTATAAAATAAGGACACACCAAAACAATGAATTTTTTCATGCCATACCAAAAAACATTTTAGTAAAACCCGAAGGAGGAAAAGATGGATTTTGAACTACCGCAAGAAATGAAGATGCTGCAGGATATGAGCTATAAATTCGCACAGACGGAAATTGCGCCGCTCTCTGAAGAATGTGATAGAGAGGAAAAATATACACCCGAAATCCGAAAAAAGGCCGCCGATAACGGTCTTGTTTGTGCCTGGGTCCCTGAAGAATATGGCGGTTCGGGCGTTGGCATATTCGGCAACGCCCTTGTCACCGAGCAATTGTCCAGGGTCGACATGGGCATAGGGCTCAACATAGTAGCTGCTGGATTCGGGTGTGAAGCAATATACTATTTCGGCACAGAGGAGCAGAAAAAGCATTATCTGCCTCCGGTATGCAGGGGCGAGAAGGTCAGCGCGGGGGCCTATACAGAACCTAATGCCGGAACAGATGTTGCCGGATACGGCGCAAGGGCGGTCAAAGACGGTAGTGACTATGTTATAAATGGCAGCAAAATGTTCATCACAAACGGAAGCGTCTGTGATTGGATGGTTTGTCAGTGCATCACCAATCCGGATGAAAAGCCTCACCACAGGTACAGCCAGATAATTGTACCCGCCGACGCCCCGGGTATTGCCAGGACAAAAATCCACGGCAAGATGGGGATCAGGGCCAGTGATACTGCCGAAATAGCGTTTGAAGACGTCAGAGTCCCCCAGGAAAATCTTATTGGTAAGGAGGGAAAAGGATTTTATCAGCTGATGCATTTCTTTGACATAACGAGGATTATGGTGGCTGCGCAGGCGCTGGGAGTTTGTCAGGGATGCCTCGACGAAGCCAACAGATATTCCAAGGAAAGAATAGTTTTCGGTCAGCCCCTCGGGACCTTTCAGATTACAATGCTGAAACTGACGGAGATGGCTATCAGGACGGAGGCTCTTAGGAACCTCGTCTACAAAGCCGCATTATCTGCAGACTCGGGAAGTCCAGATTTTCATCTCGGAGCGATGGCAAAATACTATGGTGGACAGTCGGCGGTATTTTGTGCCAACGCCGCCGTCGAAATTCACGGGGGATACGGCTATATAGATGAATACAAGGTGCAGAAGTGGTACAGGGACGCCAAGATACTCGAACTGTACGAAGGCACAAAAGAGGCTGAAATAATGACAATAGGCAGGCTTTTGCAGTCAAAATAGGTTTAAAACAGCTGGCTCTTCTCTCTAACAGGGAAGAGCCAGTGCTATAAATGGGCTTTCTTGCCGAATTAAGCCCGTTTTATTATCAGAAGTGGTCCGCCATGTATTTCCGCTTTCAGCTGCAGCCACAAAGCAACATGCCAAAAGCCTATCAGTTGCTATTTATCACCTTTTGTCTTTTTATTTTATATCTAGAAGATTGTTCACCTTTTCAACACCTCTCACGGAAAGGGCAATATCCTTAGCAAGCTCTTTCTGCCGTGTATTTTCAACGGCTCCAGTTAAGGTTACCACTCCTTTGAAAGTACTTACCGATATGGAAAAGCCGCTTAACTGATCATTGTCAAACAGTTTAAACTTTACCTTCGTGGAAATAGTTGCATCGTCTACCACATTCCCTGCGGTGCGCCCGGCCGGCGTGTGGCATGCAGAAATTCCCAGAAGCAGGGCAACAATCATTGTAAAGAAAACCGCTTTTCTGTGCATATCAGTCTATCTCTCCTGCACTAAACTTTTTGGAATGCCCAATCCGCTTTATGAAAATTCCTTGCCGACACTATTAAAGCCTCCAAATATCAAAATCCCCTTTGCATGTATTAACTATTAGCTCTTTTGTTTATATTGCGCCGTTCACCCTGCAAGGAGATGAACGGCGCCTTGTAGATTTTTTAATAACACAATAATTATGGGGCTTAGGAAGCAAAAACCATGAAAAATGTGGTAAGCTTCCAAAATGCCATTA
>CAZVGY010000188.1:0-4738 GCA_964627015.1 uncultured Desulfobacteraceae bacterium
TCGGCAGGATCCATTCATTTTTCCTTATAAGAGCGGTTCATTCTTGCACCAGACAACTAAAATCCCAAATTTCAATACTCAAATTACAAATTCAATAACCAAACTATTTCAAACACTTATTGGATGCCTCGCCGTCATTCTAAGCTGTTTTGAACTTTGAATTTCGGTCATTGATATTTGTTTGAGATTTGCATTTTGGTGCTTGGAATTTTCATGATTTTCATAAGCCGCTAACTTCTGTTATTCCAGGCAATTACCTGTTTAAACGACGTGCCCCTGGGTCTCTCCAGATATCTGGAGGAAAGGGGGGCAAATAGATCAAAGCCGGGAAGGCATAACCGATCATAGATATGTCTCATTTGCCCCAATGGGTCCAACTCCTTAGAGGTAACCATGAGGCCTTATCCTTGTATTTTCAGGAAGATATTACCGTATAGATTAGAAATCATTTCATAATCTCCATTGGCAAGCTTCCTCTTAATGTATGCATCGACATCAGGGTCCATGGGCAAATAGCTATGAACCAATAGATACCCTGAACCCGTCTCCTTTATTTTGCGGATAAGAGAGCCCAAATCAGAGAAATGATCTATAACGTGAAATCGTCCGATTTCTGGCAAAAAGGCCAACTGAGGGTAGTTGCTTATAATTTTTTTCTCAATCCTAAACTTGTTATGGTACTTATACAAAATATTGTTAAGATGTTGATCGCCAATCCTTTTTCGCTCCAGCAATTGCTTGTCAATAAGCATACCCTCATCAAACCTGCTGCCCAAAACCAGGCAAACCCCTATGACGATCGTCAAGACCAATGATATTCTCACAGGAACAAGTTTTTCCCACAACTTCAGAAATCCTTTTCTATCAATGACGGCATTCTCCAAGCCAATTCCGGCACCCATGCCTATGAGAGGGATAGAGACCGCTATATTGCGGATGTCATAACCCCAGAATAGCGCCCACAGAAAGAAAAATGGCAAAGTGACCAGGACCAAGATCCAACGCCATGATCGATCCAGGGCACTCAGGAACAAGCTCATAGGCAGAATGATATACAACATCAAACCTCCGATCTTGGGCTCTGCCCATTTAAGCGACCTTACCAATCTTTCGCCAAATGATCTCCCCTTATGGATCTTGCTGGTAAGGTCGGTTATCTCTGACCAATCTAAACCTTTTCTTATTTGTAACTCCTTATTTACATACCACGGCGCAACAAGCCCAACTAAGATCACTATAACCACCAGCACTTGTCCCGCCTTTTTCTTGGCAATCAGCCCCTTTCGAGGCCTAAGCACAAGGATGTAAGAAAGAAGGGGATACACCAAGACAATGTAAAGGCCCGCCTGCTTGGTGAGAGCGCTTCCAGCACAAAAGACTGCTCCTAAAAGGAGGTTTTTCCTTACTTCACGGGCAGAGGCTGTAAACTGAGAGATAAGCAACATGTAAATCGCAGCTAAGGTCAAGAATGCGACGGGTACATCAGCATGCCCGCTTTGAATAACTACGCCAAGCACAACGCATAGAAGCGCACCAGTAGCAGAAATCCCGATGATGTACCCGATTTTTCCGGAGCGCAGTGCCAGATCAAGAGATATGAAAAGGATCGATAAAGGAAATAACGCCATGATCCCCTTGGCAAAAAATTGTAATGTTGAGCCTATGAAGACATAAGTCAGGGACCAATTTGTGGGCAAAAGCTGTGGATAGTGCATCGTTCCGACCGGAAAGCTATTTTGGTACCAGCGTACTGCCCACATGTTCCAGGAACACACCGGGTCAGCACGATAAAAAATGGTACCTACACCTTCCCAAAGTTTCAGAACGAAAAAAACCAACGTAGCCGTAGCCAAAAAGACAAGGAACCATTTAACCGCTTGCCAAAATAGTTCCACCCTGGTGATTTCTGTTACCAGGTCCTTTATTCTCTGACCATCTCCCCCAAGCACCACCCTAATAGGTTTACCCACGTCGTTCCGCACCAGCCAGCCAACAAGTCCAACCTCCACCCCAAAAATAATATATACCGTGGTCCCGCAGTATATCTTGAACAGAACAAGAATCATGACCAGAAAGTGGTTGATAATCAGACTGAGTGTAAAAGATAAGATCCAGGTTTTTATAAGGCCATCATTCACCTTCAACATCCTGGTAACCAGGAAACCTGGAAGAAACACGATCTGTAAAACAGACAAAAGCCCTAACAAGAAAGGTAAATTTTCTGGTGGGTCAATCTTGAGATACAAATAAACGCCATTTTTCTTTGAAGGATTGATCGATTCATTGGAACCGACCCTGTCAGCCTCTCCATTTCCCCAGCCCAATGAAAGGCGCTCGTTGCCGTCAGTCCTTGTCCACTCAGCACCGGAACCAGGTTCTCCATCCATTTGAAAAACAGCGCTTATCTTCGTGCCGTTTGACAAATCTATCTCAAGCTTTGGATTTGACCCGAGTGGAGCCGGCTCCGCATACAAATAATAGGCTCCGGAAGGTTTGAACTCGACCGAGGTATCCTTCAGATTCAAAAGATGAACGCCCTTTTCTCTCCCTACACCAAGAACCCACCCAGAGCCATGCCTTGTGTCCCAGAAACTCCCGTTTCTTTTCCACTTTGCCTCATGCTTTCCTTCCCCTCCATACAAAGCGATCCCTTTGATTTTTGGTTCGAGCACGGGGCCGGAACAAAAAAATAGAAGAACAAGAATTACGATAGGCCAGACTTTTAAAGCGTATTTCAAAACTTTCCTATTCCGCTTTAAGATATAGATGTCAGTGGATTTGTAAACCAACCCGGATGGGGTGATTATGCAACAGATTACCCAATATTGTTTGGTCTGGGATATTCATTCTCTACTGCGGCCTATAGTAACTGACTCACTTTCCGTCGCAAAAGTATGCAGTTAGTCGCCAGTTCCGCCTTTTCTCACAACCACAACGTACTGCGTCAGGATTATTGGCCAGATAATCTTCTTAAAGACAATCGTATCCTTATCAGCGATGGCGCCCTCGACCTCCTCCAAAGCAAGTGGTCGTTCATCATGAAAGATCCATAGGCCAAGACTTTCGGAAATCCCCCTTGTAATCCTGTAGAGCCATGTAGGGGTAGGAAAGCTCATGATACAAATTCCTCCGGGCTCAAGTAGCTTAAAATGAGCCTCAATTGCTTTCTTTGTTTCCGCGGTACGGAAATGCTCAATAAGGCCGATGCTGAAGACCAGATCCATTTTCCTGGTCAACTCAAGATCTAATACATCCTGGTTATACAGGAAAACAGAAGTGTCATGGCCTATCCGGCTACGTAACTGGTCCAATCCGAACTCGTTGTTGTCAACGATATGGTATTCGCAGGGATTGATCTTTTTCTTGATTGTCTCAAAAAAGCAACTTCCTCCCCCGCCAAGTTCAACAATCCTTATTCCACGAACACCGTTGGGAACATATTGCCTGATAAGGCGAATCAATGTGGCGGTTGTAATCCTTCTTGTATAACTTGCGGTCAGGTAAAGGCTCTTATAATAAGCATCCCAGTCTGTTTCGGTCTTTTCCCCTCTATCTCGAAAAATCAATTCCCTCTGAACGGCAAAATTTCCAAAGTAAATAAGCAGTTCGGATAATAACTTTGCAACAGCCAAGTTGACCGGGAAGACCGAAATCAATAAATTGATCATACTGTAAGACACCAGTCCACAAACAAGAACAAGAATCAGATACTTTGGAAATACCTGATAATGTTGCTTGTTGGATAGAAATACAATCTTCCTGACAGCTAAGTAGTTGAACCCCAAAGCTGCCAGCCGGGCTACAGACTGGCTAAGTAAAATATTGGACCACGAACCATATACCGCAAAAAAAACTATGTAATCGAAGATAGCCGTCGCCAAAGACGCCAGCATAAATCGAAACAGGGTAAAGTAGATCTTCATTGAATCAATCAGCGGGTTAAAATGGGAGGATATGTTGCCGTCAACGTAGACGGTTTGTATCTCTTCCTCGATGATTTCACGGTTGCCGTATTTGCATGCCAGCAACATATCCAATTCAAAGTCGTACCCCTGAGACTTCATCTTGAGGAGTTTGGGGATGAACTCCATGGGAATACCTCTGAGGCCGGACTGGGTATCCGTCAATTTCTTACCAACAAGCAGCCAAAATAGGTACTTTGTCAATTTATTCCCTACAAGGCTGCGAAACGGAACCTTCTCTCCAAAGGATCTTGACCCTAATACTAAAGCCCTGGGATGCTCTTTCAGGGTTTGCGAGACCTTCACAATATCCTTGACCAGATGTTGACCATCAGCGTCAGCAGTGACAACTCCGATACACCCATCAAAGTTGCAGTAGACGAAATTCAAGCCGGCCTTCAAAGCAGCGCCTTTACCAAGGTTAACTGCATGTCTGACAATAACCAAATCCTTTGTTGATCCGATTTCTTCGAAAATAGGATCATATCGCGCACCGCTGCCGTCATTCACCACAATGATAGGTGATATATCACTCTGCGCCAGTTCGCGGATTAAACCCACCAGTTGCTCTGTAGGATTGTATGCAGGTATCACGACCGCAATTCTCAATTTTAACCCTGCTCCCGTTTCCTGGTCCTGGGGTTGGGGCTTTTTTCGAAGTTTTCTCGGTAATGATGATACTGGGAGACAAGTGTTGACTTCCGGCACCTTCAACTGCCTACCCCCTCCCCATTTCACACCTTCCGCGCAACCCAGCACTGGTTAATCATAAACCG
>CAZVGY010000189.1:0-4598 GCA_964627015.1 uncultured Desulfobacteraceae bacterium
GCTTGGTTTTTTCCCTGCCGATTTTGTTCCAACGAAATCCTATGGAAGGTTCCGTCGTACGGATGTTTTTGGCGGCATCCAAGATTACATCGGTCATGTCGTTGCATCCATCCGTGCCATCAGCATTCACCCCACCGATGGTCAGAATGAAAAGGTCGTTCGACCCCGGAAAGGCCTCTCTGTAAGCCCGGTTTTTACCGCAACCATGCTCGGAGACCTTCAACCTTTCACACTCAACGAGTTCAACCGCATCTTCGTATGTCATGGGTTGGAATGATTTGTCGATCACACTCATTTTGTAATAGGGGTACAGGAGCTTATCTTCTTTTTGGGCGTATCCGCTGGCATAATTTTCCAGTGAATGGCTTATCAGGTAGGTAAACCATTTTGCCTGCATGGCGTCTCTCAATCCTTTCGCCGGTTCAGCGGGCATACGGTGGCAAATGTCGGCGATCTCAATCAGTTCTTCCTGACGCTTGGGATCGGTCTCAAAATTCTCGGCTACGATCTTACAGAGCCGACCGTGCCTTCTGGCCCATGAGATCACAGCCTTGTCAGCGATGATCATTGCGTCCCAGTTGTCGATTTTTTCCATTAGTGGAAGCCGTTGTGGCGCGTTCCAGCCGGGCGACTGCATTTCATTCATTGCATTCTGCCTGTTTTGTTCCGCAATTTCAATTCGTTTGAGCAAGCCGTCTTCGAGAACGGTCTCGTAAGGCGGGCATACGCTGTTGTAGGCATTGGCGAAAGCCGGCGGTTCCATGGTGGTAAATTGGTACATCTGCAACAGCTCTTCCTGGGTAAAATAGCGTTGCCCCAACGCCTGAATGCTGTGGTCTTTCCAATATTCGTTGCATTCAATGGCTTCTTCCTTCTCTTCGGGACAGTTTCGGCTTTGGATATAATCCGCTACGGTCATGTATGATGTCTCGGGATACAGCGGGATTTTATCCGGATGTTCCGCGTTGAAGCCGACAATGAGTTCATCCTCTTGAAGCACCAGTGTGCACTTGTTCAGAAGGTTTGCCAGCGCATGCGCCCTACGGATTGCGTTGGGCATCCCCACGGTTTGTTTGTGGGACTCGGTAAAGTAGCGCATCCGTTCAATACCAGCTTTAAGATTCGGATCGACAAATTCACCGGCGGCTGTATGTTTGAAGCGGCACCGAGCCTTTAATCGTTTCGTTCTCTCAGTGCTGGGCCGACCGAGCGTTTCGCACAACTCTTCTGTAGGAACGTTTAGTTCTTCCGGATATTCGGGCGGGAATTCAATTACTTTCCCCTTGTATTCAATTGCTTCTGCAACTCTTGCCATGGTATATGCCTCCTTTTTGTTATTCGAGATATCAGTATTAAACTAAGGTGTTGGGAAGCCAAACTTCAAGGCTTCTCTCCAGCCTGACGATTGATCCATTATTTTCTTTGTGAATAGCTTTTGCACGCCTCGCTGGCCCCATACACAGGTTTTGAAAGCCAAAATTTTCCCTTTTCGTCTTTGTGTTCAGTAACACAGTCACCCTTATCGGGCTCATAATCGTCGGCATCATTCGGAACAGCAAAAAATTGGGAACATTTTTTACACGTAGCCATAATTTCCTCCTCTAATTAAATTCGGTTTGGTAAATAGTTGAACGGAATTCACGCGTTTTAAGATGCCGTCCGTGTGATGCGGTGGCATTCGATTAAGGATTTGACAAGTTCGTAAAAAGTCAGGAATCTGAAAGTCATCCACAATATATTGTGTGATTCATCGCTTGCAAGTACACCTTATAGTGTACCACAAAAAATTTCGGGACTTTTTACGAAACCATCAGGATTTAGAGTACCACCTCCTTTTTAAATGATTTTTTATATCCACCACCGATACCGACCAATCCGCCAACAGTAAGATTTGGGACTTCCGTTTTCTTTAAGCTGTTGATCAGAGGCCACAGATCTTTCCCGGGAATTTGTTCAATATCCTTAAATTTGTAGGTGTCATAACGATTAAGAGCCGAATATTTCGCTTCCCCATACACATGATAGGGCAGAACATCTATTCCTGTGAGATTTTTTGCAAACTTGCTCAAATATGATACGTAAGCTTCAAAATCTTCCGTGGAATTGTTAAACCCTGGAATGATCGGCAAGTGGATTCGGATGTTAGCGTTGGATTTTATTAGGAATTGAATGTTTTGCAAGATAGGTTTCAGCGGCCATCCGAGGACGTCTTTATGTTTTTGGGGATTCAGTGATTTGATGTCCACAAGAAATAAATCGACATGCGGCAACAGCGGTTCGATTTTTTCCCATTTCTGAAAGCAGCTTGTTTCGAGGCCGACGTGGATCTTTTCAGCCTTTAACCGCTTCGTTATTTCAAGGGTGAACTCCGGAAAGAGCAATGGGTCGCCACCACTGAGAGTAACTCCTCCCTCGCTGTTTTTAAAAAAAGGCAAATCGGCAGCGGCTTCCTTGATAATTTCATCCATCGGCAGGTCTTTCCCGACCGTGACTCTGGCACCGGCTATACATGCGTCAATGCATTTAAAGCATCTGATACATTTAGACCGGTCAAGTTTCAAGACAGGTTCATTCTGAGGACCGGTTGTCATGACCGATGCCCCTGTCGGACACACCTCGACGCAACGGCCACAGCTAACGCACTTGTCGGCATAGAAATAAAACTCTTTTTCGCGATTCTGAGTTTCCGGGTTGTGGCACCACGGACAGTGCAACGGACAACCCTTGACAAATATCGTAGTCCGGATGCCCGGGCCATCTTGCAGGGAGAATCGTTGAATTTCCGTTATGAGGGGAGGTTGCATGTAAATCACCGTGACGAGACAATCCTGAAAACTGTATGAGGCCACATAAACAAAATAAACTGATTTATATTCTAGACCCATAAGGCTGGCGTTGTCAAGCAAAATTTTGTTGAAATAAATGGACCAATTTAAATGAAATTCGTTCAATTTATAGTGATTAACTGGAATGTAATTTTGAACCATAGAATTGATTGTAAAAACAGTTTGTTAGCGCCGCTCCTTGTTTTTTCCTGTAGATTGGGTCGTTATAATCAATAGAGAAGCAATGAACATTACAGGCTATAATCCACCTGTGAGTAATAAAAAACCGCTTGGAGGCGGCAATACTTCTATAGAATTGTATTAAGAAAGGAGGGGAATTTAAAAATAATCAAGTCGAGGCATTGACATATTTAGGTCCTCTTTAGTATATTTAGATAAAAAGGGTATTACAATCATCAACAGAGCGCGGACAGGAGAAACTAAATGACTAATAATGGGAGGCGGGAAAAAATACTATTGGCTGCAAGAGAAATACTGGCGACAAAAGGCCTTAAGGACTCGACTATTTCTGAGATAGCCAAGGAAGCGGGGGTCGTGGACTCCATTATATATCATTATTTCAAAAATAAGGAAGATTTGCTTTTTTATGCAGTCGAGCGGGAGTTTGAAGCCGTCAATAGGGAGCTAAGCTTCCACTTTAAGGGGATCATAGGTCCTGTCTCAAAACTGGGTAAAATGATATGGTTCCATCTTTCCCTGAATGATGAGGACGATCAAAAAGTCCGAATTCTGAAGAATTTGCTATTTGAGAGCCGGTCATACAAGAATTTTTACAATCACGAAGGCTATCAGTCGCTTAGAAGATATATAAAGGTATTGGTTAATATTCTCAGGCAAGGTATAGAGGAGGGTTTTTTTGAGGAAAATTTAAATATTACGGTCGTAAGGGACATGATATTTGGATTGCTGGATGAGGAATCCATTAGTTGTATCGGGTGTGGAGATGTAGAAAAAACATTACCTGATTTTGACGATATCATGAAACTGGTTCTCAGCATGATTGTCCGAATTCCGAAAATGCCGGTAAGAGTCAGCAATAAACGTCATAAGGCTCGGTCCATTCTGTATGCTGCCAAGGATGTTTTTGCGAAAAAGGGCTTCAACAATTCCACTGTAGGAGAAATTGCCCGTCTTGCCGATGTATCAGAGGGCACGATTTACGAATATTACAAGAATAAAGATGATCTTCTTCTAAATATTTCGGAATATTTCATCAAGAACCAATACATGGATTTCGAGAACCTATTTGAAAAGAATGATCCGATATTGAGATTTAAATGCTTCACGGGATATTATTTTTATTCATTTCTCAAGGACCCCAAGTTTTTAACAGTTTATCTTCGTGATATAAGACTAAACAGAAAATTTCTCTCTGATTATAATTACAAAAGTTTCAGATCCCACGTTAACTACCTGGAAAAAATTTTGGATGACGGCAAAGCGAGAGGACATTTTAACCCGGAAATCAACAATAGAATTTTCGTAAACCTCTTTATCGGAGCATTTACTCATATCGCGATGAGATGGTTGAATCTGGAACGAACGGGTGCAATTGAAATGTTCGTTGAACTGAACCAGCTGACGACGCTTTTTACCCGTGCGCTTACTTCCGAGAGCCAACCGTTAAAATTGGGAGATAGATTGATAAATAATCAGAAGCAGATGCTTGCTCAATTAGCCCCAAAACAAGTGTGAATTTTTGTGTCCTTTCGGCAAACGTGCGCAAGCTGAAAATTTTTTCATCGGACGGCA
>CAZVGY010000190.1:0-4593 GCA_964627015.1 uncultured Desulfobacteraceae bacterium
GTATGTTGGAGAATATATCATAGATAGTGATCTGGACCATATTCTGAATAACGCGGCAACATACCTACCCCAGCATAAAGACGACCATGTTCTTTTTGCAACTGTCGGCACTGTCTATAATTTCGGGAGATACGGTTATGATTTGACGGTAATTTATAACCTCAGGGGTTCAGGACTTGTTCAACCCTCTTTTACATTTGTTCCTGACTGGATGAATAAAAGTTGGTCGTTTAAACTGATGTACGTCAATGTATTTGGAAGCAAAGACTCAATTTATGGCTGGTTGAATGAAAAAGACATGGTTGTTTTGACTACGGAATTCTCATTTCCTCACTGACAGGACAGGGGGTGCAGTGCAATAAATTTGGCTCCCGACAGCGAGCGTCAATCCTGTATACAAGGTTACAGGATAAGCGGTTGTATAGTAAAGGTATCAAGCAAGAAAAAGTAAAATAACTCTAAAAATGACAATTCATTTTACTTTTCATTATGAAGGAGGTCGTGAGCATGAAAGAACACAAACATCTTATCAGATTGATATTTTTATTTCTCGTACTGTGGATAATAGGCGTCAGCCTCCCTGCCGCAGGGATGACCGCCGAACCCAAACCCGGTGATATTATCAACACATCGAACGTTGATCAGTACAAGGATTATTTCCCGTATTTCGCATACCGGTTTGTTAAAGATGGCTGGAATGGTTGGCAGGAGCCTGCTGTTATCCATGTTAAAGAGGTTGAACCGAATTTACCGCCTGAATATTGGTTTGAGCTTTCAGAAAAAAATAAAGGCAAAAGTAAACTGAATAAAGACGGCACGATAACCGGACATGAAGTCGGACTGCCGTTCCCTGATCCAAAAGAACCAAATAAAGCCCTTAAAATTATGTGGAACGTTAACTATCGTTGGCGGTCAGACGGTATAGATTATCCAGACGATTACTCTAGTTTTGACCAGAGAAAAGGAGGACGCCAAATCAGCATAGACTCGAATATAAAGCTTCTTTTTTGGAAGAACCGATGCACACCACCCTCACCGGAACTACCAAATAATTCGAGGAATCTGCATTGGACAATGTTATTTACGATTACCGATCCGCCTAACAAGGATTTGGCGATGTTAACATGGCGATACGATGATTCTGCCAAAAACGATGATATGTGGAGTTATATCCCGACATTACGCAGAACACTCCGAATGGTATCCAGTGAACGCCAAAATCCTGTAAGGGGATCTGCGGGCACTTGGGATGATTTTTATGTATTTGACGGTAAGGTTCCAGATTACACGCCGACTTTAGTAGGAGAGCACACATTTCTGACCCTTATGCACCAAAAGACACTTGCATATGGGAAATATGCAAGGACCTATCCTCATCCACTAGTTGCCGGGGAGAATGATCCGTGGGAGCTTAGAGAATTCTGGGAAGTTGATGTTGTATATAAAAACCCGAAAAGTCCGGAGCAAAAAAAGAGCTTGTACATTCTAAAAAATACTTATGATCCGGTAATGTCACAAATCTATGACAAGAAAGGCAATTTGTGGAAAGGGATTTGGTATGGATTCTCATCGATGCCAACTGTGGAAGGCAATAAGGGGATTTTTGCAACGTACGCATCGGTTAACGATTTTAAAACTAATTTTTGGACCGGGTATTTACTGAGAAATGTTGTCATGAATACGAAATTCTCAACCGCTATTTTTCAACCTGGTTCTTTAGGAATGAAAGTCCGATAACTTAATGATGTTGATGATTCGTAGCAGAATTAACCTTGGAGATGCTCTCTAGAATATGTACATGTGATCTTGATCGAAACCTATTTCAGTGATTATTATTTCGTATCTCTGGGAAATGCTTTTACTTTTTTTGATACAATCTTTATTGGAGTTATTGTTGACCCTCTTTTCGGCATTTGGCCGAAGCAGTTATATCAAGACTTCTCGTGGATCCCGTAGAAAAAGCCCTCTGTTTTTTTTAGTGGTGCTGAGGACACAATTATAGGCATTATCCGGTTCCATTTTTCATTTGCAAGTTCCATGCTGATTTTATTGCATGATCAAGATTTCATGTATAGGCTTTTTTTAAAACAGCTTCATCCTTTCTCCAAGAAGGGGGCCAGTAATTTTTAAATGGGGGAATTTAATAATGTCCGGTTAGGGTAGTAAAAAATAGGCTTGAACCTCGTATTTTGTTATAAATGGGTTTTCCTATAACACATTTTATTATCAAAAGGAGATTCAATCCATGGTTTATTATAACACAATTTTTCATTCCATGCTAAATTTTATTCCAAGACATCAATTTTAGCTCTTGAGAAACAACACGATATCGGTCAAAATCTCGAACCTTTATAATCGATATGTCTATCAACGCTGTAATGACCCGGATTTATGTGGCTCTGATCGCCTATTTGCTGCTTTGCATGTTCAAATATTTATCGAAAATACCTGATAGCCTGCAAAACCTATTAAGAGTTATACAACTCAACTTGTTTTGAATGTGTATTTTAACGGAGTTATTTAAACCTCCACCAAATCATAATAATAAACGCGAAATAAACAAACAGTTATCCTTATATTTTGGCTAACCGGACAGAATTGGGGGGAATTATGAATATTCAAAAATCCAAATTATATACATTTTACGATCATATTGATGCTCAGGGAAAAAGGTTGAAAAACAAGCCATGTCTTTTACACGAAGACATTGTTGTGACGTATGAAGAATTTAACCATGCGTGTTCCCGGGCTGCCAACGGGTTAGTTGCCCAAGGAGGAAAACCGGGTGACGGAGTCGCCCTGTTGATGGCTAACTGTCCTGAATATCTTTATCTGTTTTACGGACTACCACGGGCAGGATTCTATACGGTTCCCGTTAACATTGCACTCAAAAAAGACGGGCTCCGATTTATTCTGACCGATTCGGAAGTCAAATACCTGGTAGTGGATGATGTACTTTACCCTAAAGTCGCCGAGCTTAAAAAACCGGTGGGAAAGATTGAAAAGGTTTTTGTTCGACGAACAGTCTCAGGTCCGGTACTGTCAGGGGAGAAAGTGGATCTGGATACACTTATGGATGCATCCTTTGAGAAACCGGATTACACCCTGGATCCAGAGGACATTGTCTTTTTGTTGTACACATCGGGCACTACCGGATTTCCAAAAGGCGTTATTTATCGTGCCAAAGGTTGGGATGCAGAATCGCCTATAGCGTTTGCAAAACTGTTATTAAACGATGATGATATTCCTTACACTGCTCTGCCTCTGTTTCATGGAAATGCGATTGGATGGAGTGTACGACTATCATTGGCGTTGGGATTAACATTTGCGGTGGACAAACGTTTTTCAGCATCCAGGTTTTGGGACTCCATCAGGCGGTATCAGGCGACACAATTTAATGCTATCGGATCGGTAATGCAAATTTTGATGAAACAACCTGAAAGGCCGGATGACGCCGAAAATCCGGTACGGATGGTACTTTCGATGGGCATGCCACGGGATTTGTGGGATGCGTTTGAAAAACGATTCAATCTAACCATCTATGAAGCGTATGGTGCAGTTGACGGTGGTGGCATCTTTACCTTGAACACAGGCACATCACCAAAAGGGTCCATCGGCAAAGTCACTGGAGATTTACAATGGAAACTGGTCGATAACAACGGAAATGAGGTCGGCCCCGGGGTACCGGGAGAACTCGTCCATAAAGCGAGAACTCCGGGAGGAGAAAATGATGTGCAGTATTTTAAAAACCCTGAGGCTACCAAGAAAAAAGTACGGAACGGGTGGATATATTCAGGTGATTTATTGATAAAGGATAAAGAGGGAAACCTTTATTTTTCAGACCGAAAGACCGATTCCATGCGGAGGCGGGGAGAGAATATATCCTCCTTTGAAGTGGAAAACATCGTTACAAAGTACCCATCGATTGCAGAATGTGCGGCATTCGGCGTTCCCTCGGAAATAGGTGAGGACGATGTTATGATTTGGGTGAAGCCAAAATCGACAAACAAACTTGATTTAAAAGATCTGATTCGTTTTTGCGCCGAGAATATGGCCTACTTTATGGTTCCCCGCTATGTGGATATCGTGGAAAAAATTCCCAAAACCGAAACCATGAAAATTATGAAAATCGAATTAAAGAAACGAGGCGTAACCGAGCGAACCTGGGACAGAGAAAAGGAGATGCCGGAATTAAAACTGCAAAAAATTTAACCCGAAATGATAGTATGATACAAATTGAAAAGGCATATCTGTCAACACTGCTGTCCGGTTAAAATTTTATAAACACAATCTAATTGAGGGGTCGAGGAGTTTTATCCCAACACCTGTTCTTTGATATTCTAGGTTGATTTATCTTGTTTAAATACTTCAAGTTGATGTATTTGGATAACCAACCCCATTGCTGTAAAAAGCCAGTAGAGTAATTTTGATCACCGTGCATATCTAAAGATATATCTATTAATATTAATTGGTTATAGGAATTTCCAGAATTTCAAAAACTCTCCAATTAAATAAGCATTGTGAAGAACAGTCAAAGGAGATTCTAATGTATAAATTACCACAAACCATTCCTGAAATGCTCCACCGAAACGT
>CAZVGY010000191.1:0-4570 GCA_964627015.1 uncultured Desulfobacteraceae bacterium
GGTCACCTGAGGCCCAGAGAAGGGCTATTCATGGAGACTACGATTTTGAGAAGTCCGAGGCTCTGGCAAAAAAAATGGCCGGCATTTCTGATTCTTGATTCACGGAACACTTTCTACCAGGGTGGCATCGCGTTAACTGGATTGCCTTTTTATTTGGTGTATGCAATATATGCGATCCTGAAAGAACGCGAGGCAACCATATTTAAGAGTAAGGAGATAATAGATAATGAAGACAAGGATCACTGAAGTGTTGGGCATTGAACATCCTATTGTGCTGGCGGCAATGGCTTGGGTTACAAATGCCGAGATGGTTGCGGCTGTTTCAAATGCGGGCGGGCTTGGAACTCTTGGTCCAAATGCTGGCGCGACTCAAGTTACCAAAGATGTGGATGAGACCGGGGAAAGGTTCAGGGAGCAGATTAAGAAGGTAAAGGCCCTAACGGACAAGCCCTTTGCTGTAAACCTTGTGGTAAGTGCCGTAGGGCTTGAGAAAGAATTCAGCGACCGATGCAGGCAGGTGGCCATAGAAGAACAGGTTCCTGTAGCGATTGTTTCGCAGGGCAACCCTATGGCTTATACCGGGATTCTGAAAAATGCCGGTATGAAGGTTATTCATGTATGTGCGGCGGTTAAACATGCCAAAAAGGCTGAAGAGGCAGGAGCGGACGCTGTTGTTGCATCTGGTACGGATGGTGGAGGTCACAGCGGTTTTGACCAGAACACCACTTTCTGTTTAGTTCCTCAGGTGGCTGCTCAAGTTAATATCCCGGTGCTCGCTGGAGGCGGTGTTGCGGATGGACGCCAGCTGGTAGCTGCTCTTGCTCTTGGTGCTGAAGGAATTTATGTGGGAACCAGGTTCATAGCGACTACAGAAAGTCCTGCCCATGAAGACTACAAAAAGCTCATTGTGGCGAGCAGGGATGGTGATACATTTGCTGTCCGCCACGGCACCATGGGGAAAGTGGGCCCTGGCGATAAAGGCTTTACAGCAGGGCGTCGCGGCTCCATGCGTATTATTGTTAATGATAAGCTTAGAGAATTGATGGCTGAGCATGCCGGAATGGTTAATTACGATACGCTAATGGGTTCTGCCAGGCCTCCTGAGAGCTATAAGGGGGGTAGCGCTACTGCTGCTTCTCTGGTTCACGGGGATGTCGAGGGTGGTTTTTTTGCTGCAGGTCAGGGTGTAGGGCTTATCGACGGGATAATCTCTTGCAGGGAAGTGGTGGAAAAAATTATGAAGGAGGCTGAAGAGGCCCAGAAAAGGGTTTCTAGCTTCTGACAGATTCCTTCACAAGAGGAGTAAATATCAAAAAGGGGTTATCCAACAGGAATAGCCCCTTTTTGATCAGAAAATCACTCCCCTTCGGATCGACAAGGACTTGTTTTAACCACTGAGATCAGCAGACTTACGGCGTGCAGATTCAGTCTGACCGATATTTAACCTACACGCTGCTGTTTTTTTTGAAAAAATTAACCCGAACCCAGCCCCAGTTCAATATCAAATGGATTACCACACCCAGGACCAGGACAAGTCCGCCTCCTACATGCATAACCTCAAAGATGATATGAGGAAGAGAACCGTGCAGCGCACCAATGACCAGCTGGTTTAGCACCAGCAATCCAAGTATGGGATTCAATATTTTAAGAGCCTTGGCTTTGTTCATTTAAAAACCTCCTATTCGTGATTTTGCCCTTTGCTTCAAAAGAAGTATTAAAAAGAGGTTTGAAAAGCAAAAATATCATGGTAAATGGTCAAAGCTTTAAACGATTCGAGGATCCAAGACGAACGACAAAAGTATAAGGTAAGATACAAGGAATAGATCAGCACTGGCTCGAATGATCCCAGGTCCATTAGGTCAGAAGGTCTCTCAGGGCTTCATAAATACCAGGAAATTGGAAAGAAAATCCCGATTCAGCAAGCTTTTTAGGTACTACCCTCTGGCCTTTTATCAAGACATTGCCGACTTCTCCCTTCATGATTCTAAGTACAAACCCGGGGACTGGCGGCATTAATCGGGGTCTGTTTAGTGTTTCTGCCAGGGCCTTTGTGAACTCTCTGTTTGTAACAGGGTTTGGAGCGGTGCAGTTTACGGGTCCGGACAGTTCTTTTCTGCCGATCAAAAAAAGGTGAATACTGACCAGATCCTGCTCATGTATCCAGGAAAACCACTGACTGCCGCTGCCCAGGGGAGCTCCCAGACCCATCCTGAATACCGGGACCATTTGTCCAAGGGCACCAGCGTTTCTTCCCAGCACAATACCGAAACGACAGGTAACGACCCTTATTCCCGTCTTTTCAGCTTTCTGAGCGGGGGCTTCCCATTCTTTGCAAACTGAGGCCAGAAAATCGTCGCCGGGCGGGCTATTTTCGTCCAGTATCTCATCCCCGTGAAAGCCGTAATAACCGACTGCAGAGGTGCTTATAAAAGTTTTTACCTTTCCTTTTTTGTTGGATATCGCTTCGACGAGATTTCTTGTTGTGTCTACTCTGCTGTTTTTTATATCCGCCTTGGTCTTCTTGTTCCATCGGGTAAAAATGGGCGAGCCAGCCAGGTTTATGACCATTTCGTGATCTGCTAACCTTTCCTGCCACTCCCCCGGTTTTACAGGGTCGCCTTCAAGAAATTTTGCTCCTTGCGGCAGAAAACTGTCTGCTTTTAGCCTGCGGGTCAAAACTGTCACCCTGTTACCATGTTCAGTAAGCCTTCGCGTGAGGGCAGACCCTACAAAACCTGTGCCTCCGGTGATAAAGACATCCATGATTTCATTCCTGTATTTTAGCTAGAACCGTTTTTCACTCTATGCCGCAGAGCTTTTTAGCGGCCCTCTGCTTTTCATCCATGTTTATAAGGCGGGAAATCATGATTCTCTGGGCCTGGGGAGACCCTGCACCGTGCATGGATTCGGTAAGATAACCCACAGCCGCGGTACCCAGGGTCAGGTTCTCGATAAGTCTCAAGATGCGCATCCTATGCTCTGTTGGCACATCCGGGTTTGTTTTGTAGTATTTGTCAAGCCATTTAGAGGTTTCCGGAGAATTAAAGTCCTTCTCCGACGGCATGGTCACCATAAGGCCGCCGGCTATGTCCTGGGCGAGGCGGGAAATCTCATACGGAAACCGGGTGACATTGTGCTTGTGTACATTGGCAAGTAGTGTATTTACATAAAACGTTCCGCTGGGCTCTTTATTTCCCTGGGAGGCGCAGGCAATACACCCGCAGAAAAGAGTTTCGTTCAGGTGGTTCATCTCAACGATTTTGTCTTTTATGTGGGCCGCTTTTGCGGCGCCGTTATACTCCGCTGCGGTTTGAGCCGCGCCTATGAGGACGTCTCCGACTCCCACCTTACAGGCATAGCTCTGGCGGTGATATGCGGCGAATTTTTCTACCAGCTCCCCTGCGAAATCATATTCTCTACACATGAAAACTCGGTCCCATGGTACAAATACATTGTCAAATATGACCAGGGCCTCGTGACCGCCGAATAGCAGGTTGCCCTGGTCCATGTTTCCACCCTCTGTTTTCCTTGTATCACAGGATTGCCTGCCCATTATGTATATGATTCCATCTGTATCACTGGGAAGTGCGAAGGAGATTGCATAGTCTTTGTCATCTTCTCTCAAGGATATTGTGGGCATGATTATTACCTCATGAGAATTCAGTGCGCCTGTCTGGTGGGCCTTTGCGCCTCTGACCACTATGCCGTCTTTTTTTTCCTCGACGATACGCATATAAAGATCCGGATCGGATTGTTTGTGCGGGGGGAGGCTCCTGTCACCCTTGGGGTCAGTCATGGCACCGTCACAGGTAAGATCATTCTCCTGCACGTATTCAAGATACTTCAAAAATCTTTTGTAATAATGTGTGCCATATTTGGCGTCTATGTTGTAGGTGGTGATGGAGAGGGCGTTGAGTGAATCCATACCGACGCATCTCTGGAAGCAGCAGCCTGTTTCCCTGCCCAGCAGCCGACCCATTTTGCTTTTCTTTTCCAAGTCCTGGATATTCTGATGGATATGTGTAAACCGGTTTATCTTCTTTCCGGTTATATGAGACGTGGCAGTCATTATGTCTTCATGTTCCGGCCGGTGAGCCAATTCGTAAGTTTTGGCTACAGCATTCATGGAAGGGCGGATAATTGGATCATCCACCACATTATCAAGGCGTCTGCCGAACATGTAGACTTTCAGGTTGAGCTTCCTGAGGCTCTCCTCGTATTGCTCCGCAGTCATCATGGCCATTTTCTGCTCCTTTCTTCTCTTTATGAATAAAGGTTGGCGGGATATGAATGCTGCCCCGGGTGACTAAAGACTGCTTGCTGGTTATTTAAAAACAGGCAGGAGGCATGTTTCAATTTTAAAATAAAACTTATCATATTTTTAGGAACCTGCAAAGCGGCAAGAGAAAAAATTGGTCCGTAAATCAAAAATGAGGGTTGATGCGTGAATCCTTTTTGAGGGAGCTTTACAAACACAGGCTGCTGTGCAATTATTTTTAATATGCGTATTTTATATAGGGGCTTAGGAAGCAAAAAATTAAATTGGCTTTTTTCTAAGCATAGTTAACAA
>CAZVGY010000192.1:0-4515 GCA_964627015.1 uncultured Desulfobacteraceae bacterium
GGGGCACGGGGGTAAGAGCCTTCTCCCCCCTTATTCCCTCAAATATATTGCGGTTTACTGGCATGCTTACAGTTCGAGTGAAACTCGATTGACACTATATTAGTAAGAGTAGATAATAAAAATTTTTGGTTTATTTGTTAAAAAGGCTGTTTGTCGGGGTATTATGCGGAATGCAGGGGTTTAAGACCCTGGGTTTTTGAAGCGAGGGATACTGCTAATTCGATTTTGTTTTTAGGGGGTGGAGTCATGTCCAATCTTCCGCTTATCGCAATAACCATGGGGGATCCTGCCGGAATCGGACCTGAGATCATTGTTGATGCACTAAATGACCGGAATATTTTTGCCATCTGTCGGCCTTTTGTAATAGGTGACTACGAGGTACTGTATTCCGTGATTAATAAACTCTCCTACAATGTGTCACTAAATATTATCTCAAAACCTTCGGATGCAGAGGGTATGTTGGGTCTGGTTGACCTCATAGCAGTCTCGCAACTGGATAGCCGGTGCAATCTACCAGGGGCACCTACACTGGAAGGAGGCAGGGCGATGGTGGATTACATCATAAGTGCGGTTCACCTAGTGGAAGAAGGGGAAGCGGCGGCCATGGTCACCTGTCCTATAAGCAAGGTTCTGATGCAAAAAGCCGGCTATGACTTTGAGGGTCATACCCAGCTTATATCAGATCTAACCGGGACCAGCGAATATGTGATGATGCTAGCAGGGGAAAGGTTACGGGTTGCACTCGCCACCATACACTGTGCATTGAGAGAGGTCCCAGAAATTTTAAATTCAGAAATGATTTTAAGGACCATTTGCATAACAGGAGCGGCTTTAAAAAAAGATTTTGGAATAGAAACGCCACGTCTGGCAGTAGCCGCATTGAATCCACATGCTGGTGAGGAAGGCTTGTTCGGTTCCGAAGAGAATGAAATTATACTCCCTGCGGTGCACAAGGCTAGGACCAAAGGATTAATTCTAGAGGGTCCCCTGGCTCCTGATACAGTTTTTCATAAGGCGGCCATGGGGAAATTTGACGCTGTCATAGCTATGTACCACGACCAGGGGCTGATTCCCCTAAAGCTTCTTCATTTTTCTGATGCTGTTAATGTGACCCTGGGGCTTCCGATCATTCGGACATCGGTGGATCATGGAACTGCATACGATATCGCCGGCAAAGGGAAAGCGAATTCATCAAGCCTTAAATCTGCGATAAGAATGGCTGTAGATATATCGAAGAACAGGAAAAAAGGGAAAAATTAGAATACAGCGTAGGTGTCACCTATTTAAATTCATATATGGAAGCTAATTATATAAAAATTAGAAAAGCGAAGCAGCATAACCTCAAGGATATTTCTCTTGATATACCGAGGAACCAGCTTGTAGTTATAACGGGGTTATCGGGTTCAGGGAAATCATCTTTAGCTTTTGACACCATATATGCTGAAGGCCAGCGGAGATATGTGGAGTCACTCTCCGCTTATGCCAGACAATTTTTGGAGCAGATGGACAAGCCTGATGTTGATTCTATAGAAGGGTTGTCACCAGCTATTGCAATTGAGCAGCGGACTTCCAACAAGAATCCCCGTTCAACTGTGGGAACGGTTACAGAGATTCATGATTACCTGAGAGTCCTATTCGCCAGGATAGGACAACCCTACTGCCCTAAATGTGGCTTGAAGATAAGCCCTCAGACCACCCAGCAGATTGTGGACCAAGTGATGGGCCTTGATAAGGATTCCAAGGTTCAGATACTGGCGCCTTTAGTGGAGGGGCGTAAAGGGGAGCATGTCCAGTTACTTCGCAGGCTCAGGAAAGACGGTTTTACCAGGGTCAGGATAGACGGGGACCTCAGGCTTTTAGACGATGAGATAATACTCGATAAAAATAAAAAACATCAGATTTATGTAATAGTAGATCGACTGGTCATCAAAGAGGGTATCCAGAGGCGTCTTACCGACTCTATGGAACTCACTCTATCGATTTCGGGCGGCAAAGCTGTCATTGACGTAATCGGGTCAGGAGAAATCTTTTTTAGCCAGAGTGCCGCGTGCCCTGAGTGTGGCCTGAGTGTCCCGGAACTTGTGCCTCAGATGTTTTCTTTTAATAATCCCCAGGGCGCTTGTCCAGAGTGCAGCGGTCTAGGCACGAAGAGATATTTTGATCCGGATCTGATTGTTCCTGATCCCGATCTTTCTCTAAGACAGGGTGCTATTTTTCCTTGGGCAAACCGGCACTCTGTATATTTTCAGCAGATGCTGGATTCATTATGTCAGCATTACGGTATTGATATCTATGCTCCTTTCAGGGAGCTTTCAGCGGATGTCCGAAACGTCCTCCTCTATGGCTCGAATAAAGAGGAGGTAAAGTTCTACTTTGAAAAAGATGATCGAAGATATTCCTATTCCCGTCCTTTTGAGGGGATTATTCCCAGCCTGGAGAGGAGATATCACGAAACCAACTCTTATCATGTTCGAGAAGAGATAGAAACCTACATGAGTATAAGGCCTTGTCCTGTGTGCGCGGGTGCCAGACTTAACCCGTTCAGCCTGGCAGTTAAGGTGGGAGAGTGGACTATCCATGATATAACCTCAGTGTCTATTGAAAAGGCCAGCAAGTTTTTGGATGATCTCAAACTGGATTCCAAGGAAGAGAAAATTGCTCGTAGAGTGCTTAAAGAGATCAGGGATCGTCTAGGATTTTTGAAGAGCGTGGGCCTGGGCTACCTCACTATAGACCGCTCAGCAGGGACACTTTCCGGTGGTGAAGATCAGAGGATAAGGCTTGCAACACAGATAAGCTCTGGTTTGGCAGGGGTCTTATATGTCCTGGATGAGCCAAGCATAGGACTCCACCAAAGAGACAACCTACGGCTCCTTGAAAATCTGAAGCGCTTGAAAGACCTTGGTAACACAGTTCTGGTGGTAGAGCACGACGCTCAGACTATTCTATCAGCGGACCATGTTATTGATATGGGTCCGGGAGCCGGTTTAAAAGGTGGGCATGTCATTTTTCAGGGTTCACCAGAAGAATTGAAAGCGGATGAGGATTCATTAACCGGCCAGTTTCTATCCGGCCGCCAGGCAATTCCAATTCCCAGGGAGAGAAGGCCGGGGAATGGAAATAGGATTCTGATTGAGGGAGCGGAAGAGAACAACCTCAAGAATATAGCGGTGGAGATTCCCATGGGAACCTTCACCTGCATAACGGGAGTCTCAGGTTCAGGAAAGAGCAGCCTGATCAACGGTATTCTTTATCCTGCTTTGTGCCAGAAGCTGTATCGTTCCAGAACAAAAGTTGGCCGTGTCGCGGGCATCAAGGGCATTGATTATATAGATAAGGTAGTTAATATTGACCAGAGCCCGATAGGCAGAACGCCCAGATCGAATCCTGCCACTTATACCGGTGCCTTTACCTATATAAGAGAACTTTTCTCCATGCTTCCTGAATCTAGGGCGAGAGGTTATAAGCCAGGAAGATTCAGCTTTAACGTCAGGGGAGGCCGATGTGAGGCATGTACAGGTGATGGAATTATAAAGATAGAGATGCATTTTCTCCCGGATGTTTATGTTAAGTGTGAGGCATGCCATGGGCTGCGCTATAATAGGGATACATTGGAAATAAGATATAAAGGATGTAGCATAGCGGATGTTCTGGATATGACCGTAAACCAGGCATCAGTTTTTTTCGAGTCTGTTCCCCGTGTAAAGAACAAGCTTAAAACATTGGTTGATGTAGGACTCGGCTATATAAAGCTTGGACAGCCAGCGACCACCCTCTCAGGCGGAGAAGCGCAGAGAGTGAAGCTCTCAAAAGAGCTTAGCAGAAAAACTACGGGTAGGACACTATATTTGCTTGATGAACCGACCACAGGTCTACATTTCGCGGATATCCAAAGGCTACTGGAGGTATTGTATTACCTGGTGGATCTGAAAAATACAGTCGTAGTTATAGAGCATAACCTCGACGTGATAAAGACAGCGGATTACATCATTGACCTTGGCCCTGAGGGAGGGGAAAAGGGGGGATATGTAGTAGGTTCGGGGACACCAGAGCAAATTTCGTGCATTGCAGAGTCTTATACTGGAATGTTTTTAAAAGATATTTTGAAGAATTAGACACGCAATCAGGCCAAGGTTTCAAGATTTTTTGTCGTCGACGAGAAGAGGGTGTATTACAATTATTTAGATGACTTTTCGACCTGATATGCAAGATGTTCAAGCTTGACAGTGAAGTCAACGTTTTCAATTTCACAGCATTCCGGGGCTCTTACCTGGATGGGAGCAAAATTAAGGATCGCCTTTATACCCGCATCGTTCAGGAGATCTGCAACACGCTGGGCCACACGAGGAGGGGTAGTTATAACCCCAATCTCAATTTTAAGAGTCTGGACGAGGTTCCTGATACGGTTGTTCGGTTCAATGACAAGCCCACACGGAAGATTTTTTCCTACTTTTTTAGGGTCCGAGTCAAAAGCAGCTACAAAACGATATCCTCTTTTCCTAAAATTTTCATTTT
>CAZVGY010000193.1:0-4353 GCA_964627015.1 uncultured Desulfobacteraceae bacterium
ATCCCCTTCAAGGGGTTATTGCAATTCCGGCCCCTTTGGGGTCGGATATTTAAATATAAAAAAACTTAACCGCGCTCAGAAAATCAGGTCTGAAATGCCTAATTTGTGTATTTTTATAATATGCCTATTCTTTTTCCTGGGCAGCCGCAATAATCTTGTCCGCCAGTTGGGCCGGGACTTCTTCGTAGTGAGAAAGTTCCATACGAAATGTACCCCGGCCACCTGTCATGGAGTTCAGATCCAATGCGTATAGCAGGACTTCAGCCATAGGTGCCTGAGCCTTGATCACCTGGTATTTTCCGTCACTGTCCACACCCAGCACTCTTCCCCTGCGGCCGTTAAGATCGCCCATTACGTCTCCCATCACTTCTTCCGGCACGGTGATTTCCATCTTCATTATAGGTTCCAGCAGGGTGGGGCTTGCTTCTTGCATGGCCTTTTTGAGACACATACTGGCGGCGATTTTAAATGCCATTTCTGAGGAGTCTACATCATGCGACTTGCCGTCGAAAAACCTGACCTTCAGGTCTACAATAGGATACCCGGCTAAAGGGCCGCTCTCAAGCGATTCATTGAGGCCTTTTTCCACTGCGGGAACGAAGTTTCTGGGAACATTCATACCTGTTAACGCTTCTTCGAATTGAAACCCGGATCCTCTTTCCAAAGGTGTCAAATCAAAATGGACTTCTGCAAACTGTCCGCGGCCGCCCGATTGCTTTTTGTGACGGTAGATAACCTGCTTGGCCGCTTTTTTTACCGTTTCCCTGTAAGGTACCTTAACAGGTTTCAGCTCAACCTCCACCCCGAATTTCCGGCTCAGCTTTTCACAGGCGGTTTCAAGATGGATTTGACCTGTGCCGGAAAGTATTGTTTCTGCTGTGCTCTGGTCCCTCTCCATTTTGAGTGTAGGGTCTTCCTCAAGGAGCTTGGCGAACGAGCTGAAGACTTTATCTTCGCTGCCCTTCAATTTAACTTCAACTGCATAGGATATCGCAGGAGGAATCGGGGCTGGCGGTTCATAAATCACCGGATCATTGGCAGAGCAAAGGGTATCACCGGTCACGGTTTCTTTTAATTTGGCCAGGGCAATAATATCTCCGGGCCCGGCTGTTTCCAGGGGTTGCTGTTTTTTACCCTCGAGCAAAAGCAATTGACCGGCCTTTTCCTTGACCTGCTTGTTGGCATTGAAAATGCTGGAGTCCGATTCCAGGGTGCCTGAGAAAACTCTCATCAGAGTGAGTTTCCCCGCAAAAGGATCCGCAACAGTCTTAAAGACCAGCGCCGAAAAAGGTTCCTCGATTGAGGCTTTTCTTTCTATCTCTTCATCGGTTCCCGGTTTTTTCCCTTTTCTGGCAGTTCTTTCAAGCGGAGAGGGCAACCCCTGTACTATGAGATTCATAAGCTGAGGCACACCCACGTTTAATAAGGCTGAGCCGCAAAGGATAGGAACTACATGCCCTGATTTGATACCTTTAATGAGTGTTTCCTCGATTTCCTGATCAGAAAGCTCTTCACCCTCTAGGTATTTTTCCATCAGGTCGTCATTGACTTCAACAATGTTTTCAATCATGTTTTCTCGCCATTCACTAGCTATTTCTTCCATGTCAGAGGGTATGTCAGCAGTTTCAAATTTTGCACTGCCGTCTTTTTCGTATACATATGCCTTCATTTTAATAAGATCGACGACACCTGTGAATTTGTCTTCTTTTCCGATTGGAAGAAATACTGGAGTAGCCTTAATTTCAAAAACGGAGGGGATTTCCTCGATAATCTTGAAGAAATCGGCCCGCTCTCTATCCATTTTATTGACAAAAATTATTTTAGGCAGTTTCAGATCATCAGCAAAACCCCATACCTTCTCTGTACCTATTTTTATTCCGGCAGTAGCGTCCACGAGAACGACAACCCCATCAGCAGCCTGGAGCGAGAACTTGGTATCTGACAGGAAATTATCATCTCCTGGTGTATCTATCACGTTGACTGTAAGTTTTTTCCAAGTGTAGTGATGAAAAGCGCTGCTTATCGTGGTTTTCCTTTTTGTCTCTTCAGGTTCGAAATCCAAATGGGAGGTACCTTCGTCTACACTTCCCATCCTGGTGGTAGCCTTTCCGTCAAATAACATAGCTTCGGCTAGAGAGGTTTTGCCCGAGCCTTCATGCCCGATGACGGCTACATTTCTTAATTGTTCAGCTTGCTTTTCCATATTTAAACCCTTTCGTGATCAAAATGGCATTTCTTAGTCAAACAAGTTTTAGACCAAGAAAACGGTTAAGAATTTTTTCTGGGCCATAACTCTTATTTCTTTCAGGAATATACTCAGGAATTGTTTTAGCTTTGGGTGAAAGGAATGAAGAATTTCGATTGTGCACCTCCGCTGAACATTCCCGAGGCATATCTTACGGGCTGGGCCTTCCGGGGGTAGCCCTTTTCCTCCCACCTCGGGTGGACTTGTTTCCCTGTCAGGAACCCGGATCCCGCCCACCGGGAGTTTCTGGATGGACGCTATTTATAGTTTACCTGTAAAATGATCTTTTAGGAAACTAAAAGATCGGTTGAAAAATTACCCCAACACAGGAATCAAAGTCAAGCCAAGAATATGCACAGAGTTTTTTTTGATTGCCAATTTCAATAAAAATGGTAAACTTGATCTTTTTTTAGCAAAAGACTGGGGAGGGCAAATTACCTAGAAAATCCGGAAGACTCCGCTTTGTTATTTCAGGAACTCATAGAGATATTTTTGGACTATTTGAGAGGCCAGAAAGGGTATTCTCGTCATACTATCAGAAATTATCATATTGACCTGAGACAGTTTTCGGAATTCCTGGCTTCAAGGGAGATGACGACTCCGCGGGAAAAATCTGAAAACGTGCTGGAAGTTGTAACTCCCCTGGTTATCAGAGAATATCTGGGAAGCATCTATGGACGGTTCCAGCGTACCACGATTGCCCGCAAGCTATCCGCTGTGCGATCCTTTTTTCTTTTCCTGGAAAGGAAGGGAATAACCGAGACAAACCCGGCTGCCGATATTGCGACACCCAGGCTGGGAAAATATATCCCAAATTATCTCGGCGTGGATGAAGTCTTCAGGCTCCTTGAAAGGCCTGACCGCGAGAAGCCCATGGGCCTGAGGGATCTGGTGATTATGGAAGTGCTTTATTCCTGTGGAATCCGAGTTAGCGAGCTTGAAGCTCTTAACATATCCAGTATTGATTTTGACCGGCGAATGGTCAGGGTAATGGGCAAGGGCCGTAAAGAAAGGATCGTTCCTATAGGCAGGCAGGCCTTACGGGCATTAAGGGACTACCTGGAAGCTACTGCATTTTTGAGAAAAAATAAGGAGGTGTCTTCTGCTGAAGACGCTCTTTTTATCAATATTCGAGGGGGGAGGCTTTCAGTAAGGAGTATAGGAAAAATAATTAAAAGATATGCTGGAGAAAGCGGGTTGCCCGTTGATGTGAGCCCTCACTCCATGAGGCATACTTTTGCGACCCATTTGCTTGACGGAGGGGCTGATCTCAGGTCAGTACAGGAACTTCTGGGCCATGTGAGTCTTTCCACTACCCAGAAATATACCCATGTGAGTCTTGACAGGCTTATGAAGGTCTATGACAAGGCGCATCCCAGGAGCAGATAAACAGGAGTTCAAGCATCCCGGGCAGTTTGTCCCGAAAGGAATATAAGTTATGTGCCAGAACAATCTGGAAAAAATACGAGCCACAACGATCGTCGCGGTGAGGAAGAACGGTAAGGCCGTGATGGCAGGGGACGGACAGGTGAGCTTTGGCGATACCATCATGAAGCACAATGCTGTAAAAGTGCGCTTTATGTATAAAGAGCAGGTCCTTGTAGGATTTGCTGGAGCCTCCGCAGATGCTTTCAATCTTTTCGAGAGGCTGGAAGGGAAATTAGAGTCATTTAATGGTAATCTTACCAGGGCAGCTGTTGAACTGGCTAAAGACTGGAGAACTGATAAAATATTGAGGAGACTGGAGGCATTGCTCCTTGCCATGGATGAGGATCACATGTTCATTATTTCTGGCACAGGAGATGTTATAGAACCGGATGAATCCGTTGCGGCTATAGGTTCAGGTGGCCCGTATGCGCTTGCCGCAGCCCTTGCACTGGTGCAATACTCTGATCTGGATTCAGTGGCCGTGGCCCGGGAGGCAATGAAAATCGCAGCTTCCATATGCGTATATACAAATGATCAAGTCATTATTCATGAACTGAGGGGTGACAAACAATGATTTTAGCCAGGTATTAGAGCAGATTTTAATTTGCTTGAATTTTTTATATCGGGTTCTTCTCCAATTTAGTTGAATAAAGCCTGGTAAATTTTCAGTGTAAAATATC
>CAZVGY010000194.1:0-4302 GCA_964627015.1 uncultured Desulfobacteraceae bacterium
AGATTTCCTGTGTCCCCGTCCACCCCGTTTTTTTTAGCGCGGAGTTCGGCCGGGTTGTGGCCCAACGGGTCGGCCCAAGGCCGGGAGAACGGGAGAAACCAAGTCCAATCAGGCCCAATTTCAACCAACCGGCATGTTCAGCGACGCCTTTCCGTACGCCAAGTCAGATCGCAAGCAAGGCATTTCCATAGAAGCGCCAGTGTGACCGCTGAATCTGTAATAATTATTACAAAACAAGAAGATATAAGTCAAGCAATATGGCCAGGCCGCGCTAAAGACATTGCGCTGCAATGCTTTTCAGCTTCGCCGCCATGCCAGGGGCTGGAAAAAAGGAGGGCAGCCAGCCCGAACGGGCTGTCAATCATACGAGATATACGACTCTTCAAAGCCTGGCCAACCATCGTCGAAGAGCTCTTGTTGTCGGGGATCCCCCGGAAATGAACGTCTCTTCCATGCCGGCAATTGCGGTCCGGCTCGTGATGGTGGGGGGCGTTGTTGTTCTTGCTGTATTTCCCACAGGTTCAGGTGTTCCAGTATCTTCCGGATCACCGGAGGTTCGTTGATGCAGCTGATGATTTTCATCTCGCCCTGGCAATGGGGACATTCCAGCGGATCCACCTCCCAGATCTTCTTGATGCACTCCCGCCAGGTCGGTGGCGGAATTCTACGCGGCTTGTAATCGGACACATCGATAATTTCGATTTCGTCATTGCCGCCACTCTCTTGCCCGGACAATTCCTGTTTGGCCCGATCAGCCCGCATCCGGTTTGAATACCAGCCAACATAACGCACCAGTTGAAAGCTTTTCTCCGGGATATGCTGCGTGATATCAGCTATAAATTCATCTGCGGTGCGGATGGAGAAGTTCTTCTTGTTTTTGCCGTGGGTCATTTTGGAGCGGTAGACTACCGTCCCCGGAAATCCGGTGACATAATACCAAAAAAACGTAGCGCCATTCGGGGTCAGGGCGAAATAAAAACTTTCAGTGGCAATCTGCAACAGTTTAGTATAGCTGTCCTTTGACCTTCTTCCTGATCATCTTCTAAATTTATCGTGAATTTCAGGAGATATCTTGACTTTTCGAGATTGGCAAGTGGCTTCTTTTTTTCCTTAGATGAGTTAAGCAAAGACCGGACCCCTTTCCCCGTAACAGTTCTGGTGTCGGCCCTTTTAGTGATTTCAGACTAACTAGAGAGAAGAGTGGATATCAAGAAAGTTATATTCTCTCATTCGTTACGAGGTTCCAATAGTGCTCACCGAGAATCGTCAACTTGCATGATTTTGAATTCATTGCCGCGAAATACATGTGTTCTTCCCCGACCGGAACAACCAGATTCAATCTGTTGAACTTTTGTAGTATAGCTAATTTTTCAGTATTTTCTTCAACAGGATTCTCACTTTCCGGCTCATAGGACGGATCGAGAGGGAACTCCATACCTTTTTCTTCAAATAGCTCTGTAATACGCTTTAAATCGGCCAGAGAAATCGGGGGCTGAACAGAACGTAATGTTATAAAACTCTTCACATTCGTTTTGAAAATAGGCCTCTGTTCCCACGGTCCCAAAGACTGGTCTATATGTGCATACACGCTACCGGGAGTAATCTCTCCGACTAAATTAGCGGCACTTCCGCTTAGAGCATCTATCAACAGATTGGTAAATACGCCAGAATTATCTTTTTCTTCTGCATACTGGTTTGCACTAGATGCTGTCAAAATTGTAACTCCTTCTTTCAAAATGGCCTTCTCATCATCAAGGTCCGGGGTACCCGCAATTCCGCTATGACAACAATCGAGTATAATCACCCGGTTTTTAGCTGGAGAATCATTAGCTATCTTGAGAAGTTCATTCATAGGAAGACCGTCATCGCCGTCTTTGCACTCTGAGGTGATGAGATATCCTCCAGAACTTTCAATATAGCCATGGCCAGCAAAATAGAATAATGCGATTGTGCTGTCATCCTTAAAAAGTTCAACAACCTGGTCTTTGAGAGTTTTTCGTTTTATGCTGGAATCTTCACTTGTTGCAGCCATTAAATTCACGCCAAAATTTACAGTTCCATCACTATGTCGATCTAACACAGCTTTCACTGCATGAGCATCATTTACGCATCCGCTTAAATTACTGACAGCATCTTCATTATAGTGGTCTATCCCGACGACAAGTGCTTTTCTCATACTTTCTCTCCAGGTCAGATATGCCGTCTAATAGCCCCTACAATGCTATCTGCTCTCCAGTGTACAACTTCTGTCGCATGGTCTCGCAAAGCAGATACCTGGCCAACTTGATGTGGGATAACCGCAATTATTGGCTTACCCAGTCTTTTGGCGAAATCAATTTCACGTTTGATGGAACCGCTGTACGATGCGTGCACTCCCGCTGTAAGTAATATTACTTGGCACCACCGAATCTTGTTATCAATAGCATCCCAAACGGCTTTGTTGGAGCCAGTAAGTGGATCACTTGACGGAACCGACGATGATTGATATTCAAAATACCCTCTCCCGTTCAGGAGGTTAACAAGCTTGTCATAATCGTCGTATTTCCATGAATGGCTGATAAAAATGCGTGCCGTCCTCATTAGTTTTCCTTCTTATTTCTTTTTGGGTGGTTTAGGAGTCGGCTTCGGCCTTTGAGGAGGTGCTTCATAACTCGGAGGCTTTACATCACCTCGAATGTTCTCAGGTCCGGTACCGCCTTGGTCTTGCCTAGGTTTTTTCATGATTTTCCTTTGTCTAAAGATTCATTTTCGTTGAGCGTAAACTCTATCAAATCAATATTATCCCTATTCAGCAAAAAGCCGTGACATCCACTCTCAAAGTAATCTGGCTCAGAGTCATCCTCTTTGTCGTCATTTATCCATGCCGGGTTGTAAAGGTACAAGAACCCTTCCTCAGGATCAGTTGAGAACATTGTTGGATATCCACGAATCCGCCGGTCATCTTTCAGAGTTACGATTACATGCCGATTTTGCGAAAGAAAAGCATCATTCCATGTGTTTTTGCGGGATGTTTTCGTTGTAATATTCAACTTTCTGAATACAGCATGAAGAACATCGCTGTGATACAGTGAGCCTATTACAATCGGTACAACTACCGTGACGGCTAAAGCCAACCATATCAGTTTGCTGTTTTCATTGACGGAAAATGACATACTGCCATCGGCGAAATTGACTGTCGCTAGTGGCTGCCACAGATATACTGACGAGACGATCAAATATATGACGAAAGTAAAAATGAGAGCGTCTAGAGTCCGCTTTGAAACTGGGACATCTGCAACTTGAAAAATTGAATAGAACACTTGCCCTGCGATGAACCCCGGCAGTAACAATAGTAATATGTTTACAGCCTCAACTGAAATATTCACACTAGCCCCAATTATATCTATTAAGAGAAACTTAATTATTTAAGTAAAATACAAGAGATACAGATATCATTCAAGGTAACAATGCGTTTAGCTACATTGCGGCACCCTCCCAAGGGGGGCAAATTTGATATTGACTCTTGTATGCTGGTTCCGAGTTCAACATATTTCCACTAATTCTTAACGGCAATAGAATACACAATTTAACCCGGAAAATCTAATTTTAACCGGTTGGGAGTCACTATTTCGGTTGAAAATTACATTGTTTTTTCCACCTCGTTCTCATTTCTCCCTGTCCTGATTCCGTATTTTCTTCTGTATAGGTCACCCCCACGGAAAAAAGAAAATAGAGTTACAGGCAGTCTGTATTCTCTATTTTCATTCACTCTGAATTCTTTGGAAATGTCCAATGAACCCTATTTTTATATCAGTCCGTAACTGCTCCTTTTTTTTGCTTTTTCTCCTTACCGCCTGCGGTCCTCTGCAGGAGACCGTCAATCCCTATAACGAAGATTTCAAATGCAGGGCCAGGGATGATGCCGGGGAATGTATTGATACCCCGACCGCCTATAAAAAGGCCCGCTATCCCGAACCAGCCCCAGGCGATGAAGTAGAACCGGCAACCGGTATAACCCAGGAAATCCAGGATAATCGGTATAGGTTAGTTGCCGGACTCCTCAAGGAAGAGAAAAAACCGCTTCTGCAGCAACCGAAAATTCTCCGGGTACTCCTGCTTCCATACAAGGGTGCAGGTGGCGAGCTGTTCATGAGCCGGTATGTCTATGTCAAGATTGAGGATTCCAAATGGATACTCACTGACCTGGCAGAGGAGTAATAAAAAAGATGTTTAATCAATTCATGGGACGGATGCTTCTTGGCTCTGGCGATTATCTGAAACACAGTGACCTTGAGAAAATGACCAGGCGATCCCCGTTTTCTT
>CAZVGY010000195.1:0-4236 GCA_964627015.1 uncultured Desulfobacteraceae bacterium
GTTGCATGGTCTTTCTCATGCTTTCTCTCAATCCAAATCTTTTTTAAGGAAGCCGCCATAAGTCACCCTCCCTCTACCCGGATGCTTAGGGAAATCCTCGATATGGAAAGAATTTAACATGTTGAAATTACATGACTTTGTTTCCACCTAAAATAGGTCTAAAGTTTTCATACTAAAGTTCAGCTATGTAACTATTTCTGAAAAAAGTCATCAGTAAATAAACAAACCACCATCTGATCATTGACATCCGAGTTGTCCGGTGCTATTTTTGGTCATACCAATTTCAAAAAGGAGTAATGGCATGACCAGTTTATTTAAACCAATCCGTCCCAAGAAGATTTCTGAAGAGATTGTCGAACAGATTAAAGCCCGGATATCCGACGGACAGTTGAAACCGGGGGAGCGAATTCCCTCTGAACGGAAACTGGCTGCTCTTCTCGGGGTCAGTCGTCCTTCCGTACGGGAGGCACTTATGATGCTTGAGGCCATGGGAATGATCGAGGCCCGGCAGGGAGGGGGAACCTATGTGCGTTCACTTACCGAAAGCTCTCTGGCATTGCCATTGACAGAAATGTTGGAGAAAAATCCTAATCTGCTCCGTGATCTTCTGGAGGTCCGCATGGGTATTGAATGCTGGTCTGCTTATCTTGCGGCAACCAGAGCTACTGATGAAGATATCAGCAAAATTGGCTCGTGTGTCGATGAAATGCGTCGCACGACTACAAAAGGATGGGACCCGGAAGTTGATTGTCTGTTTCATGATGCAATCGCTGCAGCAACTCATAATACAATGCAGCTCCATATCTTGAACACTGTGCATGGCCTTTTTACAGCGACCATTGAACTTGCATTGCATAGGTTCTATAGCAGCAAATCTGAATATATCAGCATTCTTCTCGGTCACCACCAGAAGATTTTTAACAAAATCTCAGACCGGGACGCGGGTGGTGCAAGGGCTGCAATGGAAGAACATCTCCAGTGGGTTCTGGAAAAATTACCACGTATTTTAGAAGAAGCCGCCTCCTGATAAAGTATTCTTAAAAGTCTTTCCGGCTTACCTTTCCAGGTTTATTTTCGAGAGAACTGACATCGAGGGAGTCCGCTTGGCCAGGTTCTGCGAAATATCCTATCTATATCTTTTTCTACCATTATTTTTAGATTTGGCCTTACCAATTTAATCTTGCCGAACCCTTTGCTGGGAATAGGATAAAGTTCCAAGCTTGATCATCTGATGTAGTCGTTTTTATTTAATTGTACTTAACCTTTTGTTTTCTAAAGAAATATAATGCGGTGAATTGTGTCTGCCCGGAATGATTTTCACTGTCACCTGGAAAAAATTAAATTGTCAAATTTATCCCTTGACAGTGGCCTTACCAAATTATAGGATAGTGGTAAGACCAGTTAACCTATACAGTGTTGCTGGGAATGCAGTTGTTGTGATCAGGAAAGCCGGACATTTGATTTGTTCCGGTAAAAAACCCATACCAAACCGGGAGGACAAAAAATGAAAAAGCTGAACTTGATGCTTGGTCTTTTGGTGACGGCTTCTTTGCTGCTGACACCCAATGCCTTTGCTGCAAAGCGAGCTAAATTTGGTGAAGACCAGCGTCATCAGGAAGTAAAACAGGAACTGAGAAAGATCAAACCATCCACAGAAAAGTTTAAATGGAAAATGGTGATGCCTTGGTCAAAGGGGCTGCTTTTCTATGATTTTGCTCAGCATTTTGCCGATTCAGTCAAACTCGCTTCAGGGGGAAGACTTTCTATCAAAGTTTTTTCAGCCGGAGAGCTTGTGGGTGCTATGGAATCTTTTGACGCTGTCAGCAAAGGGTCAGCCCAGGTAGGGCATGACTGGCCAGGTTACTGGAAGGGGAAAAATGAAAATTTTGTTTCCTTTGCCTCTGTTCCATTTGGCCTGGATGCTGAAGGTTACAATATCTGGTTATACGAGCGAGGCGGCCTTGAGCAGATGCAGGATCTGTATGGCCAGTATAATCTGGTTGTTTTTCCGGGTGGCCAGGGTGGTCAGGAGATGGGGCTTTTTTCCAACAAAAAAGCCTCAACCATGGAAGACTTCAAAGGTATGCGGTTAAGAACCGTGGGTTGGTTTATGGATATCATGAATCAGATCGGTGCAAGTGTTACTCCTCTACCGGGCGGGGAAGTATATCTGGCGCTGGAAAGAGGAGTAATTGATGCCGCTGAATTCAGTTCTCCAGCAATTAACTATCCCATGGGATTCGATGATATTACCAAATATGTAATTCAACCGGGAGTTCACCAGCCTGCCATTCAATGCTCAATATTTTTTAATAAGGATGCCTGGGACAGTCTGCCTGCCGATCTCCAGTGGATTGTAAGGATCGCTGCCAAAGAAACACAGTTGTAGTCTCAATACTGGATCGAAAATCTGAATATTTCTGCAATCAACAAATTCAAGGAAAAAGTAGAGTTTGTATCTATGGATGATGAAACTCTGAGTGCTTTTGCAAAAACAACTAAGGAGTACCTTGAAACCCTGAAAGCGAAAAATCCGGATGTCAAGAAGACCCTTGATTCTCAGGAGGTATTCAAAGTGGATTTTGCCGAATGGAGAAAACAACGTGGCAGAGTTGCTCCCTGGCCTATTGATGAATATATCGACGGAAAGCATGTACAGTAACATCGTCTGATATTACTGGTATCCTATTTTATTACGTTTTCAAGAAACTCCGAAAAGGCCTCAGGTTTTCCTGATGTCTTTTCGGAGCAATGACTTAATGATAGCTAATATAAGTACATGTACAGACAATTAAATACTATAGAGGTGCATCAATGCTCATACTTGAAAAGGGCATTAACAGCTTAAACGAAAAGGTCGGATTTTATAATTCGTTTCTTACTATTCCGCTGATCCTGGTAGTAGTTTACGAAGTGATCATGCGTTATGCTTTCAATTCACCGACAGTCTGGGCTTTTGAAGCAACTACCCTGATTTATGGTACGCACTACATGCTTGGGCTTGCCTTTACGCACAAATATGACGGACATGTGGCCATAGATATATTAGAATCCCGGCTCACTCCTAAACCCCGAACTATCCTTAGAATAGTAACCAACCTGATTTTTTTCGTACCCACAGTTGGTATGCTGGCGGTCTGGTCGGTGATTTATGCCTCCACATCCTGGCAGAATTGGGAAAATGCCTCCACTTCCTGGGCGCCTCCTCTCTATCCATTTAAAACACTCATGGCAATTGGATTTATTCTTCTGTTTTTGCAGGGAATTGCCAAGCTGTTAGCTGATTTCCGTTCACTTGGCTGCTCTAAGTAACAGCAATATTACGAGGTATTCCCATGACTCCAGAGATTTTAACCATTTTGATGTTCTTTACCCTGATGGCTTCTATAACCTTGGGGCACCCTTTGGCAATAACCCTGGCTGCGGTAGCAACCCTGTTTGGTCTTATCGATAATGGTGGTAATATACCTGCCCTTTTTGATCTTTTTGTCAATAATTCCTGGGGACTTTTCCAGAATTATACCCTTGTGGCAGTCCCTCTCTTCATCTTTATGGCGCAGATTCTTGATCGCTCCAAGGTCTCGGAAGCCTTGTTTGATGCCCTCTACATTGTGCTCGGTGGTCTACGAGGCGGCCTGGGCATGGCAGTGATTGTGGTGAGTACAGTTTTTGCCGCAACCACCGGTATTGTAGGGGCCTCAGTAGTTGCCATGGGGTTGATGGCAGGCCCGGCCCTGCTGCGGCGAGGCTACGATCGAAGTCTGGCCGCTGGTATAATCTGTTCTTCCGGCACACTGGGCATCCTGATCCCTCCGAGTATCATGCTGGTTGTCTATGGGGGTCTTACCGGAATGAAAGAAACCTCAGTGGGCAATCTGTTTGCTGCTGCAATTTTACCCGGTTTGATTCTTTCCGGATTATACCTTCTCTATGTAGCTGTCCGTTGTCTTCTCAATCCAAAATTTGGCCCTCCTATTCCTGTAGAAGAACGAACACATAGCACTACTGAAAAAATCAGCATGACTCTCAAGAGTTTTGTTCCTCCTTTTGCCCTGATTCTCACAGTGATGGGAACGATTCTGGCAGGAGTGGCTACACCGACTGAAGCTGCAGCACTAGGCTGTGTGGGGGCATTATTGCTCGCCATTGCAAATAGAAAGTTCAACTGGGATGTCATTGTTCCTGAAGTTTCCTGTAAAATTTCATTCCCTGTGGCTGTAGCCTTCACGCTACCAT
>CAZVGY010000196.1:0-4099 GCA_964627015.1 uncultured Desulfobacteraceae bacterium
TTTGCTGTTAAAATTAACCATTCTGGTTAAATCTCTTGCCGGAGTCCCAAAAACATAAGCCCCTGGCTTAACATCTTTATTTACAACGGATCCTGGCCCGATAATCGCATCATCACCAATATGGACTCCAAAGAGAAGGATTGCACCAGTGGTAAGACTTACATTATTACCAATTACAGTTCTCTCTCTGTCCTGATTTTCATATTGGAACGCAGCGTGTCGTGGCCCAAGAATTTTTGCATGTGGTCCTGTGCTGAAGTTATCTCCAATTGTTACCGGACCCATTAAAATATTATGCAGTCCAACCCAACAGTTTGATCCAATTGAAATATTACCACAGTCAGCGTTCCAGATGTTGTAAGAATCAACATGTGAATCGGAACCAATTGTGACCATATAAGGATCACTACGATCAAGGCGGAAATTTTTTCCCAATGAGATTTTTTCACCTTTTTCAATATATTTTATCATATTGTATTGTCGTCTTAAACCGAGCCAAAATATCTTCAAAGGATTTCTAATAATAAATGGGAGTTGATGTATTATTTTTTTATTATTTGCAGATTGTTCCATCTCAGCTCCTGATTAGTTGAAAAAAAGACAATATGTCAAGTGGTTGCCTGTTCTTTGGGTTTTGCTGCAGGTCGCTGTAATCTGCTCATTTACTGAATCACATGCAGGATAGACATAATTTGTTTTTCTGCCAGAGTGAGCGTTGCCGGTAAAGTTGAGGTATATGTTTTTATTGCTTCGGCCCTTCCTTCCCAGGATTTCCAAAGACAGTCCAACATTTCATCATTGTCCAATTGCTGCGGGTCAGCAACGTGTTGCCCCTGGCCACAAGTTTCAAACACCCCTAATGTTTTAGGGCTGTAGGATATTGCCGAAACTGGGACTCCAGAAGAAAGAGCAGCGATAGTGGCGTGCATTCTGGTGCCACAAAACCAATCAAATTGCTTGATGACCCATTTTATTTCACAAGGATTTTCATACGCAGGCACAACAGCAATTCTTTTCCTCGAATCAGAGTCCAATCGGGTTAATACATTTTGGCATGCAGCGATATCAGACTCATAATGTCCTTCTGGAGTTACAACATGGGGGACAAGAGCGATTCGGCAATCTGTCTTGTTGATAAAGTGTTTGATAAGGTCAACAACTACTTTGTTATAGTCTGCTTTAAATCCGAAGCGATCCCTGGCATTTTGCGGATCATTATAAATAAGGCCACTGATATTGAAACCAGCAATCTCTGTCTGGCTGTCACGTAAAAAAGTTTCAAGAGAATGTGACAAATTTGCTGGTTTTACTGCAGGCAGACCAAAGGCCACATCTACTCCACATTTGTGCCGCTCCGCATCGAATGATTCACCCAGCAGATCTGTCAACACCTCGAAGCTTCGCTTGTCTCGCGCCCAGGCATATTTTGATTTTTTTACTATCTCTGAAGCAATCTGTCTGTTTTCGGGATTATTAAAGGGCCCATAAGTTTGTGGTAATAAAATTAAAGGCTTTTGTTGTCGTAAGGCTAGCAGTTTAGGTGCAATAACACTTTTAAAAACTCGAGGTCCATAAAGATCGGTGAAGCTGTCACCACCACTTATATCAAGAATCCCATCAGAAGTGTGGATAGTCTGCAGGCCCGAATTTCCCAATCCTCCCAGCATGGCTAAAAATCGCCAAAGTCGGATATTTTCCGGGCGATAAAAACGACGTGAATATATAGCTCCCTGTCTAAAAAAAGAAATCTTGCTGTCATTCGTATGAATGCTGCTTTTACGCTTGCCGCGGCCGTTGTCAAAAACAGTTATTTGACACTCCGGCTGAAATTTATTGATTCCGATGAGAGTGGCATAGCAGAGTGCGCTTACGCCAAGGTTGCCTGTGTCGGGCGCAGCTCCAAAAAAAGAGAGTTTCAATTCATGCTCCTTCTGTTTGAAAAAAGCTCAAGATAAAAAAATATGGAATGAATTATATTACCTGATAACAGTACACTAACATAGTTCATCACGTCGATTTATTTTTTTCATGAGCACGTTTAGTTTGCCACAGAGCATAATAATAGTTTAAAAGTGGCACAAATTCTTTTGTAGCCTTCTCAAATCCTGCCTGTGAGGGATGATTATCATTTGCTTTTCTTGGATAGATGAGCAGGTTGTTATCTGTCTGTATGACATGTTGTACCTTGCCGTTCCAGATACGGTGGTGATTGCCCTGTTCTTCTTCTAAGTCATTGTTATTACTGTCGTGTCCTGACGTTAGGACATTGAACAGATCAAAGACCATAACATTTCCAGTTTCGTATTTGTTTTCCCTGAGCCAGTCATGGACCAGCCAGTTACTGAAACCACGGGCAATGATTCCATTTTCCGGTAAAGTAATGCGTGGTGGGGGAGTAACAATGACAAAAAATTTGTCAGGATGTTTGGCAAAGTACACAAGCAGCTCATTGAAAACTCTTTTTGCATTGGCGACCGTGTGTTCGGCAGAGCCTGCTGAAAAATTCAGAGGGGGGGGAGTTCCTTGAGTTGGTGGGTCGTCTGGATTACCCCGCAGCAGAGTATTAGGGTAGCAGGATTTAAACATGATAACCTCATTCTCCATTGTTGGGCCGGGATTGGATAATGGGGTAGGCGAACTGTCATTACTGTGATTTCCAAAACGAGTCGTCTCTAGATTCTCCCTGTAAATGGAGGTCATGATCAGTTCTGAATCCTTGCCGAGAAACCAATCCGTCATATGCCCGATGTCGGTACGATTTCCTATGCCATAGGCTCCGGAGTCCGTATTTTTTGTTTTGAAAAGTTTACGTTTTGCCTTACTGATAAAGCGTTTTATCTTTTTCGGTAACGTATCAGTAAGTTTTGCAGGTTCCCATCCATAAGTAACATCATTAACATAATAGTTGTTTTTATTGAGTTCAGCAGCAAGCCCTCCATTTTCATGAGCAAGCCATAGGCCACCAACTGAATGATGGATAAAAAGTAATTTGACAGGGCTGGATGGTGCCGGTGGAATTTTCTGCAAAGTTTCTTCTGACAGAGCATTCTCCATGGAACTGCCTCCAAGCAGGTAACCGAAAAGAAATAATACAAAGATTGAAAATCTCATTTTACACCTGAAAAGAAGTATGTTTTTACTGATTTTTTCAGCCGTCATCAGACCGACAGCAACAGATTGATGGTGTCGGGCAATTATGTAATATGAGGAGAGTATTATTTCAGGAAGACTAAGTCAACTTCAATGGGATTTGAGAAGTAAAAATTTAATAATTTGATGGCGGTCTTCATGCGTTATGAAGAAATATGAAAGTTTTTGGGCGGTGTCAATTCCTCTGTATCGGTAAAACCATGAATATCAACTTCTGTTATACTGTTCCAGGTATTAATGGAGTTGCCATGCCCGACTATCCGAACATATCTTGCCAGAGATTTCTGGATATCAAATTCTTCCTGTTGCAGTGTTGTACCGTTACTGCTTCCGTTGAAAACGGTAATCCATGAAGAACGGTCAGGAGAAATTTCGATATCAAACTGTGTCGTCCTCTCATCTCCTCTGAAAAAGGCTATGAAAATCTGAGTAATGGTAATTTCAGATCCTAAATCATACTCTATCCACTGTCCGTCACCTTCTGCCGACCACCGTGTTGAAAGGTTGTTATCAATGGTATTTTCCGGAACATTTCCGTCATCTGAGCTTGCATTGACAGCTAAAATGGTCAGTTCATCTGCTGTCTGCTCCTGATCAAGTGTGGTAAAGGTATAATCATTTGAGATTGCTAAGTTACCCGAAGCATCACGTGATGCCACACGATAATGGTAGAGAGTGCCAGACGATAAATTTTTCAATTCCTCCAAATGTGAAGTTTGCAGATTTGGATTTAAAACAGTGCTTGTTCCATATGAGCTTGTAAGGCCATACTCGACCTGAGAATTTGATAACTCATTACTTATCCAACTGATTGATACACTGTTTTGTGTAATATTTATTGATTGAATATTACTGAGTATAGGTGCAGTGGTGTCATTATTTTCTGCATATTCATATGCTCCAACATCCCAGGCAGAACCTTGAGGGCGAACCGTACCTTCTTTATCTA
>CAZVGY010000197.1:0-4016 GCA_964627015.1 uncultured Desulfobacteraceae bacterium
AGCGGTTCATCCCCTGAAATAAGCTGTCGGACTTCTTTCCATTTCCGGTCCTGGCAACTATCATGGAAGCATTGAAAGAAAAGTTTACCGTCGGCTGTCTGGCCGATTGCAGCCTCTTTGTCGGTATGGCTGGGATCAAAAGGGCAGGTTTTTAGTAGATATAACTTGCTGCTGCCATGCTGTTTCTCTCCGAGACACTCAATGCCGTACTTGGAGAGATAATCCCGAACGTCAAGCCGTCGGGTCGATCCTGTGTATGTAGATTGCTGAGTGCATGGCTTTTGTTGGCCAGGCGTTTAGTACTGATCAATAAACTCCTGCATCTGCGCGCCGGTAATTCCCATTAGGTAGCCTTCTTTGGTAAGTTCAGTATTTTCGCTATCCTGTGAGGGCGGTCCGGTATGCTGTCACCTTTGCGGGTCATTGTTCCGTAAATTTTTACCAGTCTGGCCGGGTTGCCCACGGTCGTGTCAATGTTGACGGCATCTGTGGAAAACTTATAATTAAGCGCTTTGAGAAAATCAGGAATAAGCCCTGCGCAATCCGAATCGACCTGATAAATCAAATGTCCGCCGTTACCGGAATCCGCAACAAGCGGTTCTTCCCAACCCTTTTTCTGTAAGTCCTGATAAACGATTCGCAAAAGTTCAAGAGCTGCTTTTTTTTCTGCATCAGTGCTGGAAATACCGGCAGGCCGAATCGGATCTGCATCGACGAATATGTGTCGGACCTCCGCGATCTCGCTGTCTTTGGTCCTGCACACTCCGGTTGTAAGTCTATTGCTTGCACGGGCAAGTAGAGCAGGGTTGCAAGGATTCAGTGTACAGTAGCATCCAATGGGTAAAACTTTGTCAGCCTGGGTGATGATCGCTGCAGCCTTTTCGATGTCATCAAACCATCCTGCGATGACAGGATTTTTTCCCCCTGCGTATTCGTTGCCCCACAATCGATTTCTTTTGACCTTTGGGCCGATGAGGCAAACTTCGAATGTGTCATCGGGGTTATATAGATATTTGAATGTTTCTAAAATGTCGTCGTCCATGCCGACATCCTTTGAGCAGACATGATGATTTATCCTTTCACGGGATTTGTTATGAGCCTTGGTTGCATGCTGCGCAGCCGGGACATTTTTTCCCAGGGCTATAGGTTAAACTGAGATGCCCACTCGTCGTTTTTGTAAATAGTTCCGAATAACTTCCATTTCATACCGAACTACACCGCCAAGTTTGATATAAGAGGGGCCCTTACCGTGGCTACGCCATAGGGAGAGAGTTTGCACTTTTATAGATAGGTAGTTCGCTGCATCCTGAGTTGTCAGCAGTCTGTCACTCTGGACATCTGCTTTTAATATCTCATGAACTGCTTCTTGCATTGCGGCGATGATAATGAGCTTAATCCTGTCGAGCGATTCATCTTCGAGATGAGGTGATGTATTTTGAAAAATCTCAGCGTTGTTTTCCATGTTCTCTTGCTCCAGTTCAATTGGTATCAATTTGTTTTGACATATTATTACCAATAGGGATTCACCGGTTCCTGAAGAACGAATCAGATAATGAAAAAAATCTTGATTACAGGGTAACACTGTTAAATAACTTAGGAAAAAAATGTAAAATTTTTACGAAAGGAAGAGTGTCAGGTAGAAAACATGAATTCACGTTAAAAAAACATGAATTCAATTTTCATAGGAGAGCAAGAGTGAGTAAAATTTCAGGACTTGGTATTTACTGTTTTTCTACATCTAATTTCAGAGAGTCTCTTTTCAAAGGTCTCGAACGTCATCGGCTTGTAGATTTTTCCAGTTTGGAGATTTGAGTATTCTAAGCGAGTGCTCTTATTATCGTAGTCATCATGTTTTGAGAAATAAGGGTTGATTTCAGTAATGATCTCTTCGGAGTCGAGCTCTCTGGGGCGACTATACTGATCTTTATAGAGCCTATTCCAGAGTTGTTTGGCATTTTCACCAGGATATTTCCTTAACAATTTTTCCAGTACAGAATTTATTGCCCTTGGACGCCTTTTTTTCTTTTGCTTCGATTGAACACTACCCTTACTTGTGTCAGGGTAGGTCGCCTCAAGCCATTCACGGAAATCACGAACCTGAACAGTGATGGAGTTACGGTTCAGTAACTCTTCAATGACTCTGTATGGAAATTCATCTATTGTAGGATCTATCCCAGATTGTTCCACTTCATTCATAATTTGGTTGAGTAAATTAACTTGCGTGATAGGTACTTCTTTAACAAGAGACCCCACTGGAATATCCGACGCCTCTTCAGCAGTTTCACCTTCCCTATCAAAACCCATTTTAGGTTTTCCCCACAAGATATTGTTCCCCTCTTTGACGGTTGTTCTGGTCGGTTGACTCCAGGCAAGTTGTTCTTCTATAAGAGCCTCAATCAACTCCTCTCGCTTTTCAATGCTATCGCTACACCATCTCTTTAGGTCTCGTGCAGAGAGAGGTTTGTTCTGTTGCTCTCGTTTTTTTAATACACGGTATATGTCTTCGTGGTCCATGTATGTCTATGTCTTTCTTTGTGTGTCTTTAGTGTGCATCTTGAGTTTTACTTTCAGATATGTTGATGACCTTTTCTGGGACATTTTTTGTTGCTTCCATAGCTGCTGCAGCTCTCTCCATGGCATTTCTTACGGGATCCAAGTTGACCCTGGCATAAACCTGGGTGGTGCTTTGGTGCTTATGACCAAGAGCTTTGCCGATAAGATACAGGCTGGTCCCATCAGCCGCCATGTGACTACCGAGGGTGCGTCTCAAATCATGCAGTCGGATCCCTTGCAGACCAGCCCGCTTAATCAGGGAACTCCATGCCTTCGTCGGAGTTACATAGTGGCCGGTTTTGCTCTTATCACTTGGCAGGACGAAGATGCTGGATGCAGTTTCTTTCCGTCTCACAAGAACATCTAAAGATTGGTCGACCAGAGGGACCGACATGGCTACACCATTCTTGGATTCCTTGGCAGGTATTGTCCATGTTTTCCTGCCTAGGTCCACGTCTGTCCATTTCATGGCCAGAACGTTACTTCTACGTGCTCCGGTGAAGAGGCTGAGGAGTATGTAGTCCCGGGACAACTCTGGTGTTTGGGGGGCTTCAAGGGCTGCGAAGAAACGTCCCAGTTCATTCGGTGTTAGCCAGCGGTCCCGGCTCTGCTCTCTGAATTTCGATACGCCTTTGCATGGGTTGGGGATATCCGGTGCAGCCTGGTTAAAGACAGTGTTGAGTAATGCCAGCGCCCTGTTAGCTGTTGTTGGGGAAACAGTTGTGCCTTTAGGGGCGCGCTGTTTTTGTATTTTTGTTATTCCTTGATGCCATTGGCGAATTTTTGTATGGGTGAACCAAGAGAGCTTTTTGTTGCCGAATGGTTTATTTATATATAGCTTGTATCGACGTTCGTCTTCATCCCAGCTTTTTTTGTGGGGTTTGGCAAAGTGTTCGAGCCATAAGTTGAAAAGATTGTCGAATGTGAATTCTTGCCTTACCTGTCGCGCCCGTTCTTCGATATCTTGACCGTCTAAGGTGGCGTTCATTAACTCGACAGCTTTTCCACGTGCCTGGTTGATAGTCATGGCCGGGTAACGTCCGATGGTTGTTGTCACAATGCGACCCTGCTGTTTTCCACGGGCTTGGAACTGGAAGGATAGAGTTCCCGCTGGTGTTACCTGGAGACGAAGACCGGGTGTTTTGATATCGTAGAAATAGAGGCGTTTGCCTTCGGGGGATGGATGAATGTTGTGTAGCCTATTGTCGGTGAAATTGAACCTGTTGCTTGACATGCTGACCCCCCTTGAAACTTGTAGAACCGTTCTACAACGGTTCTACAAAATCTGTAGAACCGGATCAATTTTTATCAACCCATATCGATAATGTAATTTGGTTCTACAGGTTAAGTCAAGGAGAAATCTATATAAATCAATACAGATGTCCGTATGTCTATAGCTGCCGACACAGACTGAAAATCCGTGTGTCCCTGGTTCAAATCCTGGTCTCGGCACCATTAAAATC
>CAZVGY010000198.1:0-3962 GCA_964627015.1 uncultured Desulfobacteraceae bacterium
ATGCGGCTTCGTCCTCTCAAATTTCTTCTTAGACATCTCCTCTCCTCCTTGGTACTACTTTATTAAGCGGCGTAACCCTTTTCTCTCAGATTGGGTCTCCCAGAATAAAACGGCTTACCATCGATAATGAGCAAAGGCCTTATTAGCCTCCGCCATCCTATGAGTGTCTTCCCGTTTTTTAACAGCGGCTCCTCTGCCGTTTGCTGCATCCAGCAACTCACCAGCCAATTTTGCAGCCATGGTCTTTTCTCCTCTGAGGCTGGCAAAACTGATGATCCAGCGGATACTGAGTGCCTGGCGTCTGGAAGGTCGAACCTCCGTCGGTACCTGGTAAGTTGAGCCACCAACTCGACGGGATTTCACTTCTACGGCAGGCCTCACATTTTCAACCGCCTTTTGAAAAACAGACAATGGATCTTGGTTTGATTTATTCTGTACGATTTCGAAAGACTTGTAGAGAATCGACCGCGCAATACTTTTTTTGCCCTTTTTCATTAAGCTATTTATAAACTTCGCCACGAGCACATTATTGAACTTGGCATCAGGCACTACTTCTCGCTTGGTGATTACTCTTTTCCTAGACATAAATTTACTCCAAAAAAAAGCTCAATTATTTCTACCGAAAAAAGACGCAACTGTTGTTAAAGGCTCTTAGGTTTTTTTGCACCATACTTCGAGCGACCCTGTCGACGATCATCAACACCGGTAGTATCCATTGTTCCCCTGACAATATGATATCTAACGCCCGGTAAGTCCTTGACTCTTCCACCGCGGATCAATACGACTGAATGTTCCTGAAGGTTATGTCCCATGCCAGGAATATAGGAGGTTACCTCGATCCCGTTTGTTAATCTCACCCTGGCAACTTTCCTGAGAGCGGAGTTTGGCTTTTTCGGAGTAGAGGTGTAAACACGAACACAAACTCCCCTCCTCTGGGGAGCGCTCTGTAACGCTGGCGTCTTTACCTTTTTCCTCGGTTTCTGGCGGCCCTTTCTAATGAGCTGATTAATCGTTGGCATAGAATCTCCTTACTGTTCCAGTCTACACGCCGCCCCTTGCCGGTGTTTTTAACCTCGACAGAGGCTGAAATTACAAAAATTATTTTTTATATGCTCTGCAACCCTTTTTGTCAAGCAAATTTCACTGGCCATTTCAAGAAATCTGCCCGGACACACCCATCTCCATATTCCTGTAGGATTTCAATCCAGTTCCAGCGGGAATCAGTCTTCCCATGATGACATTTTCTTTCAGGCCTTTGAGATAGTCTATCTTCCCGGCGACACTTGCATCCGACAGAACCTTTGTTGTTTCCTGAAATGACGCAGCCGAGATAAAACTCTCAGTACTGAGTGAAGCTTTAGTGATCCCGAGTAAAAGTGGCTCGGCGCTGGCAGGTTTACCCCCCTTTTCAACAATTTGCCTGTTTTCCTCTTCAAAACGCCATTTTTCCACCTGGTCTCCAAGCAGGAAGTTAGAGTCACCAACATCGGTCACCTTTACCTGACGTAACATCTGCCTCACTATGACTTCAATATGCTTGTCACTGATTTTGACACCCTGAAGTCTATATACCTCCTGGACCTCGTTAACCAGATATTTAGCCAGTTCCTTTATACCCCTGATCCTGAGTATGTCATGAGGATCTGCTGAGCCATCCATTAAAGCTTCGCCCGCTCTGACATAGTCACCTTCGAGGACACTTACATGCTTGCCCCGTGCAACAAAGTAGTTTACCGGATCTCCTATTTCAGGAGTAATTGTCATCTTCCTCTTACCTTTGGTGTATTTTCCGAAGGTTACAGTACCGTCAATCTCACTTATTATGGCAGTTTCCTTGGGTTTGCGTACTTCAAAAAGTTCTGCAACCCTGGGCAAACCACCTGTAATATCCTTGGTTTTAGTCGTCTCACGTGGAATCTTGGCAAGTATGGTTCCTGCACCAGCTTCCTCTCCTTCACCCACTATTATAATTGCTCCCACAGGGAGATGATAGCGTGCTTTGCCTCTACCGCTTCCTGGCAGGCTGGCTGTTTTTCCGCTGGAGTCTTTGATTGAAATACGGGGTCTTATATCCAGATCCGATGCTTCCACAATAACCCTGCTGATTTTCCCGGTAACCTTGTCTCGTTTTTCCTGCATCGTACGGCCTTCCAGCACATCCCCGAATTTGATGACTCCCGGCACTTCTGTCATAATAGGAATCGTAAATGGATCCCATTCAGCCATCACCTGACCGGGCTTGATTTTATCCCCGTCATGGACTTTGAGGGTAGCGCCGTAAATGATGGGATACCTTTCTAACTCCCTTCCTCCTTTACCCTCTATTGAAATTTCTCCGTTACGGTTCATAACTACCAGGTTACCTTCTTCATTCTCAACCGTCTTAAGGTTGAGAAATTTAACACGGCCAGGGTTCCTAGTTTGAATCGTAGATTGTTCAACCCTCCTGCTGGCAGTACCGCCGATATGGAAAGTCCGCATAGTAAGCTGGGTCCCCGGTTCGCCTATAGACTGCGCCGCTATAATCCCCACCGGTTCACCAATGTTAATTTCATGTCCATGTCCTAAGTCACGCCCATAGCATTTTTTGCAAATGCCCCGTCTGGCCTCACAGGTCAAGGTTGATCTAATCTTAACCCTTTCAACACCAGCGTTTTCTATCTTTTCGACATTTTCTTCATCTATTTCTTCGTTGGCAGCTACTAGAAGTTCTCCAGTTATAGGATCTACAATATCGTGCAGAGCGACCCGGCCGAGTATCCGCTCCCCCACCCTCTGAAGGATCTCACCTCCTTCAACCAGTGCGTCAACCCATATTCCGTCTACCGCACCGCAGTCTTCTTCTGTTATTATCGCGTCCTGAGCCACATCCACCAATCTTCGAGTAAGGTAACCTGAGTTGGCTGTCTTCAATGCTGTATCGGCCAAACCCTTTCTAGCTCCATGAGTAGATATGAAGTATTGGAGCACTGTCAGCCCTTCACGGAAATTTGAAGTTATGGGGGTCTCTATAATCTCCCCGGAGGGCTTTGCCATTAACCCTCTCATACCGGCAAGCTGCCGCATCTGATCCTTGCTGCCTCTGGCACCTGAGTCGGACATCATATAAATGGCATTGAAACTGGTTACCGATTCCTTCTTGTTTCCCGGTCCGGCGATCTCCTCAACAGCCATCTCCTTCATCATTTCTGTTGCTACGTCTTCAGTCGATTGCGCCCAGATATCTACAACCTTATTATACTTCTCCCCATCGGTAATTAATCCGCTGGTGTACTGATCATCGATTTTCTTTACCTCTTTCTCGGCCTTACTAATAATCGCCTCCTTGTTGGAAGGTATTACCATGTCATTCATGGAAATAGAAATACCTGAAAGAGTGGCATACTTGTAACCTATGTCTTTAAGCCGGTCAGCGAGAATAACCGTCGCTTTAGTGCCCACTCTTCGATAGGCCTCGTTGATAAGCCTGCGTAGTTCCTTCTTAGTCATGGTTCTGTTCACAAGTTCAAAGGGAAGTGATTCCGGTAAAATTTCGGCAAGTATGATGCGTCCTGTGGTGGTTTCTTTTAAAGCTCCATCCATTCTTACCTTAATTAAAGCGTGAAGGTCTAATTCACCGGCGTCAAAAGCAATACGAACTTCCTTTGGGCTTGAGAAGATCTTCCCTTGGCCTTTGGCAAAAGGCCTTTCCCTGGTCATAAAATAAATACCCAGGACTATATCCTGGCTTGGAACAATAATAGGATCCCCATTTGCTGGCGACAGGATATTATTGGTGGACATCATCAAAACCCTGGCCTCAATCTGTGCCTCAATGGAAAGAGGAACATGAACCGCCATCTGATCACCGTCAAAATCTGCATTAAAGGCCGTACAAACCAGGGGATGAAGCTGAATGGCTTTACCCTCAATTAGAATAGGTTCAAATGCGTGAATTCCCAACGTATGAAGAGTTGGAGCCC
>CAZVGY010000199.1:0-3954 GCA_964627015.1 uncultured Desulfobacteraceae bacterium
ATAAAAACAGTACATAAAAATTTTTGAGTCAGGCTTTTAATGACAAGCTGTATTTAACCAGAACAATTACAGGAAAGGCGAAACTTAACGAGGATATTCACCCTAAGGTTGTTGAGGTAATGCATGGCTGGAGGGAAGCAAATGCCAATTACCCTTATCGATCACAAAGCACGTGATCCAATCTCGGACTATTCTCATTTCACAGCGGGCTTGTGTAGCATAATAAATATCTCATAGAGCTATTCTATGGGGAACCTTTTTTATCAACAGACTTTTTGTGAAAGTGCTTGATATTCATTCGGTTAAGAAATCATCAAGGTTATGAAAAAATAAAAAATTTCTTTTTACAATTTCTGATAGATTAACAATTTTTTCTTATTGTTCATTTTTAAAAATTAAAATTACAGGAGGCAAGATTACAATGATGCTTAATAAAAGATGCGCCAAAATAATGCTCTTTTTATTCGTTGTGGCCTTAATGTTGGGAATAGGAGGAAAAGGCTATGCAGGCAAAAAGGTGGATATACATATCTTAACCCTTATTGATTTGACCGGACCATACTCTGCAACAATGACTACCGTGCTTAAAGGAGTGAATGCATTTGTTGAATGGGCCAACAAAACCGAATATATTCCGGGCGTCAATATAGTCCTCGACATCTCTGACCATGGTATGGATGTGTCTAAGTGCCTGGTTGCCTTTAACGCCGCTGTCAGTTCTAAAAACAAACCAGTGGTAAGTACGGCAGGTAATGCAAGCGCTACTGCCGGGGCTTTGAAATCCCTCGCGAAAAGGGAAAAAATTCCGCTTGTAGATGGTGTCTCAAATAGAAACCTAATATTGAAACCTGGTTGGGTATTCAGTTATTCACCGCTTTATGAATCCTGGGTGGGCGTTGCCGGAAAATGGATCAAGGCCAATTGGAAAGCCGACAGCGAATTTGAATGGATCCGTGAGAATTATGAGGACAGACCGCCAAGACTTGGATACATAGGTTGGGACAACGCCTTTGGACGTGCTCTTGTTGTTCCGGAAACCAGACCTTATCTAAAAAAAGTAGGGATAGAATTTCTGGGCGATGAGTATGTCCCCATGACACCCACCGATGTGACTCCTCAATTAGAGAGATTGAGAAAGGCTGACTTTATCTATTTCGGTATGTTTGCCGCCGATCAGGCCGTATGCCTTAAAAATGCAGCCCGATTAGGGATCAATTTTATAGGTATCAGTTGGCCGGGCGGCAATCCCTATCTGCTTAAAAAGTATGCCGGGCCTCTTTCCGAAAACACTATCATTCCGACTCTGTATCTCCCATTGATGAAAGACTGGCCTGATTTTTTGAGGGAGAGTTTTGAGAAAAGCGGACTAGGAGAGGCTTATATCCTGGGATATTCTTGGGGGACGGTCCAGTTTGATATTATGTTTGAAGCTATACGGCAGGCTTCAAAGGCAGTAGGTGCGGAAAATGTTACAGGCCAAGAGGTTTATAAGGCGCTGACCAACCTTAAAGATTATCCTGCCAAGGGAATTAGCGCAACAATAACATTCAGTGAAACAAAGCGCTGGGGGCCAGACTATACAAATTTTTATCAGATAAAAAAAGGTAAAATAGTTAATACAGGCGAAGTTATGTCCCTTCCTGATCTTACCCCCGGCGGTAAAGATGTCGTGAAGTAGAAACAGGTTTTATAAAAGATGAATAAACAGGAATCAACCGGGCCCACCCATGAAAACGGGTGGGTAGCCATATTTTTTTATGAGGGCCTGCTCAACTTGATTACAACTCAAATCTGTTATAGCGGAGGTGCTCCTCATGACTTGGAAGCAGGAGATCGATGAACTAGAGTATCTCAGAGGACTTGCCCATCAAATGGGTGGAGATGAAAATGTAAAACGCCATCACGCGAAGGGTAAACTTACGGTTCGCGAACGGATAGCCGCCCTTGCAGATCCGGGCTCATTTGAGGAGATCGGCACTCTGGCCGGAAACGCAACCTACGAGGGTAATACTCTCAAGCCTTTCAGGCCTTGTCCTGTTGTCATGGGTTTGTGTAACGTTGACGGGCGCCGGGTTATCGTAGACGGTTCTGATTTTACCGTCAGAGGAGGAGCCGGTGATGAATCTCTTGTTTTAAAAAAAGGGATGTTAGCGCCTAAGATGGCATTTGAATGGCGGATTCCTTACATCCACATTCTTGATTCTGTGGGGGGAAGTGTAAGGGCATTTGAAGAAATTGGGGCAACATATATCCCATACGGTCCGGGAGTGGACCCTTCTCCTCGCCTTCTGCAGGCAGTCCCGGTAGTTGCGGCGGTAATGGGTTCGGTTGCCGGGCTACCCGCAGTCCAGGCCTGTTTCGCACATTTCAGTGTAATGGTAAAAGGTACGAGTCAGATTTTTGTTGCGGGTCCCCCAGTGGTTAAGGCGGCCCTGGGACAGGAAACTACCAAGGAGACTCTGGGCAATGAATTAGTACACGCTCATGAGAGCGGTGTAATAGACAACGTAGCTGAAAATGAGATGGATGCGTTTTATATTATCAGACGGTTTTTGAGCTATATGCCTTCCAATGTCTGGGAAATGCCTCCCTATAAGGAGCCGAGTGATGACCCTGACCGGCGTGAAGAAGCCCTTCTTTCCATTATTCCCCGGGATCGTAAAAAGCCTTATGACCCCCTTGCAATCCTGCGATATGTCCTTGATAAGGATTCAATTTTCGAGATTTCACCTTATTACGGGCGATCCAGAATAACGACCCTGGCGAGGGTTAACGGTTATCCCGTAGGTGTTATGATCAATAATCCTTATTTTTTGGGCGGAGCCATGGATGTAGCTGCTGCAGAGAAAGTAACGCGTTTTGTCCAGATGTGTAATACCTTTCATCTCCCAGTAGTATATTTTGCAGATGAACCCGGATTTATGGTCGGTGAAAAATCGGAAAAAAAAGGTATGGTTCGTTCAGGCGCAAGGGTGAGTTTTACAATAGATCAGACGAACATGCCCTGGATCTGTTTTGCGATCCGTCAGGTTTATGGGGTTGCCGGCGGAGCGCATTACAGGGAAAGTAGTATGTACCGTCGCTATGCATGGCCATCAGGAAACTGGGGTTCCATGCATGTGGAAGGGGGCGCAATGGCGGCGTTTCGAAGGGTGATTGAGTCCTCCCCTGATCCAGAAGCCGCGCAAAGAGAGATCGAGGAGGGGCTTAAGGCCCTTTGTTCGCCATTCAGAACGGCCCATAATTTCGGTATAGAGGAAATTATTGATCCCAGGGATACCAGACCCCTCCTATGTAAGTTTATCGAGATGGCTCAGGTGGTGCTGAAGACGCAGCTGGGTCCATTGGGCGGGCCTGCTTTTCGGCCCTGATTACAAACAAAGAGCCGGTTTTGGATCCTTATTTAATCAGCCGGTTGGCATGATAGGCCTTTGCCGCAGCCCTTTGATATTATCCCCCATAAGAAGGGTCAGGCCTTCATTATTGACAGATCCTTTTCAATTTTATTGGTTGAGTAAGGAATTTTATTCTGTGCCGCTTGAGTTTCGCAGGGCTTTCCAAAATATAAGGACAGCAACCTCTAGCCAAAAATTATGGCTTAGATTCTTTTGAAACGTGTGGAGAATAGTGTGGGGAACGACAAAAAAGAAAAGAAAAAGGAGTTAAATGAAAGTATATATAAATCCTTGATATTATTGATAACGTCCCCAAGGGGATTTTAACCCCTGTCGCGGAAGTGAAAAACCTTAGGTCCAGGCAATGCAATGCTCAGCTACATAAATGGAAGCCTTAGGGAGACTGGGGATGTCCATGAAATTATGACTTACTTATTTTGTTACGAAAATCAAGATTCATCTCTTCCACCATTCCCTGCAGCTTAAAACGGGATTATCTACCCTGGATTTAGTCCAGCATAGAAACCCTGGTCCTTTGGACCAGGTCAGAGTTCAGTGG
>CAZVGY010000200.1:0-2664 GCA_964627015.1 uncultured Desulfobacteraceae bacterium
GGTTATCCACAGACGAATCGGTTCTTCTTGAATATGATAATCTGCACAGAAACCAGTATAATGCTCAGCACCTATATGCTCAGAATTTATAACCAGATAATTGCTATCATCAGAATACAAGTCCGTGAGCCCTCCTTGGAATAGAGTGCCATAAGAAATATTAAAAGAATCTGGAATGTAGTTAGATGAATCAAAAAAGGATACATACTTTTTAAGTGCAAGCATAAATTCATCAAGTTTTACAAATTTATAAGTGCCAGGATTATCTGCTTCAAGACTTTCCATAAGAGTTTTAACACTATCTACATTATACACACCAAAAAGATGTACCCAAACAGGACAAAATAACGGCCTTTCTGGACGTTCGGAAACGAAATTTTCAATTGCTTCCTGAACCTGAGATAAAGAACCATCTGCCCAAGCAAAAGCAGCAGTTACAATCCATGGCTTATTATTAACAAATCTATAATTCCCTGGTCTAAATCCAGAGGGTCCATACCCCTGCTTAAATCCGATGCAATCCTGAAGGACAGAAGTGTAGGTATTGATTACATGCTCATCCATTCTAAATCTATTGATCAATGCAACAACCCTGATGTCAGAAGCAGTAAGATATGATAAGGATCTTTCAACATACATATTAAGATCGGGCAAGTCACTTGGAAAGACATAACCAAGACCGAATCCAGCTATAAAGTAATCATTAGAGGTTTTATTTTCATAATAATGTTGCATTATCCCGGGACATAAATCTATAAGCACAGGCGAAAAATACCAATTCACTGGAATCTCGCCACGAGCTGGGTCATCCCATGCGAGATAGAATCGACTATCCAGCATATCAATCCCCCCATCTACCATTAGAAAACTGCAATAGACTTTTGTAGTATCAAGCATCACTGAATCAACATGGATCTGGGTGTATGTCGTCTCTCCTGGAATCTGCGAATGGATAGAAAAGTTCTGCGAAAACGCTCTGCAAGGAACGACAATGAGCTGATGTTGACTGGCCAGGTGAACATATGCTAATTCTGTAGAATCAATGGGCCATCCCAACACAAGTCCTAACGGATTTTGCTCCTCATAATAGATTCTGATAAGATCACTTGCCGTATCGGCAGGAGCATAAAAGAGGCTAATCGTTGCCGCCCTCTTCATTATTAAGAAATCCCTTATAGAATGGATAGTCTGATCCCGCCCACTAAGACCGTCAACTATAAGGGTATGCCCAATCAGATCTTTGTTGCAATTGGCATATAAGCTATCATATTGCCACTGATAAGCATCCTCAGCATTTGACCACATGCCACGCAGATCCCTGATCATAGAAAGTCCAAATCCTTGTAAATAAGTAATCAAGTCTGGATGACAAATAAGAGCGTTATAAAGACCTGCCATTGTGGTTGCAATATTTATCGAGTGGCGAAAATCTGGGTCATAGACAATAAAACCAGAGAGTTCAGAACTATATTTAGAAAGGGCGGAATCTATGGAAACCGTGGTGTAAGTGATCCAATCCTTCTCAGCATAGTATTTGATCCAGAGTGAATCATAGGAAGGATAGTAACTCCCTCCCCATAGAAGAAATATTCTTGGGTCAGCCCGATTTATATTTCCCTGTAGGCTTGCGGCAAGCAATTCTGTCTTCTCATCAGCATTTCTTACATCAATCACATCAAGCGATATTGAATCCTTTGCCAAACATAGCTGAGCAACAAAAAGTAAAAATATACATATTCTCATCTTTCCTCCCTCTGCTACCTTAAATGTAGCGCTTTTTAGTTTGTAAAAATTCACCTGCTTTTAATTTTATAAAATATACCCCAGGAGTTTAGGTTTTCCCTCCTCATCTTTACCATTCCACTTGATTTCGTATGTCCCGGCTTTTTGTTGTCCATTTACAAGTATTTCTACTAATTGCCCGCCAGATTGTAAATGTTTAGCAGGTTTTGCCACTGAATACCTGAAGCTTGTGAACGAAATGAATGGATTGGGATGGTTCCGAAACAAACAAAAATGAAAGGGCACATTTGTTAATCTATCGCTAACTCCGAGACATGTCAAGGGAAAATGTGTCCGATTTCATTTGAGGAGATACATATTTGTGTGTTTTTGGCTTTTTATTTGATGTAGTATCTGGAAGTTTTGTTATGAGATCGCTTTTTTCAATTCAGAGGCCGAGCCCCGGGAGCGTGAAACTCAGGAGCACAACCCCTATCAGGGCGAAAATGACGGCCAGTATTATCTTGAAGGAATAGGTCTCCTTCTCCAGCTTTTTCCTTATGTACTCGGCGCCAAACCCCACAGAGGCCACCGCTATGATGACGAGCGGAAGTATGAACATCAGGTTGTAAAGGAAAAGAAGGGACAGAGCCCTGAAATTGCTTTTGCTCATGGAAGCCACGAGGGCTATGGTCGGGAGATAAACCTGACCGGTACAGGCAAGTTCAAGAAGGGAGATGAATATGCCAGCGAGGAAGGAGCCTACAATGATTCCTCCCGTCGACGTGAACTTCTTTATGTCGCCGTGAATCTTTCTCTTAACCGGATCAGAAAGCTGAAGGAGCATCTCCCGGGATCTGCCTTTCTTGCAGAGATAGGCATCCCTGGCGCTCAAAAAGGCGAAGACCAGCGATGCCGTCCCGAATAAGAGATTTATAATCA
>CAZVGY010000200.1:2764-3829 GCA_964627015.1 uncultured Desulfobacteraceae bacterium
GCGCTCAAAAAGGCGAAGACCAGCGATGCCGTCCCGAATAAGAGATTTATAATCACTTTGAGTATCCTCACTCTGTGCAGTGCCTCGAGGAGCTGATATGCCCCTATTCCGATGGAGAAATAGGCAATGAAAACGCCGGCTATGAAGCTCACGCTCATCATGGTGATCTTTCTCTTGCTCCGGCCGATAAAAAGCAGATAGGCGATGAAAAACACAAGAGTGGCGAAAGCACAGGGATTTATCCCGTCAGCAAGTCCGGCCAGTATAACCGTGAGAACGCCGAATTTTTTGAACCTCTCGAGAACCGACTTCCTTGCCTCGGAAACGGGCGGAAGCTTCAGCGTCCATATGGGGTGAGTCCTGAGCCTGTCCTCCACGTCCTTCAGCCTGACGTGTTCTCCTATGAAACCGGTGTCACCGACGAAAATGGCCGGAGCGATTAGCCGCTCTTTTTCGGGAACTCCGACGGCAGCATCGAACCTTTCCAGAAGAAGCCTGTTTTCAGGCCGTTCGCTGTCGTATTCCTTCACTTTTATAAAAGGATAGCGATTTTTGAGGGCCCTGACTATCTGATAGGTCCTCTCGCATTCCTTGCACCCGGGCTTGAGGAAGACATGGAGCACCGGCGTTGCCACGCTGTCAGCATCGCTGCCGTAGAAAACTTTTCCCCTGTAGAATATAGCGGGAAGGGAACCCGTCGTATCCATGATCATCTCAACGGAGTCCAGAAGCTCGTACTCGCCCGGTTTTGTGACGTCGTGCAGGACCACGGGGGTACCCAGAGCTTTGAGGTTTTCGAGGGCTTCCGCACAGTGTTCACAGTCGGGAGAATAGAAAAGATGTATCTCGTTGGGCTGGAAGAGCGAAAATAGAGCTATAAGAAACAATTTCATCCTCTCTGACCTCCTTCGAGATTACAGCAGGATCCTGATCTGCCGATCAGCTAATTAGGTTAAAGGATATCCTTAACCGCTTCAACGACCGGCGCGCAGATTCAAACTAACCTTTTCCTCAGCTCACGAGGCTCGAAAGCTTCTCCAGAAATTTGGTCGGCCTCACCCTGTT
>CAZVGY010000201.1:0-3801 GCA_964627015.1 uncultured Desulfobacteraceae bacterium
GAATGAAATGAAAGAGATGAAATTACGACTCGACAAACTGGAGAGTCGTCCTGACAGCGAAAAAGAAATCTTACGCAAAACCGCCTGAAACTCCTGCCACGAAACCAGTGGAGATACAGCCAGATATCCACCGGCGCATCTTCCGGATCGCTAAAACTCCTTCCACGAGATCAATGGAAGTACAGCAAAGACGGAAAAGTTGTCTGGGCTTTTGATTATTCAGATTTGAAAAAGAAAAAACCGTAATTTAAAAAAAAATGGAACAAAAATGGAACAAATACATAAATATGAAAACTATAATACAATTATTTCATAATATTACTAAACTTAACACAAGGGACTTAAAATCCCTCGGTCCATGCGACTGTGAGAGTTCGATTCTCTCTCCGGGCACCACAAGAATATGAGGCTAACACCTTTTAACAGCTACGGATTAAGCCCTTTCTTGTTTCATTTCCCAGCATTCCTTTGACTTTTCCTGAGTTATCAGGCTTATTTTGACATACTTTCTGAAACCTAAAGTTTCCTGTCAATATTCTTAATTCAAATTCTTGTTTTCTCAAACCATCATGTGATACAAAAAAACTGACTAAAGATTTTTGTTTTGACCAGCCAATATCCTGCTTCATTTCCTTGAAACAAAATTCAATCTTCCAGGCAACAGGAATTCTTTCCTCTATTGCAGATGAGGTAATCACCCCCCTCATTTGCTCGTCACAATGATTTTTCATGATAACGTAGTGGGTGCAAGAAAGATATAAAACCCTTGACTCTGGAAAATAACTCAGAACAATGCCTGGAAAACTTGCAACATATTTGGAGTGATTGATGACGTGAATGTCATCACTACCGCCAGCAATGAGTGCGCAAAACAGAGTATTCTTTTCTGTTCCTGCTTCACAATGGAAAAAATTTCTTGCAGGCGTGTCAAAAAATCGCATAAAATAGATATGAAGAATTATCCATTTTAAAATATTTTCAAATAGTTATATTTAATTTTCAGGAAACTTCAGTAGAGCAAGGAGAATCCGTGAAAATACAACAACTCTTTATTTCCATATTCTGCCTGTTATCCCTCTGTACCGCAGTTGCAGCGGAGCACCTGTTTGCTGACAGCTCAGAAGACATCATCAACCAGCTTACAGAAAAAGATGCATTTGGCACGCCTCGATCTTTTCCGGTTAATGAACGCCCAAGTCGTGGCTTTATTGTACACGTGAAAGAAGGGGGCAAAGAACTTGAAAAAAAGATCAGGGTTAAAGATGATAACCTGGCCGGAATTGTCAGGCTCAAAGTGGAATTTGATGTGGCCTCGGCCAGTCTCCGACCCGGCTCCTTTGATATTCTGGACCAGCTCGGAATGGCTCTTGCTGATAAACGGATTGCAGGACAACAGATATGTATCAAAGGTCACACAGACAGTGATGGTGACGATGCCTATAACCTCCACCTCAGTTACCAGCGGGCTGAGGCAGTCCGGAACTATGTAATTAGCAGGCACCACCTTTCACCGGCCGATCTGTTTGTCGTCGGTTACGGCGAGCAGATGCCCCTTACCGGCAACAACAACCAGACTGGCAAGCAGATAAACCGCAGAGTGGAGATCACCTTGGGTTGCCAAGAGTTCCAAAAATCAGCAAACTGATAGAATCTTTTGTCTTCATATTTTGTTGTCCTGTTCACCTGAAATAATCATCTTCCGACCTCTGTCAATGCATTGCCATGTAAATAAACACCATGACAAATCAACAGTCTTGTCACCTCTTTCCTCCTGTTTTTCGTTGCTTTTGCTTCTTATTCTGTTTGTTCCTTCTCCTGGCCATGCTGCAAAACGGGTGGCATTGGTAATTGGTAATGCCAGTTACAGTGGAGCCCCCCTTAAAAATCCAGCGAATGATGCCAACGATGTGGCAAAGGCTCTCAACCGTCTGGATTTTGAGGTAATTCTGGCCATTGACGCCAATAAAAAGAAAATGATCTCATCTATCAATGCATTTTCCAACTCCCTGCGCACTGCTGAAATCGGTTTTTTCTACTATGCCGGCCACGGAATGCAGATACAGGGCAGCAACTATCTGATCCCGGTGGGTGCGGAAGTAAAAAGTGCCTCTGATGTGGAATTTGAAGCTGTCAATGCCGGACGGATACTTGGCAAGATGGAAGATGCGGGCAACAAACTCAATATTGTTGTCCTGGATGCCTGTCGGAACAATCCCTTCCGCAGTTATTTCAGATCCGGTGAAAAAGGGTTGGCAAAAATGGATGCCCCTGTGGGAACAGTAATTGCCTATGCCACAAGCCCTGGCTCTGTAGCTGCCGATGGTCGTGACCGTAATGGTCTGTACACAAAACATCTGCTCCGTACCATTGACCAGCCCGGTCTATCTGTACCACAAATGTTTAACCAAGTCGGCCTTGAGGTAATGCGGGAGACCAAACGGAAACAGGTACCATGGGTAAGTAATACACCCATTGAGCCTGTTTATCTGGCTGGTAGGTTATCTCCATCAAATGGAGTAAGTCAGGCCGTAGAGGCAGGTTTGGAGCGAGGCAATATTACAATTTTCAGTAATCCTTCCGGTGTGACTGTGTATATTGACGGAAAACGTGTCGGTGTAACTCCGGTTGAGCTGACCGATATACTGCCAGGCAAAAAAACTATCCGTATGGAAAAGGCTGGATATGCAACGGAGGAAACGCAAATCACCTTCCGAAAAGGAAGTCGTACTGTTCTTCGATTTACCTTGATGGAAGTCAAAAAAGACTTGGTAGCGCAGAGCAGGGATTTTACCGAACCGAAAACTAATATGGATTTTGTTCATATATCCGGCGGCTGTTTTCAAATGGAAAGTACAGATGGAAAGTCAGATGAAAAGCCTGCCCATGAAGTATGTGTAGATGATTTTTATATGGGAAAATATGAAGTCACTGTCGGCCAATGGCGGAAATTTATCCGTGACACCAGTTACAAAACAGAAGCTGAAAAAAATAGTGCGGGTTGGGTGGGCTGTTATTCTTATAAAAAGGGTGATGACAAGAAATGGCGTGATGGACGTGACTGGAATAATCCTGGTTTTTTTCAATCCGCTTCGCAGCCTGTTGTCTGTGTGAGCTATAATGATGTTACGGCCTTTATCCGCTGGCTGAACCGGCAGGATGGAAACAGATACCGTCTACCCACTGAAGCGGAGTGGGAGTATGCTGCGCGGGGAAGAACAAGTAGCAGCCGGTACTGGGGTGATGATCCGGGTGCAACCTGCAGTTTTGCGAATGTGCAGGATAAGAGATCACATGATGGATTGAAATGGACTAACGGATTTGATTGTAATGATGGTTATTTTTTCTCTGCTCCTGTTGGCAGATTGAAGGCTAATAAATTCGGGTTGTATGATATGCTTGGCAACGTCTATGAATGGTGTTCCGATATCTACGATCCTGTCAATTTTTCCGTAACCCCACGAAACAAACCACAGGGGCTATCTCCCGGTTCGCTCCGCGTGATTCGTGGAGGCTCGTGGCGCAGCAGCAATCCAGCCGAGGTGAGTGCTGCCTTCCATGTCAGGTTGAAATCTGCTTACCGCAGCGATGCTTTGGGTTTTCGCCTTGTTTCCCCGGGACAGTAACATACTAGCCAGAGGAAGGGAAAGCAGGGTGGGCTGATGAGCAGCCTAATAGAAAAAAAATTGATAACGAGCTGCAAAATCTCATTGAACAACTTCTTTACGAAAAGTGACAGTGCTAATTTTCAAACTATCCTAAAGATAATCATCAGTTGAGTCCAGCAGTGACTTCTTTCTGAGG
>CAZVGY010000202.1:0-3800 GCA_964627015.1 uncultured Desulfobacteraceae bacterium
CGGACAATCTTCCTTTACTCAGCCGGGAACAAATAGCACAGGCTTTGATTGATGGCGGCTATCCTGAGATACAGGATAAAGGATCCCGCACAAAACAAATATGGTATAAATCCTATCTGCACGGGCGTTTATTTAAGGATTTTGAATCCATTTATTCAGCAAAAGGTGATTATCACACCAAACTCGAATCACTCATCCCTTACCTGGCCGGCTTAAGTGGCAACTTGCTGAAATACGCAAGTGTTGCCAATGATCTTGGCCAAAACGACAAGGTCGTCAAATCATACATTGAGGCCCTGGAATGGATGTTTATCATCAAACGTATTCATCCTTATGTAAAAAACAGAGCCAAACGACAGACCATCGGCATGGCCAAAATGCATATGGTTGACACAGGGCTAGCCTGCTATCTCCTTGGGTTAAAGAAAAAAGAACAGCTTCTGGATTCGATGTATTACGGTGGACTGCTGGAAAACTTTGTGGTCATGGAGTGTTTCAAACACCTTGCATGGTCGGAAGAAACCATGAACATCTACCATTTCCGTGACAAAAGAAAAAATGAAGTGGATATCGTGTTGGAACAGGAGGATAATCGTTTGATTGGCATTGAAGTAAAGGCTTCCAGTACGATACGCAGCGGTGATTTCAAGGGACTCCAAAAGTTTGCCGAGCTGACAGGAAACCAGTTCAAGTGTGGTCTTGTTTTTTATACCGGCTCAAGATTATTGCCGTTTGGTGATGGCAACAGACCCTACTTTGCTGTTCCATTATCAATACTATGGAGTTAATTACAAACCTCAATCTGTTCTTCATCAAAAAGTTGGTTTTCAATCAGTTCTCTCTTCGCTCCCTCAGGATCAGGGGTGAATAATAAAATTCTCAAATTTTCTTCGGCCCTGGAGAAACAAACATACGCAAGCTTTCTACTTCTTTGTTTCTGTCCGTCAGTTGGTATGCCCGAGGTATTCGGTGTCAGCATTTTAACAAAATTATACATGTGCCATGCGGCATCAGTATCATCAAATACTACGACGACATTTTTATATTCCTCACCCTTTACGCCATGCTGAGTACTCAATGGTGTATTGTCATAAATAAAATCAACAAATGGCTGAATCTCTTTGGTCGTCATACTTAAAAAAGAATCCGTTAACCAATCACTTTTATCACCCGAATGTAATTCTTGGTCGTACTCTTCCTCTCTTGGTGGCCGATCTAAATGTTCTGACAAATGATCTGAAATTTTACAGAGACCTTCGGCTCTGCAATATTTTAAGATATCCCCCAACGACCTACTGCCCCAAAGATCAACTAAATTTTTTATACACTCAAGAGCAAGTTGTTTCATTTCTCCCAAGGTACGTTTAGTATTTATCCCTTCTGGATCAAAAGCTGGGCTTGATTGTCTTAATATATCTATTACTTTCCTGAGGTCACCAGTCTGATGAGCCTGTATTAGGTGACATATAGAATCAACGAATGGTTTAACGAGAAAATGATCCCCTTTCTCGTAGTTTTCTTGAGCAGTTTGTGAAGCGAATTTCCCTGTGAATAATTGTTGAAGTTCAGGAAATCCAAGCCGTCTTGCGATCATCTGACGAACAAGAAATAGATATTTGACATCTACCCGCTCATTCCAGCCCCAACTCAAAAGTGCTTCTTCGAAACGTTCAGAGGCACGCATCACCTGTTCTTCCGAATACCGTTTTCGCATTCCAGCAGGTTCTTCAGAAGCTACCAGCCTTATAAAAACACTACCATCAATATCGGCGTTCACTCCAGCAGGAATTTGTTCCACATCAGTACGAAATGCATTTAGCAAGTTGATCACTTTACGAGAGCAGCGAAAATTCTCTTCTTTGGTTATCAAAGCAGAACCAGGCGGACCAGCAAATTCGCCTGCTCGTTTTTCATATATTTGCTGCATCGGATCGCCGAAATAACCGATAACCGGCAATCCTTCATTCTCGCAAAGTTTATTGAGGGCTTCCACTACATTGCCGAAAGTATCCTGAGCTTCATCAACGAAGATATATGGATACTTTTGCCTCAAAATTCTCCGAAGAATCCTGTTGTTTGATATCAGGTAAGCCGCAATATCTATGACATCATCATGACTTAATTGTCCTTGTGAGTAATCACTGAAATTTGTGTCATTGTAATCAAATTTCTCAACGTCACCGATCTTTTCAAGATCAGCTTGTAAGCGGATGACTTTTTCTCTCGCGGCAATAGCTTTTTTGCTTTGTCCTCCATTATCATCTTGTTGCTTTTTCTCAATGTGTTTTGGGATAATGCTATGACAAAGAGCTTTACGGATATCGAGTGTGAACCTGTTTATCTCTCCCCATAAAAAAGAATGCAGAGTTGAAACAAAAAACAATTCGTCCCAGTCCAGCCTACCGGAGATAACATCTACAGCACGATTTGTATAAGTAATACAAGCGATTCTTCTCTCATCACGACGGAATTCTGCACCTTTTTTTTCTCTTAGATATTTGAGGGCAGTGATCAAGGAGGTTGTTTTTCCAGAACCGGCACCAGCGATGACCGAAAAGCTCTGTTCAGAATCCAGGCAATCCCGGATCTTTTTGTCAGCGTTGGTTTCTAGCAGTGTTACAGAATTGATTGGCATCACTCGGTTCCTTGAGGTGCTTGTGGAGCTAATTTCGTTTCCAGCCAACACAATCCGTCAGCAATATATTGAGGGACTACCCATTCAGACGCTGAGGAGGCTACGTTAAGAGCAAATTCAGTCTTCTTGAAAGATGACGATTTTACTTTTTCAAAAATAGTTTTATATTCTTCTACAAAGTCTTGACTAACTGGCATTTCGGCTCCCAGACTGATCTCACCATCACGAAACAACTGCATATTTTCATAGATGAATGTTTCCTCAAAAGTTCTACCGATCATCGGAGAATCAGGGGGATGCCCAGCAACAGATGTTGTTTTTTGATAAGCAACAAAACAGGTATTACCGGCTATTTTTTGTTCCTCAATATCCATGGCGATGAGCTCTGTTATTAAAGATTTATCCAAAAAGGATTTGAGGGAGGCATTTGAAGTGACAGCTCCTGGTTCATCAGCCCGGCAAACTTTTCGATTATCTTGAGGATTAACAGAATCTAAATCTGTTATCACTAAATAAGGTATCGCTAAAAATCCTAAAAGGCCTGCAAAGCGATGCGCATAAGCCCCGCCGACCTCTAATATGGTGAGGTAGTTTCTTCTAAGTCCTTCAGCTGACTTAAGTATCATTTCTGGTAGAAGAAGCTTTTCAACAGTACCTTCAATAAGCACAGCAGCATCAGCGAAGAAAAGATCACAGTGGGTTAGTCGTAAGTAACGTTTTAAAAAATCTAATGTTTCTTGATCATTTACGAAATCGCCAGTTGCCGTAGATTTTTGAGGATTAAATGTCCGTAAACTTAAAACCTTAGATGCGTTAAAAGTACTCACCGTTTCTGGATCTTCCCCATCAAGTATGCAGCGGCGAAAATATCGCACTTTTTCGAAATCGACAGCATCCAGAATGTGGGAGGAATGTGTGGTTATACCTAGTTGAGGGACCATGTTTACTTCACCTTTTTCTTCCGATGCCTTTTTCACTATTTCCCAAATATTAGAAATAAATGTTTGTTGAACTTGTGCATGCAGGTGAGCTTCTGGTTCTTCAATAAAAATTATTTGGCAAAGCGGCCTCTTGTCCTCGGTATTCATCCATTGCAAGTGAAAATGGCTTATTGACGTGGTAAGGAAAAAGTGGACACAAACTTAAGAGCGGTTAAACTGCTCAC
>CAZVGY010000203.1:0-3792 GCA_964627015.1 uncultured Desulfobacteraceae bacterium
ATGTTACTAAAAATGTTCAGGGAAAACCCCCTGTTCTAGTCAAGACCCTAAAATAAATGTGGGAGTTGCCATTCCGGATGATCAGTTGGCTACTGTAGAAGTCAAAGGAAGGGATCTCGTGAGCGGAATTCCCAAGGTTTTGACTATAAGCTCAGATGAAATACGGGCAGCAATTTCGGAACAGATAAATACCATAGTAAAAACAGTCCACATTGCCCTGGAACAAACACCACCGGAGCTGGCGGCAGACCTGGTTGACAGCGGAATCGTTCTGGCAGGAGGAGGAGCAATGCTTAGAAGACTGGACCTTTTGCTAAGAGAAAAAACCGGCCTTCCCATTCGCATCGCGGATGACCCGCTTTCCGCTGTAGCCACAGGTGCGGGTATGGCTTTCAGCAACATCTCAATACTCAAAAGCCTTGCCAGGGAGTAAATAAAATTGTCTGGCTTATTCTCTGTCTGTAGCATTTAATTTAATGAACGAATCTATTTATAGTGAAATTTATAAAATATACAAAAGATTGGATAAAGCCATCGCCAAGTTCCAATCTGCCACAGGCCTCGGTTGTCCTTCTGGGTGTTCGATCTGCTGCAGGGTTTGGCCTGTGGAAGTTACCGTCCTGGAGCTTTTTCCCCTGGCTAGAGAAATATTTTTAAGAAAACAGGAGGAATCAGTTATTTCGGCGATCATGGAATATGAACTCCGGCAGCAAAATATGTGTGTCCTCTTCAGAGATATGACAGATAAAAGCGATAATGGGCCATGCAGTTATTATGAGTTCAGGCCCCTCGTATGCCGTCTCTTCGGCTATGCTTCGCGTAGAAATAAGCTCGGACGGATCGAATTGATGACGTGCAGAATCATCAAGAAATACAGGCCAGCCGAGATAAGGCGGGCTGAGATTGCGCTCATGCATGGTTTAAAACTGCCTGTATACCAGGATGCCTTTATGAGAATATCCTCTATTAAACCCGGAATAGGGTACAGGAGGCTCCCCATCAATAAAGCTCTGAAAGAAGCTATAGAGACCCTTTACTGGACGCTCCCGCGAAAACGCGGTGGTTTCAATGCTAATGGAATCAGGATGCTTAACTAAATAGCTGACCATCTGACTGAAGGAAATCCATGTGTCTTATTTACAGACTTCCTTTCTACTCTATATGCGTACCAAAAGAACCACTTATGACAGATTGCTGCGCAGAAAATATATAACGGCATGCAGATATTTTCCAACTATACCCATTCCCCCGGGTGCTTCATTCGCTCATTCCACAGTAAACTTAAAATAGATACCGGTAGGACTCTGAACCAGAGTTTTTCATTTCTTTTTACTGCGAAGCGTCAGCCGTAGGATCTCACCAGGAAACCAGAGTCTCATGCGTGGCCCCCATGTCCCTGTGCCTCTTGATACGATAAGGGTCATTCCGTTCACCCTGTACAGGCCCTTCAAATAAGGATAACTGCTACGGACGAGGTAATCAAATGGCCATATCTGCCCTCCGTGTGTGTGTGCAGAAAGCATCAGGTCTACTCCCATTTTGGCCGCTCTTTTTACCTCCCAGGGCGTATGGGAAAGGAAAACAGTCGCGCCGGGAGGACGTTTTGCAAGGGCCTGCAGGATAAAATCACCCTTTTGGCCTAGCCGGCGTCTGGTGGTGAGATCATCCACGCCTGCAAAAATCAAGCCCGGCCGCACTTCAACCCATCGGTTCCTGAGCAGTCTAAGGCCAGCTTCTTCCATCAACTGAATGGCGCGACCCCCGCCGTGGAACTCATGATTGCCGGTTACGGCCCAGACATCAAGAGATGAGGAGAGTTTCTTGAATTCTGCAATCAACTTGTCTTCGGACGCCCCATGACCCTCAAAAATATCACCCAGAAAAACCACTAGATCCGGCTTCTGCGACCTTATTTGATCTATCCGTCCAGCCAGCCAATCTGCGCCAATTTGGGATCCGAGGTGTGTATCACCTATGGCAACCACGACCGTCCTGTCCATCTCTTTCGGAAGGTTTGCAAGGTTCACTTCATATTCTGTAATAACCGGTGGGCGCAGACCCTGGATAAGAGCGATTGCCGATAGAACTGCGCCGGCCAACAGGGCAAATCCCCGCAATGAGGCGGATAACCTTGAAGCAAACAGGCCAAAAAGCGTTACGAGATCTATCGCGAGAAGCAAAATAAAAGTCAGGAAGAGAAATGCCATCCAGGTCATACCGAGGAATTCAATGCCCCTGGCTAAGAGCCCTGATTCACCATGTCCCACGACACGACCTAAATAAAATACAGCCCAGAGAATAATACCGAACCCGACAAGGATCTTTAGGGGCAAATACTGGAGTATGAATGGTACTGAGGAGGCCCGCCAAAATACGTAAACGTGCATAAGGGTAAATACAGTAATAAGAATTGTTCCAAACATGTTTTCCCCCGGAAACACCTGATGAATAAATAATTCGTTTTTGTTTATAATACCTGGATAGACCTTGTGACAAGATGAAAGGAACGATATAATTTTGATATACGAGTACATAACCATTCCAGGCTCACGTCCTGGCTTAAACCGATTTTTATGAAGCTTCTGAATTTGTTAATTATATTTTTAGGAACTAGATGGGAAAATCTATTATCGACAGTCCTGCGGGAGTTTTTTTTGCATATCCATGCGGTGGTATGGTAGCCTTTTTAGCTAGAAACCTGGAAGTTTCTGTCCAAGGCGCTGGAATTAACTGTTTACCATGAGAGATTAGTGCCTCCTTCCAGACCAGGACAAGCGCCCTATTCCTTGTAATCTTTAAGGGAGATGAAACATGAAATTGAATAAAAAGTCCGTCTTTGTATTTATATTTATTGGTATGCTCGCAATCCCGCTGATGTGCTCTGCTGAAACTCCACAGGCCAAGCCCTCAATAGAAGACGTTCAGAAAGAAACCAAGGATTTGCTTCAAATACTTAAATCTTTTACCGCGGATCAGAGAGATGAAGCTATGAGCAAAACAAAAGCGGCCCTGGAACGTCTGGATGAGCATATCAATGACCTGGAACAGCGTATTGACGATAACTGGGCCGAAATGGATAAAACATCTCGAGAAAAAGCGCGTGCCAGCCTCAGGGCGATACGGAATTTACGGAATAAGTCGGCTGAATAGTATGGCAGCATGAAAAGCAGCACCAGGGATGCATGGAAACATATGAAGAGGGGATTCCTGGATAGCTATGAGGCATTATCGGAAGCATTTGGAAAAGCACTAAAGGAATTTTAGTTGAGGGCCTGAAAAAAAATACAACTGCTCATGGGTGCCTCATGCGATCACGGGTCCGTTAGAATGTAGAAAAATTGCGAATCCGCCTTATTTCCATTATCGAAGCGTATGTTCGGCAAGATCGGGGATGATCCCTTCTATCTCCATGATGTCAATGTATACACCTTGGAAAGATCCAGAGATCGAATCATACAAGTGATAGCCGAATATTCAGACAGACGGTGATGAAACCCCCTGCCCTTTTTGACCATGGTGAAGTCATTAGCCCGATATCCACAACTTTCTGTTCCAATTCTCACAATCAGGGCTGAGGGAACTGTATGGATTAGTTCGTCCATAAGGATATGTCCTTCTGGAGGGCTGTTCCCGTTTTCGTGCTAAAATGACCCGGATGGCGAGTACTTTAAAAAACCCGCTAACCTTTGTCAGGTGCGGGTTTTATATCTGTTAATAGACTTTATTAGACTAACTGTTGGTGCCGGAGGTCGGAATCGAACCGACACGGACGCAAGGTCCACTGGATTTTGA
>CAZVGY010000204.1:0-3723 GCA_964627015.1 uncultured Desulfobacteraceae bacterium
GAAGAGTTGATTTGCTCTTTATTGGAGAGAATGTTTATAGGTACTTTCCTTATACAGCGAGTAAACCCAGGAAATATTCCTTTTAGCGTGATTCCAATCGAAGGAGCAAAAAAAGTAAATGAAAACTTTAAATCAAGACCAGAGATTATAGTTCTTGATGGACAACAAAGGTTAACCTCTTTATTTTACGCTTTATATTCTCCAGACATTCCTTTGAAAAACACAACGAACCCCTATGCATTTTTTATAGACTTGCAAAAGCTGTGTGAGGATAATATTGAAGACTCCGTTTTTAGTTGGTCAAAACAGTGGAGAGAATATAAAGCATTACTGGATGGAAACGGAAAGTACAGTTTAGCAAAATTGAAAAAGAAAAAGATATTGCCTTTAACTTTTTTAGCTAATGAGTCTGATTTTTGGAAAAAATGGTATGGTGAGTTTAGAATTTTGTTTACCGAAAAGGATGCACAAAAAATAGAAAATTACCTAAAGAATATTATAGAGTATCAAATTCATGTATTAAGCATTCCATTGACAGAAAAAACCGAGAACATAGCAATATTATTTGAAAGAATAAATCGAACTGGAATTAAACTATCGATATTTGATCTGCTTACAGCCCGATTATACAAGTTTATTAATTTAAGAAAAGAGTGGGAAAGTGCGTTTAATGAAAAAAATTTGTTGAAGCAAATAGCATCAAATGATATAAAAAACACAAAAGTCCCTTACTACATCATTCAAGGATTAGTTCTATGCGAGGACATGAGCATAAAAACTAGGGACGTAATAAAAATAGATTCAACAATTTTAAATAAAGATTCTTGGAAAAAAGCTATTGAAATACTAGAAAATAAGATTCTAAGCAGATTATTTGATATATCTGAGTATGGAATTGCAAATTATAGGTGGTTTTCTTACCCCTCTATGATTTCAATATGGCTTGGACTATTTCTCAAAGCGAAAAGAGGAGAAATTAGCATAGATATTAACAAAATAAATAAATGGTATTGGAGTGTAATATTCACGGAGAGATATTCTGGTTCTACTGAGACGAAACGAACTAAAGATTTTAAGGATTTGGTTGCATGGATGAAAGATGATAATAAAATTCCTGAAGCGGTATCAAATATAAGAAGTAAGTTGGATATTATAAAAATAAATACAAGATATCCTGGAAGTTCTATTTATAAAGGTGTTTTTAATTTGCTCTTCAGAAGAGGTGCATGGGATTTCTATGAGAAAGATAAAATAAAATTTTCAGTAAATGATTTAGATGATCATCATATCTTTCCAAGAAAATTTTTGGAGAATAAAAAAGTAAATGTTGAAAAGGATATTGTACTTAACAGAACGCTGATTTTATCATCTACTAACAGGAAAATCAGTAAAAAGGCACCAGCGACGTATATCGAAGAGATGATAAAAATACATGGAAGTGAAGAAAAGGTAAAGGGAGTATTAGAAAAACATTTCATAAATGAAGAAATGTTTGAGCTTTTGAAAAGTGTAGAAGAAAATTCGACCCCAATGGAAATAAAAGAAAAGTTTGAAGAATTCATAACTATGAGAGAGAAACTGATTAAAGATGAAATTAAAAGACTTGTATGGGATGAAAATAATGGATAATACGGCAACGGCGACCGCTCTGCGGTGATACGCATTCTTACCACTATCAGAGGACTTAATAGCGGATATGAGGCTCGCTATCGCTCGACCAATTTTTCCACTATTGTTCTGAAACTTTATCCTCATGACATTACTCTAAAGCAAGCTAATAGATCCTCCAATCAATATTACTTACTAGTGATATTTGTAGTCTGTTAAGATTGATGCTTGGCGGAAAAGGTAAAGTTAAGCTATATTCACCTTAGGAAAAGTGTTTGAGAGACAATCTATCACCAGACTTGAATGCAGCATGATCTTCTGCGACTCATCTTATTCGACCAGGGTTGGTAGAAGTATGTTTAACGGCGGGTTCAATCTACTGTGAACTTTCATGTTTTGTTATTTTTGCTGGGTATGGGTTTTGAATTGATAGTGTTCTTATTATTGCTTCTCCTGTCTTCAGCGTTTTAAGCTTCTCCGTCTGCATCCCTGTTAGCGGTAGTGTCTCCCTCAGTAGTTCTGCGTCTCTTAGGTAGCTTATCCTGTGGCATATGGTTACGCCCGCATTCCTCAGCGCAATCCTGGAAATCTTCATCGGAGACTGGTCAACAAGTATGGTGTACTCCCGGTACTTTCTGAGCTCGGCGATAATCTTGTCGGCCACCGTAAACTCTGAGGTAGACCTCTTCCTGTAAAGCTCGGGCACAACATTATGAGCCTCCTCAACAAGCAACCCATGAAGCCTAGGCGCGGGCCTGGCCATCCTCTCAAGCCACGTAAGAGCTAAGACAACCAGGCTGTAGTAGTTTTTGGCCTCCTCTGTCGGAAGCCTGCTAAGGTCAAGCACGCACGAATGCCCAAGAACAGATTTGAAATCTCCGTGGGACTCTTCGGGAAGCCTGTCCAAAAGGGATAGTAGTCTAATCCTTGCCTTTGAGAGTCCTGCTGGGATGTGGGGTGACTCCAGGCTCCCCTTCAGATCCGCGATGCTCCCGGGTTTTGTTTTTAGTGCTTGGAGTAGGGCTGCCTCCATGTCCCTGTCAAGCTGCAGGGCCTGCCTGAAAACCTGCAAAGCCATCAGTATACCGCTCCTACCCTTCCCAAGGAGTTTCAAGGGGTTAAGCCCCGCAAAACTCGGGTCGTAGACTGGTAGGCCTAGGTCTGCGTATTCGCCGTGCCTGTCAAGGATTAGGACTGGGTATCCCCTGCCAGTCATCCTCCTAACTATCACTTTTGCTGTGTTTGTCTTTCCCGAGCCTTTAACACCAACTATAACTATGCCCTTGGCCACATCCCTCAAGGGTAGCACAGCCCTTGCTATTGGCCTCCCGCCACTCACTATCCATCCTATGGTGGGACCCTTAAGCCTTAGCTCCCTCCTAGAAGGATACTTAAATGCTGGTTGACGCTCAACAACGGTCTCCGAGGGGCCTGCTGCCGGTGGGACTCCTATGAACTGGGATAGCTGGACTGTTGACAGGATGAAGCCATGCTTAAGGTATAGGCCTCCATCCGAAAGCCTCTGTAGGAGCTTAGCTGTCTGCTTGCTTCTTAGCCTTTTAACCTTGGTATTTGGGTATGCCGTCTTCAATGCTACTCTCAGCCTCTCCGGGCCGTCTACTGTTAGGGCGTAGACTGATGCCTTCCAGTACCCAGTCCTCCTACCCTGGGCGTATGCCGAGTACTCCCTCGCTGTACCTTTGACTCTGCCCTCGTACCTGCTCTCCGGAGCCTCGAGGTACTCCGAAGCCTCACCCTTCATCACAATCCTTCTTGCTGAGGCCAGAAGCCTCTCTAAAAGGTTTGCGGGCCTCGCAAAGATAACATATATTGCTCTTGTTCCCTCTAGTGACCTTGAAAGCCTTGACAACCCGCCCGGGATTACTGGAATGCCCTTTAATGCATAGCCGTAAATGATGGTTTCAGGTATTGCATATAAAGGATTTTCAGGCTGAAGCTCCACAGAAGGGTATGCCGCCTTCAACACCGAACCCATGTACTCGGGATTTCCTGTTGTTGCGTAGTATGCCGCTGGCCCGTGCCTCCCAACCCTGAGGACATAGGCCAGGGGCTTTCCCTCGCTGTGGAGTGCTGAGAGCATGCTAAGCTCATCCC
>CAZVGY010000205.1:0-3673 GCA_964627015.1 uncultured Desulfobacteraceae bacterium
TACAGGATACTGGGGCTAAGATTCTTTAAAGGCACGAGAACAATCTCCGTTTAAACAACAAAGCTACCATGCATAGTTCCATTTCAGAATATCTGGGCCCTGAAAAGGCTGCGATGCTCGAAAAAAAATACTTCCTTGATCTCACAGCCAAGGTCGACAGACTCAAAACCTCTGTTCAGGAAAAGGACATGATCAGCATCCGGCAAATAGCCCATGGACTCCAGGGCTCAGGAAAATCATACGGTTTCGGCTATGTAACTGAAATAGGCAGGGAACTGAGCAGGCTGGCGAAACAAAACCATCAACACGGTCTGATTGAACTCATCAAGTCTTTTGACTCCTGGGTAAAAGAGCATATTAATCCTCAAGTGTGAAAAATAACCTATTTGAGAAAATCAATAAGACTCGGCTGTATTATCCTGCCCGCCACAGCCAAAGATGCCTCATAGGCTGCTTCCTGCACCTTTAGCTCCGTTATTGCCTTTGAAATATCCGCATCTTCAGTACCTGAGAGCATAGCTTCGATATTGAACCTAAAATTCTCCCAATAGTTTTCGGTAGTCTCCAGACGGTTAACTTTAGCCCCCACGTCCGACCTTACTTTTAAGACCTGATCCAGACTCTCATCAAGAAGTTCAATCTGTTCGGAGATAACGGAAACATCATTTTTTTCCAGGGCCATTTTGAGATCTCTTAACACATCAAAGATCCTGACCTTGTCTTCAAAAATATCCCCACCGCTCACGTTTACTTTTATATCCACATCTTCACCGGTAATCATCCTAATATCTCCGTGATCGCCGTTGTTACCCTGGATAACCGTATCCAGAGTAAAGCCCGTGTCATTATCAACCGCATCCACCACATCCCCTGAGGCGGCACTAGTTATTAGAACCTTATCTGAACTTGCGCTTGCCCCGAGCCCTGCAAGGAATCCTAAACTTGATGCGGTCAAAGCGGCCACCTCCTCGGCACTATCGTCAAAGGTAGTATCGACACAAATTCCAGTGGCTCCTTCAATTTCAGGGTCCTCACCCAGGCCGTCTACCTTGTACCAGACATAGTAGTTCGTAGAAGGTGTGCTTAAACTGAAAGATTCACCCCCGCCGAGAGTGGCTCCTGCGGAGCACGTTAACTCTGTTATCTCGGCGGCGCCGTTATAGCTCACTATATAATTTTCATCCCTCGAGAAAGGCGCGGTATCTGTCTGGTATCCCGCGAATATATAGCTGTTTCCCAGTTTGGTATTTGCCATCTGCAGCATATCCTCCAGGATGTTTGTTACTTCCCCTGCGGACATCAGTCTTGTATCTTCATTGGCAGTGCCTGTAGCCTGGTACACTGCTATCTCTTTGGCCCTGATAAGAAGGTTATCCACACACTCCAGGGTGGAATCGGCAAGGTTGAGCCAGGATTTTGCATTGCTGATATTTTTCTGATACTGATCAATAGATGAAAGCACCTTTCTATAGTTAAGAACCTGGGCCATTCCTATAGGGTCGTCAGAGGGCTTGTTGATTCGCTTACCTGTAGCGATTCTCTTCTGTATTTCCAGCAGCTGTTCGGCATTTTTAAAAAAGCTGCTGCTTAAGGTATCGGCCAGTAGATTGCTGGTAACCCTCATGAGGTCCTCCTAACCCTGACGCTTCTCTAAATTTACAGCAGGGCGCTATACCATATTCATCGCCGTCTGCAGCAATTCGTCGACAGTGGTAATCAATTTGGCTGCCGCGTCATACGCATTCTGAAACTTTAGAAGATTCACCATTTCTTCATCGATTGATACGCCTGAGATCGATTCACGATAGTTATTAAGATGGCTCAGCGCTGCCACCTGATGATCAAAGTTAGTATTGGCTAATTGAACCATAATGCCTATATCACTGACAATTGAATTATAGTAATCGTCGAGGGAAGTAATACCCCCAATTTTTAGAAGGTACTGCAGGTTGGCGATTACCAAAGCGTTGCTGTTGTCTCCCGGTGTCCCGCTCGCACTTCCTGATGCTGCAATCAGGTTGACATTATTTACGACATCCGAATTGACCTCTATATCCGAAGCTGAGATCCCGGTGAAAAACGAAATGCCCGTATACGGTTCCCCATCAGGTGAGTTTAATGGATCTCTAGTATCGGGATCGATTGTCAGGCCATAACCGGATTCATGGATATTATTCACCCCATCGATTATTGCTTCTCCGAGTATATCGAGCCTGTCCAAACAGCCAGGCAGTATCACTTCCCTCGCCTCGATCCATCCCTTCAATTTTCCACCGTTGATATCATTTGTAATCTCAACAGAATTCCCTTTCCCATCAGTCCATGATATCTGATTAAAGCCGGAATCGTCCTCTTCCACTAGGAGTTCCCATGAAGAAACACCTTCAACAAGAGATTTGCCTGGCCCAGCCAGCACCGTCACCCTTCCATACCCATCCTCAAAGCTCTGAAAATCTATTATCGAGGAGAGATCCTTGAGTAATAAATCCCTCTTATCTCTGTAGTCATTACAGTTTTGTCCCGTCCCCTCGGCTTGCGATATTTTTTGATTGAGATCCGCTACATTCTCAGCAATCAGGTTAACCTGCCGGACGCTCCCGGTTATGCTCGGATCAAGGGCTTTTTTTTGCTGTTCGATATCTGCATAGACCTTCCTCAGATCTCCTGCCAGTTTTTCGCCTTTGGCCAGAAGCGCCACCCTCTCTCCCCATCCAGCGGCATTATTTGACAGGTCTTGCCACGCATTCCAAAACTCACTCATTGCCGAGCTCAAACCAAATCCTGTTGACTCGTCCAGGATCATCTCAATTTTTTCAATTGTGTTCTTTTGGGCTTCCCATCTACTCATTTCCTGATTTTCATAATTGATCTGCCCAGCCAGAAAACGATCGTAGATCCTTTCGATCTCATCAGCCCTTACACCGCTGCCAAGCTGGCCAGGGTCAACCGAGACAGGTGTTTTTGTCTCCATATCCACCCTTTGGCGGGAATAGCCTTCGGTATTAACATTTGCAATGTTATGCCCTGTGACATCAACAGCCTTTTGCTGGCTTAAGAGTGCATCTTTTCCAATGCTTAAAATACCATAGGTGCCACACATAACTCTGAAGTCCCCTCCAAACAGAGATTAGGACCTTCTAACCTAAGTCAGGGCAAATGAAGGAAAATTACAACACAACACTAAGGGTTTTATTTAAGTCATCCGTTCTGTTGTGTAGGATGTGAAACAGCCACTTTATTATAATAGTCCCTACCCGGTTTTAGATTTTTCCCGAAAAAATCCGCCCAGAACCGGCACTTGACTCGAAGCTACCGGTCCGGCAATAGCCTGAATTTGAAGGCGTCAAATTCTTTATCAGTGACAGTGATCTTTTTACAAGGGCTGATGCATACCCGAGTATCGCTTTGTTACTATTATTTACTTCCTTTACAATCTGACTCAGTGTCAAAAGTTTAGACCTGTATCCTCTAAGCTGAGCCGAAAGCGGTTCGCCAGCTAAATACGATAACGTGGATATCCTTAGCTCTCTCGCGGGACAATTTAAAAAATCAGCCAGCCGTTTAACAATTTTCCCTACCTGCTCCTCTACTTTCTGTATATCTGATAATAAGTTTTCCTTTTTGGTTCTTCTCCAATTTAGTTGAATAAAGCCTGGTAAATTTTCAGTGTAAA
>CAZVGY010000206.1:0-3664 GCA_964627015.1 uncultured Desulfobacteraceae bacterium
CCACTGAACTCTGACCTGGTCCAAAGGACCAGGGTTTCTATGCTGGACTAAATTGTAAATGACCTCATTAAATTTGTTTGGGCTGACAAAGAAGTTCATTGGTCTGTCAGCCCGCTGCAAGAATTTTTGCTAATTTAGCACAACAGTACCTTAAACTACAAGGTACTTTATATTACTCGAACCATCTTACCTTGTCTTTTAGATAAAACCCGTGTTTTTACCGGAGGACTTTTATTTCAGTCCTCCTGTTTTTGGCCATATTTTCAGGGGAGTTGTTAGGAGCTACTGGCTGCGTGAAGCCATAACCTTTGGGGTGGAGCCTCTTTCTGTCTATGCCTGCGTTGACAAGATAATCTACTACAGAACCGGCCCGATTCTCTGATAATTTCTGATTATATGCAGCGGTTCCCCGACTATCTGTATGGCCCTCAATCTTTAGATTCAAAGAGGGATTCTTCCTCAGAACAGTGATAGCTTCTTCAAGAATTGAACGATACTCTGGCTTGATATTCCATTTTTCAGTATCAAAGTGGACTGCCTCGATAACCCAGCATCCTTTCTCATCTACTTTCGCACCCTTTGGTGTGCACGGACATAAATCTTCATAATAGTAAACGCCATCACCGTCTGTATCTAAGGGACAACCGATTTTATTTACCGCTATGCCCACCGGTGTATCGGGGCATTCATCCTTGTAGTCAGGAACGCCGTCTCCATCGCTATCTGAAGGTCTGGATACCGTTTTTGGTTTCGCCGGTTCAGCGGGCTTTGGAGCGGGTTTGCACTCCATGGCCTCCTCTGCGAGCTTACGGGATTCAGCTAGCATAGCAAGCGCTTCTTTGTCTCGGCAGGCCCAGTAGATTTGTATGGCGTCTTTGCCCAGAGCTTTTGCCCTGTCTATCTTATCCGGGCAGTATTGGGCCCCTTCTGATTTTTCCGCCTTTTGAACAACTGCTTCTGTCTGGCCAAATTCATCAGGGACTATATAAGCCCTGTTTTGAACTCCAAAATAGGATTTTGGGGCGGCACACCCTACCGCTAAGAGGGACATTCCAATTATTATCAGGACAATTCTTTCTCTCATAATTCCCCTCCTTTTTGCGATCTTTAGCATAACAAATAGCACTGAAAAATTCTCACGTGGATGGTCTGTAAACGACACCTAATCTGTAAATTAAAAATGTTGGACAGCTTCAATCTTGTTAGCTGAGAAGGCATTCAGACGCCTAGACTCCAGGATTTTGATTGGGCAGGCGGGATTCAAGATAAAACAGGACTTTTATCCCGCTCTCCTTCCAGATCTATGGATCGATGCCTGAGTTCGTTCACCTCTTTTTGTAATCGCCTGGTTTTCAAATGTTTGGTTAACAGTTTAGGTAAAATCAATATAGCTACGATCGCAGCGCCTATTAATGAGGAAAAAAAGATAAGAGCTGCAACCGAGAGCTCAAATTTCCAGGCGATAAAAGTTATTTCTACAATCTTACTGTTTTGAAACCCTGTAATAATCATACCCAAAATCAGTAAGATTATAATGCTTAATGAGAAATACATATTGTCTCCTCTTATGACTCAATAATCGCCGTAATATAAAGGCCAAAAGATCCGCAGGCGAAGGAAGACCACTGGACCATATAATAGAGGCCGCTCTCGACCGGCTCTTTACTGATTATCCTAAATTATTCTATTCGATCTGATCTTTTTGCTCTTCTTTTATTTCTTCTCTTCGGAGTTTCTGCTCCATTTTCGAAAGCATCTCTGCAGTATTTTTCCTGAGGTCTTTTGCCCCACCTGCTCTCTGAAATGCTAAAATTGCTATTATCAATGCGACAACACCTATAATAAAATTTAAAACATACATGCCTTTCCTCCCCGGGTTAAATATATTAAATGCGCATTAAATACGCCTTTATTCAACACACATAAAATCCTCGAAGTAAATAAGGTGAATCATGTATATTTTCTTTTTTACTGCTTCTATCTCTAAGGAGACTGAATAAAGACTGTAAATGAATTGTGCTTAGTATTAAATTTTATTTTCTGTGGCCTTTTAAAATCTCCTGAAACAATTTTTGCTTATTCCCTTATTTAACCACATCCATACCATTGGGCAACAGGTCGGGAATGTATATGGATTTCTCAACCTTCACCACCTTACCGTTCTGAATCTGATAAACGGCTGCTGTACCGGGGCCAATTCTTCTGGTTTCATTAAAGGTAATTTTACTATTATAGGCCATGCACTGATAGTCTTTCATCGAAATAAGTGCATCATAAATATCTTGACCCGTTATGTTTTCAGGACCGACCTTCTTTGCTGCCCGCCTGATAGCTTCGCAATCCACATCAAACCATGAAGCAACACCGGAATACGACAGAGCGCCATTTTCTCCCAATCCTGAGCTCTCTAGATTTTTGAGAAGCCATTCGGGCCACTCCTCAAAAGTCATCTGATAGCCTGTGATCATAAGAGCACCTTCGGCCAGTTTCCCTGCATAGTTCTTGAGCTGAATAATGTTATCCGCCCAGAAGCACATATCCTGAAACTTTTCTCTAACTCCCATTCTGGCAGCATCCTTCAATATAAAAGCATGGGATTCCGCAAACAGGCCAAAGAAAATCATGTCCGCTCCGCCCTTTACCAGCCTTAGAATCTGCGGCGTGGTATCCGTTGGATTCAGCGGAACATACTCAGATTCTACCCAGTCAACACCTATACTTTTGAGATAATCTCTGCCCTCTTTTTGATCAAAGCCCCTTCCAAAGGCATTGTCCCACCCGATGATCGACATCCTTGGATTACGATTCTTGTTTTCTTCATATCGCTTCCTGATAAGAGTGTACGGGGTATCAGGTCTCCAGTTATCTCTGAGAAGCCTGCCGGCGGCAGCAACCATGCCTTCATAACAGCCCTGCATGCTGAAGGTCCATGCTGGGGGGACCATTATAGACCTGGCGGAGGCCCCGTCAACGCAGGGAATTCTTTCTCTCTTTGCAATGGATTTAATTGCAAGAATAGTAGGGCTGGTTTGCCCGCCGGTGGTTAAAATTGGTCTGGGTTTTGATGAGACTGCCATATGGTATGCGGCTACAGCCCTGCCCATGTCCATACCGTGGTCATATATTTCGTCTTTTATCTTGACCCCCTCAGGAAGATACCCAGGCTCATTATTTGCCCACCGCCAAAAGTCTACCTCACCTCTGGAATTCAGTTGGTGAAGCCCTGCATATGGTCCTGTCAGATCATATAGAGAAATGACTCGATAAGTAGTGTCTCTCTCTGCGTGAACCAGTGTAGACATGGTTACCAAGAACGAAAAAGTGATCAAAGTTCCGATTGCCATTCTTAAAATATTCTGTTTAACCACTTTGCCCTCCTATTTCCGGCCGGTTATCCTTAACTGATATCGACCTTTTAATTTATGAGATCATAATAATCTAGTTGTTGTACTCTTATGCCCCAAACACGGGTTGGCAGCCAGAAGCTATTATAAATCCTTTACTCAAACCTCCTTTCTTAATTTAATCGAAATCAAAGCAATATGGTCTATATTGAGTCAATTATAAAAAGGCAGATGTAAAGCTCCTGGAAATCTATTTTATTAATTTTTTAGGGGCTTAGGAAGCAAAAAATTAAATTGGCTTTTTTCTAAGCATAGTTAAC
>CAZVGY010000207.1:0-3663 GCA_964627015.1 uncultured Desulfobacteraceae bacterium
ACGGATCTTTGGCAAAAAATCGTCTTTCCCGGGAAATAGAAAAATCTATACAAGAAAGACATGCTTAAACACTAAAAAAGACGTAGCCGTTCACGGGTTCAGGGTTGGTTTTTTGCTTAAACCTGATGGAATAAATGAGGCACATAGAGTCTCTCATTGGAACTATTCCGCCATTTTGGGAATAAATCGACCTGCTGTGTCATGAATTTGTTTTTAACCCAAAGTCGCAAGCCCGCTTATAAGCGGGACTTGATGTATCAACGGTTGAGATTTGCATTGAACTTCCAGCCTCTCAACCCTGAACCTTTGAACCCGTGAACGGTTACAAAAAAACAACATGACAATCGGTGGCAACAGTGGATCAGCATACCAAACAGAAATGGCGCTTTCTTGAGGTGGATTGGCTGACGTATGCCCGGACGGCAGTGCTCCGGCCCACCCTGTTGAAGGCGGTAAGCGAACGTATTGTACCCGATACATTAAGCTTCTGCAGCTTTCCCAGGCCGAGCGTTATCCTCAATTTTTTCAATGACCCGGATAAGGATATTGATCTTAAATTTTGCAGACAGAAAAATATACCAGTCTACCGTGTTATTTCGAGCGGAGGTCCTATTTTTGGGGATACGGGATATATCTTTGCCTTTATCCATGCAGCAAGGAGTAGCCATGGTATACCATCCACAGTGGAGGAAATGTTTGCCAAAACGCTTTCAGGCATTGCGCGCGGCCTGAGCGAACGCTTTGACATTGAGGTTAGGTTCAGGCCATTAAATGACCTGGAAGCCAGAGATACAGATGGTGTTTGGCGTAAGATCGGCCCCTCATCCTGCTTCTATGACAATCAGGCCATTCAGATGGGCTCAGGCATTCAGATACACCGTCCCGATCTCGACCTGATGTCATCAATCATAACCCCGCCCCCGGAAAAATTCCGTGATAAGCAGGCAAAAAGCATTCAGGAGAGGGTCACATGTCTGGATAACACCGTGGGCAGGAAAGTGGAGATACGGGAAGTCAAACAGGTATATGTTGCACAAATTGAAAAGACATTCGGCGTGGAGCTGAGTCAGGGGGATCTGTGCCGGCAAGAAATGGAATATTTCAAGAAATTCGAGGAGGAATATACCTCTGACGACTTTCTTATGGACCGATCCGAAAAACGTCTTGATCCACTTCCTGACGGGATTCAACGCAGACAATTAGTGTGCAAGATCTCCGGTGGACCGTTGATAAGGATCATATGTTTCATAAAGGGGAGCAGAATATGGCGCATAATTATTACCGGATCTATTCACGCCAGCCCTCTCCGGCCGTCCTCTCCCGTGCATGAGATCGAAAATGCTCTTAGGGAGGCGCCAATTGATCGAAAGACTATACGGGACAGGATAGCCAGAGTGATGGAGAGACCTACCTATGAAATGCCGAAGGTCATACCGGAAGAACTGGCCGAAAAAATTGAACTGTGCTGCCAGAGAGGCGACAGCCTTGGTATTATTGAAAAAGAGGGAAACTAATGGATGAAAAGAAACTGCCGGAAGTTCTCAAAAAACAGCTTGGCTATCTATATACACTTGATTTTTATCGCAAAAAAATGGACGAGGCAGGCATTGGACCCAGGGACATCCTCTCTTTAAAAGACTTTGAAGGTGTCCCGTTTACCACACACGGGGAATTTGTGAAAGAGATGGACCGGAACAATTCCCCTTATGGATCTTTCTTTCCCCCCGGTGTGGTTCGAATAAACCTGACACCTTCCGGAAACAATCTGTTGCCCATCTTTCACACTGCCAATGACCTGGAATTTATGCACCAGGTCTGCCATCGATCTCTGGAGGCAGCAGGGGTTACTCGCAACGACATCTGCGCCGTTACCTTTGGCTACCACCTCTTTATTGCAGGGCTCTTTTACCAGGGCCAGCTTGAGACCTATGGCGCAAAGGTGATACCCTTGGGACCCGGCGAGACATCAAGAGCAGTGGATATCATCAACCGGCATAATGTTACAGTGCTCGTGGCCAACCCGAGCTTTACCCTTAAACTTGCCTCCTCGGGCATGAACAGGATCAGGGTTCTCTTTGCGGGCGGTGAGCCCTTGACCTCAGTGCCGGGCTATAAGGACAGGATCCGTCAGGCCCTGGGCCGGGACCTGATTATCATCGATTCATACAGCATGAGCGAATGCATTCCCATTGCCCGCAACTGCGCCATGGAAACAGGGCTCCACATCATGGATGAATTTGTTTATGCTGAGATCATCGATCCGGAGACAGGAAAGAGACTTGAAAACGGGAACATTGGCGAACTGGTGCTGACACACATGAAAAAGGAGGCTCAGCCGCTCCTTCGATACAGAACCGGTGATCTTGCAGAATTGGTGGAAACTCCCTGCAAATGCGGCAGGTACATTACAATGCCCATGGGTACCTCAGGTCGAACAGACGAGATGCTCAAGGTAAAGGGAGTCAAACTCTATCCGTCCCAGATCAAAACTATCATAGAAGAGCACGGAATAGGAACCGGTTTCAGGCTAACAATCCGTTCGGAAAAGGGGGTCGACAGACTGACCTTGACCCTGAAGGATACATCAGGTGCACGGTCAAAAACAGAAAACCTTCGCCAAGCCCTCAGGAAGGCCACACTCCTTAATTTCGATGAAATAGTTTTCAGTGACCGGCTGGAAGGAGGCCCCGGGGTTTCGGATGAGCGGGAAATGGAAAGCAGTAGGAATCAACTCTGAGAATTCGCCTCTTTTGGATCGCCAAACCGGACTTTCACCCCTGCTTCATCTTCAAGAACAGATATAATGGCTGAAAAATCCATATCACCTTTTCCGGAGTCAACCGCCTTTTCAAATAGCTCATAGCTAAGGTCCGCCAACACGGTGGGAACATTTAATTCTTTTGCCATTTTCCGCGCAAGGCCTAAGTCTTTAAGCACGCCAGCCAGTGCAAAACTGGGCGGTGTAAATTTGCCGCAAAAGGCGTACCTTGAAAATATTGTCTCAAGGGCCCAGTCTGTGCCGCTGCTGGATGAAATAAGATCGTAAAGGACATCTGTAGATACACCGGCCTTGACTCCCAGGGCAAAACCTTCGGCAATGGCCGCACATTTTACGAAAAGAAGAAGGTTATTCACCAGTTTGACTACGGTTGCAGACCCCAGGGCCCCTGCATAGACTACTTTCTTCCCCATTGTCTGTAAAATACTCTGGCATTTGTCAAATGCATCCCTGTCACCACCGACCATTATAGTAAGAGTGGCCTCCGCGGCGCCTATGGCCCCTCCGCTTACAGGCGCTCCCAACAGCTTTATCCCCTTGTTTTCATACTGCCTACTTATTTTATCAAGAAGCTCTGTTGAGGTTGTCCCCATATCAATCAGGATGCTGCCATTCTTAACCGCCCCCCAAAGGCAGCCCTCTCCAAGATACACCTTTTCAACAGCGCCTTCATCGGGAAGCATGGTTATTACTACGTCGCTATTGCGGCCAAGAGATTTTATCGATTCAGAGGCCATAGCGCCCGTATCCGTAACTGCGCGGATTTTTTTGTCATCTATATCGTAAACTGTTGTAGAAAACCCGGACTTGGCTACGTTGCAGGCCATTCCAAAACCCATGGCCCCGAGACCAATAAAGCCGACTTTTTTGCTTTCGTTATCCAT
>CAZVGY010000208.1:0-3646 GCA_964627015.1 uncultured Desulfobacteraceae bacterium
TAAACATCAACTCCGGAGAGGAACTGACTGTCCGGGAAGTCCTTGACTAATACATATAATGCCATGGGACTCGCCAGGTGAGTCTCCAGAAAGAGGGCTAAGTGAGTTTATTCATTCTGGGAAAACGGGATGAATGGATGATCTTTACGAACTAGCCATGGAGGCCGAGAAGTCAAAGGCTTTTTAACGGGACTATCATAAGCCTTCTATAGCTTATTCAAAGGTTCTGGCCGATTTGTCACAATTTAAATACTTCATACCCTTCTGGAAAATAATAGGTCTCCTTTTTCCCCATTCTATGCCCCTGCATAATGGATCGATCGATGTAATTCAGCAGCGTAAGCATCAACTCTTTTCCCTGAAGAAGACCGAGGCATCCCCCGGAAGCACTTATCTCGTCAAAGATAGCAACATTGTCACGCCTGACCTGCCTGCCGCAAATTATAACCGGGACTGTCTCACCCGAGTGGATGAGGCTTGATATGCTTGGAGTAGAGTGATCTCCTGTTATTGCAAGCAGCAGGTCCTCATTTCTTCTAACCGAGTCGACCAGCTCGTCAAGTCCTTTGTCAAGGGATTCTATTGCAGCCAGCTTTCGCATAGGGTCGCCCATGTGTGCGGCTTCATCCGGTACCTTGGTATGGACATGAATAAAGTCGTGAGAGGCCTCAGTTAGAGCCAGATGAATGCGTTCTCTCAAGTCGGCTTCAGGGTCGGGACTGTCCAGGCTGCGAACCAGCGTGAAGCCAAGCTCGAGGGCCAGTCCTGCATACATAGGCCCTGAGGCTATCATCATTGCTTTAAGTCCCCATTTTTCATAAAACTGTTCCTGGACTATTCGGCGTCCGCACCGTTGAGTTGCTAGAAAGTTGGCTGAAGGAATGCCTTTTTTGCGTCGTGTCTGATTGATTGGGTGGTAGCTGAGGACTTTGTGGCAGTGTGCCAGATAATTGTTAAGGGCGTCAGCCGTAAGCCGGGCTTTGTCGGGCTCAGGATTTCCCTGAACGGGTGAAATGAGCGCCATTGCACGCCCTTTTGTCATTGGATCCGAATCGGATATCCACGAGGAGACAGGACCGTTCATTATAAGAATAGCATCGTTTCTTCCAGTCTTGATTAATCTGAATCTAATGCCTTGGGACTCAAATGATTTTATATTCGAGTAAAGCTGTTCAATATCATCCTGTTCTCCTGTAATATCTTTTTTTCCGTGAAGCAGGAAAAGAACATCTTTTTTGCAGTCAACTTCACAGAGATGCGCCAGTGAAAGCACGTCTTCATCATCAAAATTTACACCTGCTCCGACTGCTTCGAGCAGCCCCCGCCCAGGAAAGTTTTCGAGCTGATATCCGAAAAGGAGATAATGGGCAATTTCACTGGGTAGGCACTGGCCTATTGTTGCTGCATGGAACATCCCGTTGCTTCCGAGTTGCGATAAAATGTCCAGGTTAGGTGTACGAGCTGCTTGCAGAGGGGTGCGGTTGCCCAGTGCAGGATATGATCGATCTCCTAAGCCGTCTAATAGAACGAGAATGATTTTGTCAGATTTTTTGACCATTTTTAGTATATTAGTAACCTTGTAAGAGAGAAGCACCCTTTTTGTCAGCTAATACTCGATGTTTTTTAAGATATTCTGAGATGATCTCCTTTGTCCGCAAGAGAGGCTTTGGATCTTTTATCTCTATTACCCACCATGGACAACCTATATCTAAAAGAAGGGCAAGCCGTTCTCTGATGTCTTCCAGGTTTCCGGGGGGCACATGACCGCTGCCGGGGATTTCAGTATGGTAAACATGGGCGTTTAGTACCCTGTCCGCATGAGGAGAAATAAAGTCTTCGACTTTATACTGTTGCGTCTTTACTGATTCACATGCATAGGCATGCCCGATATCCAATGTCACGAATGCACCGCTTTTTCTTACCAGTTTTTCAAACAGGTTGGGCCTGCTGGTCCATCCCCAGGCCAGGTTTTCCAGGCATACCTTTACCCTATGATCGGCTCCGAACTGCACAAGTCTCCTTAAATTGTCAATCGTAGTCTCCCATGACAGAGGCTCTGTGGAATTACGGCCTAGACCTATGTGAAGGGTGAGGTATTTTCCTCTTGCCTTAGACACCATACGTATGATTCTACGGAACAGGGAGCCCGCTTCTAGGGCCCTGGACGGATCGTCATGACCCAGATCAATCCGGTAAAATGGACAATGATAGCGTACCTCAAAGGGGGCAAGCAGGGCTTGTTCCTTTACCCACGTTGATTCCTCAAGGGGGGTAGAGGGTATATTTTCTAAGTCAAAGGACCAGTCAATACCTTGGAATTCATGCTGCTTTGCAAATCTTTTAACTCTTTCTATGTCTTCAAAGATATTTGTAGTGGCCAGTTTAGGATTCATTATTTTAGCCTTTGATATATAAATAGACGGCCGGGCGACAGCTGTATATTTAGGTTTCGAGGATAGCCTTGGCTATTTTCAGATGATCGGGTGTTCTACCCCTGACATAACTTTCAGTTATTTTTTCGGCCAAAGGGTATGCAAAATGATCTAAGTAAGTTTTGACCTGGACCTTACTTAAAGTAATTTCTCCGTTTGATCTTTTATAATTACTCGATAGTACGCACCCTAACTGCTCATCTCCCTGGTCCCATTGGAATCCTAAAAGGTCGGTTATTTTTTCCCCTTCCGAGATGTTACGCAAAGGCATCAACAGTCTGATCCCAAATTTATTTGACAGTTTTTCATATGAGTTTAGGGCCTCAGAGACCTGGTTTATTTTTACAGCTCCGTCATGCTGCTCTCTTTCTCCTGAGATTATGGGTATCCTGCCCAGCAGTATTGCAAGGGGTATCCGCACACTGTGGAGGTAAATATGACATCCTACACAGGGCATGTAAAAGCCATACCTCGCCACCAATTCGTCTATGAATCTTCCGTTCAGAGCATGCCAGAACCGGGGGGAACCCAGGACTAGCATGGGGTGGATTTTGGTCGAGGGTAATCGCCTTTCCAGCCGTTCAATAGCTTCTTCAACACTTTTCCAGGTACCGAACTCCGTTCCCGTGTAGGCATAAGTTGGGATGAGATCTGTGAACCCCCATTTTTCAACGGCTTTTACAGCGGCCGCCACGCTGTCGCGTCCAGCTATTTCAACAAAGGCAAGATGTGTCATGCCCTGATATTGCCTTACAAGGTGGGATGGAAGAAGAGCTTCAGGTAGGCCAATGACGCACTCCCTCTTTTCCAGGTAGTATTCCTTTACGTGGGAATCGAAATAGATCATCGATTTGGGGTGTCTCTTTTTATTGGAATGTTTACTATAAATATTTCAGCACTTTGAATTAATATCAGATGGGATTAATTCGTACAAGTTGAAAAACCATTTAAGAAAGGCAGCATTCGGGTCGGTCCTAAAAATGGGTAGACGGATGAAGACCTTTTGAATTAACAGTTAAAATTCGATGATGGCCTTCATCATGAGTGCGCAAAGGTGAAAAAAAATTGAAGATATATTTAGATATAGCAACCTTTGCCAAGCAACAATAAAGATTACAGGGGTCAGTAAAAGAGGTTAAAAGGAAAGTTTTTAAGGGTTATTGTTGTGGTCAAATAAAAACGGACAGTTTATGTTAAGCCGCCTTACGGCATAG
>CAZVGY010000209.1:0-3640 GCA_964627015.1 uncultured Desulfobacteraceae bacterium
AACTTGGTGATAAGCTGACGGTAAAAGATGTAGCTGAAATACTCCTGGATGCTGTAAAAGGAAAGTAAAAGGAGGTAAGAATATGGAAAAAGACAATATAAAGGTTTTTCCTGAAAAATGTGCAGAGTGCATGTGCTGCCAGTTGATATGTTCCCTCACCTATACAGGAGCGTTTAACCCTGAATTAGCTAGGATTATCATTAATGTCCCTGATGGAATAAGCTTCTCAGATGACTGCGTCAAAGGCTGCAGCCTGTGCACAAAATATTGTGAATATGATGCAATTGTTAAGACAAAGGAGTCGTAGCCATGGAATATAATGGATATGCAGGAAAAAATCTCTTTATAAATCTTACTACAGGAGACATTCGCGAAGAGCCGCTGAATATGGATCTGGCAAAAAAATTCATCGGCGGACCCGGTATGGGATTCAATCTGCTCCGTGATCAACTCAAGCCGAATACTGACCCACTCTCTCCCGAAAATCCCATGGTTGTGGGTCTGGGCCCAATGGGGGGAACCCTTACTCCAGGCTCTGGAAAATGTTATCTGACCATGAAATATCCGATCCCTGCAGGCAGGGACGAAGAAAAGCATTATGTTTCCAACGCAATGGGCGGAAGCAGAAGATTCGGAGTGATGCTGAAAAACGCCGGCTATGACAACATGGTAATAACAGGTAGGGCCGAAAAACCATCTTATCTGCTCATAACAGACAAAGGTGTTGAAATCAGGGATGCCTCGGATCTGTGGGGCAAGGATGTTCATGAAACCCATGACATCCTTACAAAAAGGCACAAAGGAAAGACAGGAAAATGCGGTACATGGGTAATAGGTCCTGCAGGGGAAAACATGGTCAGGATAGCGCAGGCCACCCTTGATAATCTCAACAGCCTGGGCAGAAACGTAGGGGGTGTGATGGGCTCCAAAAACCTCAAGGCCGTAGTTACCCTGGGGGATAATGGAATCAAGGTCAAGGACCAAAAAAATTTTCTGAAGATATACAAGAGGAAAATTGATGAAATCAAAAGCCACCCCCACTGGCAGCCCCTTCCTATATTGCATGGTGGACTGCTCCAGCAGATGTTTGAGAAAACAGTGGTTAATGTCAAGGCGTGTACGGCCTGCATAGGTGGTTGCAGATCAACCCTGGGAGTAAAAGAGGGAAGATTCAAGGGAGAGACGTTCCAGGGAGGAGATGTATCCATATCTCTGGACTTTGCCCGCAGGCTGCGACTTGACGATTACGGAGCCATGTACAAATTAATGGATTTAACAAATCGCCAGGGGCTTTGTATGCTTACGACAATCCGCATGATGTATTTCCTGACAAAAATGTATGAACGGGGGATTATTTCAAAAGAGGATACAGGCGGTATTGAACTCAGGCTTGGTGATATCGACTGTTATTTTGCACTGCTGGACAAAGTAGTAAAGAAAGAGGACATTGGAGCATATATGGCCGATGGTTGGTACCCTCTGTGTGAAAAGGTTGGCGTAGACGCTTCCGCCGAGTTTAAGGACGGCTGCTCTATCATGAAGGGCGTTGATACCCTGACAGACGCCAGGTTTTGGCCGTCACACCTTTCACCCAGCCAGAGTGTCGCAAACATCGTGCATTCCAAGGGCAAACATTCGCATGGTGCAACTTACTGGCCCGCCGGTCCGGACCTTCATAAGGACACCTATTATCCCGAATCCCTGAATTCATTAGCCGATATCAAGAGAGACACAATAAAAATGGGAGTCACAGAAGAGGAGTTGGATAAAATTTTTACAGAAGACGGTTTTAACACCGGAAAGCTAACAAAATACGCTCAGGATGCAGAATATGTCTATAACGCACTGGGCCTTTGTGATTGCGTGGTTCACTGGGAGTGTGATCCAACCAGGGATATGCCCTGGCTGGCAGAACTTTTCACAGCCCTGACCGGTATTGAAATAACTCCACGTGAGATGTTAAAGGCAGGAGAAAGAAATTTCAATCTCGAAAAGTTGTTAAACGTCAGAGAAGGGTTCTCCAGAAAAGACGACCAAATTCCTGCTGTATGGTTACAAAACACAGAAACTCCGATAAGACTTCGTTCAGGGGATCTCTACCTTACGGACTGGTTCGGAAACCGTGTTAAGAAAGAAGACATAGAGAAAACCCTTGATGATTACTATGAAGAAAGAGGCTGGGATATAGAAAAAGGAATTCCCACAAAGGAGAGAACTACTGAACTGGGTCTGGAAATGTAACAGATATTCTGCTTTTGCTATGATTCTGTGTGTCCTTTGAATATTAAGGACACACAAAATAAAGAAACCTATAATTAAAAGGAGAAACCCTATGGTTGACAAAGATAAGTATGTCGGAGTCTCCAACCTCGCCGACTATTTACCCCCGGAAGCGTATGTAAAAGATGAAAAATACGACACCTCAAATAAAACATTTGACCTGACCGGAAGGGTGGCAGTTGTGTCTGCGAGCTGCAGGGGAATAGGCAGGGCCATTGCAAGGGGTTTGGCGGAACACGGAGCCAAAGTCGTGGTAAGCTGTCGAAAGCCGGAGCATTTGGAAGTTGTTAACAAACAGATTACGGATAATGGTGGAGAGGTCTTCGCGATTCCTGCGGATTATGGAAAAAGAGAAGATATATATAATCTTATTGAACAGACGGTTGAGAAATTCGGACGGATTGATATTCTGGTAAATAACCCTGTCAACTCAGTTATATATGGCCCTTTTCTGGATGTTACTACAGAAAAGGCCTGGGACAAAATGAATGATGTCAATATAAAAGGCTATTACCTTGCCTCAAAGGCTGCAGCTCCCTATATGAAGAAACAGGGGAAAGGTAATATAATTAATATTGCCAGTGTAGCGGCTCTCCGCGCCGGTGAAGGTATGGGTTGTTACTCGATTAACAAGGCAGCCGTGGTAATGCTTACAAAAGTGCTGGCTGCTGAGCTAGCCGAAGATGGAATCAGGGCCAACTGTATCTGCCCCGGCCTGGTAAATACATTTATATCTCAGGCCCTGATAAAAAATACGGAGTATTACGAAAAGGTTATGAAGCAAAACCCCATGCACCGTATGGGAGAACCCGATGAATTCGCTGGAATTGCCGTATTCCTGGCCTCCGACGCATCTTCATATGTAAATGGTGCAATAATTCCTGTTGATGGAGGGTCTACTGCTCTGTAACCGCTAATAATATAGAAATCAGACGGCTCTTTTATATCTGCTGAAAGCCAGTAGAAAACAAAGTCTCTTAAAAAAAGACCCTGCAACCTCCGTGTAGCTGGGTTTCAAGGAAAAGGACCATCAGTCTCGCTTCCTCGGGCTGTTATAGAAATGTGAACTCTATTAATACCACATAGCTTTGCCCTGTTTCTGATTTTCATTAAAAGGCTGATGTAAGAGTAAATCAGGGATATCTCTTGACTTTATTGAAGGGAATCTTTGAAGTCAATTCTGTCCATTATCTGGCAATAATTGCCGGAATCTGACAAGAAAAAAATGCTGAAAAGCAGCGCTGGTGGTTTTCTTTCGAGCATTGGCTTGATCTGGACCCTCTTAAAATACATTCTCCCATAAAAAATGTTAAAGGAGGAAACTCATAGATGGATAATAAAGATGCGGTACTTAAAGAGA
>CAZVGY010000210.1:0-3613 GCA_964627015.1 uncultured Desulfobacteraceae bacterium
AAGGGAACATGTATAAAAATATGAGGTTTGAGGTTTGAACTGCAGAGTTTTTGCCGCGGGTGACGCGGATGCCACGGATATTAAGGGGACACTCAAAGGGCTGCCTAATGCAGCCCTCTGCTGGCGCAGGTCCAGGTTCCGAACTTTCTGGCAGAAAAACAAGTAAAACTCGTTTTCAGCCATTCGTAATTCGGGGTCGGGCCAAGCTATCTCCTTGATTATTCATCATAAACGTTCCAATAATAGGTATTTTTAGGCCCAATAGCTTCGTTTTTACCGCTAAAATGGGTAAATTTAAGTTTAAGGGAACGTCCATTTGTAAATAGATAACTCGACATGAAAAGTCGGTTTGGGGGATTTAGGGGACGTTTCAATGTGTGAGGGGATAGGAGGGAGGAGTGAGGAGGGAAAAACTGAACCGCAAAGACGCCAAGGATGAAATACGCTTCGCTGATCCGTTGGATATTTCACGGGGCAAGGCGAAGCACGCGAAGGTTTGTACGAATCGGGCCGCCGAAAAGCTTCGGCTCACGAATTGAATAAGGAATGCTTACACTACGGACGAGTACATATCAGGAGAAGCCAAGCCTTTCTGCGTTCAATTTTTCCTGTAGATATGCAAAGCCCTGAGAAACATAATACTTCCTGACATTTTCTTCTAAAATAGAGCCCAGTTTCACTTTAAAGTCTACTTCTTTCAACCCTTTCAGTTTGTTCTGGAATTTACTCTTTGATTCAGTATCCAAAGACGGAAGCTCAACACCTCTACGCAATAGAAATTCGATATCAAAGCAGTCCCTTATCTCCGCTCGATCAAGAAATGCCGCAACCTTGTTTTTCATCGTCTGCTCCAGGGTATGCGCCTTTACTACTACCTGGAATGTGCTGAATCTTGAAAAAGCAATTTTTTCCTGATAATCCCAGTCTAAGATTTTTCTGCGGATTTCGATCTTTAAGCGTTTGGGATAGAGGGGGGACCGTAATTCAAATATAATAATATAATGTTTTATCTCTGCATCCGTAATTTCATAATCTTCACCAAGCAACCGCCGAAGTTTAAAGAAATATTCATCCTCCTTCACAGTTTTAATAAACCAGAAATCAAGGTCCACCGAATAACGGGGAAGATCATGACAGAGCCTGAGCATGGTGCCGCCGCCAAAAACCAGCGGCTCCAGCGCCCTTGCGCGGTGCAACTTGTCCAAGGCCTGGATTTCAAATATCTCATGCTGCTGGAAGATATTCATTTTCTCTCATCAGTTTTTTCGTTCTTAAAGGAAAACTTTCGCTCATGGCCGACAACTTCTCCAGATCCAGCTTCCCGGCATCGACGGCGTCAAGATCGAGAGAGTAGCGACCGAAAGACTTCAGATAAAAAGCATCCAGCATCGCCTTTTCCGGGGTTGCGATAAAAAATTCGTTTTCTTTTTTAAACCCAAAATATAAATCCAACGATATTTTTGTATATTTAAAGATTGTCTGGTTTATTTGTATTTCTTTTGTTCGCTTAACAGCTATGGATTCAAAAAAGCTTCTTTGCATCTGGGTGGTGATATTGTAGTAATCCAGGGCAGTCATTAAAGAAATGTATGAAGGCACCTGACCCATATTAGCGATTTGGAACATCTCCTCCTTGCCGCTATTTTCCCAGACCTCCCGCAACATATACATATTCTTCTTAACCCTAACCAGCAGGCCTTGCTTGACATAACGGCTGGCCACGACCCGGGCAGAGGCGGTAGTGATGCCCAAGGCTCTCGCAAGTTCCTCGTGCCCAAAATATAATTTTTTTATTGTATATAACTCATGCAGCTTCATCCAGGATACCTAATTAACAATTTTGTTAATTATATATATTTGACACATTCTTATGTCAAGCTCTATTTTTCCGTTTAGCAGTGCGAATTGAACGTCCACGAAATTATGACTTGAGGTTGATCCACAGAAGTAGACGCTCTATTAGGGGATGCTTCCAAAGCAAAAAACCAGCTTGGCTGGGAACCGAAGGTGAAGTTTGCCGAACTTGTAAAAGAAATGGTCCTTGCCGACCTGGCAGAAGCCCAGCGGGACGAATTGTGCCAGCGTGCCGGATTCCCCACATTCAACCACCTCGAATAAAATCAGACAGGATTTGCAGGATCATCACAACTCCTTTACCCATTTCCGGTCATGCCGGTTTTGGGTAAAACTGCATACGCCCGGCTGTTTTTTGGAAAGTGGGGTCCCCCAGAAAATATTCAGTGACATCTATGCTATTTTTTAGAACGGACTTGTTGAGGATTAGTAGAGGCCAGTTACAATGCGTATTTTTTCGTCCAACTCCTTGACCTGATCCATGGAAATTGAACCGATCTTTGACTTGCTCAGACGTTTCTTGTCGATACATCTGAGTTGAAAAACCTTGATCTTGGAATCTTGTTGGAGGTTTGATGATTCTTTGGGGAGCAAGACCTCATGGAAATGGGCCTTTTTGCCTTCAGCCTTGGTAATGGGTGCCACAATAACCAGAGGGCCGCTGTTGTTGGCTGCATCCGGTGATATAATCACACAAGGTCGAGTTTTTTTGATCTCAGCTCCGATCGTTGGGTCCAGATTAATCCAATAGATATCTCCCCTGTGCAGTGTATTCACTTCCAAACCTCCATGGTGATTGGTTCCCATTCTTCATTCACCGCGAGATCTTCATCACCAGCCTGAGAACACGCTTTGGCTAATTGGTCATCGATTACCCTTCTTTTTATATTTTTTAGATAATTTTTACAAGCTTGATCTAAAAATTCTTTTCTCGTTTGAAATGGGTTAAATTGGTCTATTTCTTCAAGCAAATTTTTTTCAAATAGTACAGTGGTCTTAACTTTGGAGTTTCTCGCAGTATTCTGAGATTTCATAATTACCCTCCTTTTATCCATAATTAATTACCTCTAATGATACTTCTTTATTGCTGCATGTCAAGGGAATTATGGCTTACGTCCTGATGAATGCGCGCAAGTCAGGGACGTCCATTTGTAAATAAATAACTCGACATGAAAGGGTAAGGTCGTTGAGAGCTCTTTTTGCCGCGGATTTTAGATAAAAAAATGAACCGCCAAGGCGCCAAGCACGCGAAGTTTTGTACATACGAATCGGGTCGCCGAAGAGCTTCGGCTCACGATTCGGACAAAATGCGCAACCCACTTTCCTTTGCAGAAACCCGGACATTTACGGGATACTCTTTTTTGATACGCGATGATTTGTTCCGACAACGACAGATACCACAAGTGGTTGGCGGTTTATGGTGTCCGAAGAGACGATCAGACAAGGGCGCCTTCCAGCTTGTTCCCGGCCCTGGATCGGGTTTAGGTCTACGAAATAGATCTAGCCGCGGCTAATCATCCGAAAGCCCGTCCGTTTCAGTTGGCATAAAATCTCGTTGGATGGCACTGCACTCGGAAACCATGTCATTATCGGCGGCCATCATTTCCATGGACCTGGCAAAGGCTTCCCTATTGCGTGAAGCGACGAATTCCGTCAGCGCAAGAACTACGACACGGTTGAAATTCCACTTGGGTTCGCCCTTGGCCATGGCCAAGGACTCGCTTGCTAATGATTCAGGTATTGCTACGCTCCGCGCATC
>CAZVGY010000211.1:0-3588 GCA_964627015.1 uncultured Desulfobacteraceae bacterium
GGTCTTAAAGAAGAAAGAAGAGAAAGCATTTGGAGAATATATGAGCAAAAGAAAATGTTTGGAAGAATATGATAGAATCAACAAAATTATGAATGCAGAAGGATGAATGATGAATAAAAGACAAAAAATCCGGCAGGGAAAAATGGTAGGAATTCTTTCCATTCTGCATTCTGCATTCATAATTCATCATTCCAAAGGGGTGGAATATGAAAATAACAAAACTGGAACTGAATAATTTTCGACCGTTCAGGCAGCTTGAAATCGACTTCAGCAATAACCTGACGATGCTGGTAGGTATTAATGGCGCCGGCAAAACCAGTATCCTGGACGCACTGGCCATTCTGCTGTCCCGTCTGATCGGCAGGATTCGTTCTACCCATGGAACCGGCCGTTTTTTTGCTGAGTCGGATATTCATATAGGTACTTCAGAGACTGCCAATACTATCGAAATAAACATCAATGGCCGTAATATTTCCTGGAGAGTAACAAAGACAAAGCGAGGCAGGAAAAGACAAAAAATATCAAATCTGGAACAGATGAGGAACATTGTTGAAACCATGCAAGAACAACTGGAAAGAGTTGAAAAAGCCTCTATCCCTCTCGCCGTCTATTATGGAGTGAATCGAGCTGTCCTTGATATACCCCTGCGCATTCGAACAAAACACCAGTTTGATCAACTTACCGCTTACGATCATGCCTTGACCGGAACAAGAAATGACTTCCGTCTTTTTTTTGAGTGGTTCCGCAACAGGGAAGATATCGAGAATGAACAGCGTGTATATCCTGTCGATGATGTCGCAAGTGATAGAGGATTTTTTCCCGAATATCGGGACCCACAACTTCAAGCTGTACGGGAAGCCATACACACCCTAACCGATTTTTCCAACCTCAGAGTCAGGCGCAATCCTTTGCGAATGGAGGTGCGCAAGCAAAATCAGCATCTCAATGTTGCCCAACTCTCGGATGGCGAAAAGTGCCTTCTCGCATTAGCCGGTGACCTCGCCCGGCGTCTGGCCATGGCCAATCCGGCCCTGGACAAACCTCTTGAAGGGAAAGGCGTTGTCTTGATTGATGAGGTAGATTTGCATTTGCATCCTGAATGGCAACACAGGGTAATCCCCAAGCTGCTCAAAACATTCCCTAATTGCCAGTTTATCCTGACCTCCCATTCCCCTCAAGTGCTGAGCCATGTACGCTGTGAAAATATTTGGTGTCTTGTACAGGAAGGCGATGAAGTGATGGCTATAAGGCCGGATGGTACCTATGGTCAGGATTCCAATTTTCTGCTCAAAACCTTACTTGGTTCCAGTTACAGGCCGAAAGAAATTGAAAAAGATATAGAGCGTCTTTTCGATCTAATTCGAAAAGACACGAAAAAAGCCAGAAAACTCCTCGATGATTTGAAAGCCAGGATCGAAGGTGATTCTCCCGATTTGGTTAGGGCCGAAACCCTGTTGCATCGCCGGGAGGTGCTTGGCAAGTGAAGTTTATACAAAAAGGCGAAGAACCCGATTTTTTCAGGGAGTGGAAAGAGGGAGGATCTCAGGACTGGAGCCCTGACTGGGCAGCGTTCGACGGCACAGGAGAAGTCAAGCGGCAGTTGATGGAACACCTCATTAAAGAGCAGGGCACAATCTGCTGTTACTGTAATCGGGAACTGCGGAAAAACGATTTTCATATTGAGCATTTCAAGCCCAAAGATGAGGATAAATATCCCGAGCTTGCCCTTGATTATAATAACCTGCTCATTAGTTGTCAGCGGCAGATTCAAAGACGGGAGCCAAGGCATTGCGGAATGAAAAAAGACAACTGGTTTGAGGAAGATGTTATTGTATCGCCACTTGAGAATGGTTGTGAAACACGATTTGAATACCTGGTAGATGGGCGGGTTCGGGCGACCAATAATGACCCCGGTGCGTGCGAAACAATTAACCGCTTGGGATTGGATATTGATAAACTTCGGGAGTTGAGAAAAGCTGCTCTCGAAGCGGCCCTTGAGGCTATAAATGGCTTGGGGACTAATGAACTCCGAAATTTGATCAATGTCTATCGTCAGCGCTCACCAGTCACTAATAGGTTTCAGCCATTTTGTGTCGCAATTATCCAGGTTCTGGAGTCGCTTTTGTGATGAATTCTTGACAGATAAAATCAAATTATGCTCTCCCTCCGCTGGACTATTTTATTTTGAAGGTACTGCGTGAAGGTAGCGGGCGAAGATCGCCGGTTTTTGCGTATTAAGAGTTACTGAACGTTGCCGAGGGTCATGATGTATTTTGAGTCTCGCAATCTAAAAAATACGAGATACAACACAGCTTGTTGCTATTTTGTGAGACACAACGGCAATCCAGCGGAGCATGCCGGCCGTGTTTGGGTGCGCTTTCTGCCCAGCGGCTACATCACGCCTCATCGGGTAATGATGAATAAAAGACAAGTACAGATGAATAGCACACTGACGGAGGGTTGTTACAATCCGCATTCATCATTCATAATTCATCATTCCCATGACACCTTCCCAGTCTTAAAGAAGAAAGAAGAGAAAGCATTTGGAGAATATATGAGCGAAAGAAAATGTTTGGAAGAATATGATAGAGTTAACCAAATTAAGAATGAAGAATTATGAATTATGAATAGGAGACAGATACACAAGCAAACAATAAAAGCAGGAATGTTTTCCATTCTGCATTCTGCATTCATAATTCATCATTCCAGAATGTGCCTGGAGGAGTACGATAGGATTAAGACAATTATGAATGCGGAATTATGAGTGCTGAAGGTAAATCATGAAGAACAGGAAAAGGCTTATGAACAATGGTTTTATTCTTGAGGCCACATATATGGAAACAGGAAATCCAGCATAAGGCAAAGAAACCTTAAAATGGAGGTAATGAAATGGAATGGAACGAATGTGCTTGTCAACTATGCGGCGGTAAAGCAAGTTTCAAAGAGCTTGATACACCAAGACAAAGAAAATACTTATGCCCCGCCTGTAATGAATACGTTATGACATTTCAATTGAACGATTATCCAAACTTGGAACAGGAAGTCTTGGAATACAAATCTGAAATAGTGAAATGCCTCCAGGAAATCAGAGAAACTTGTAGAGAGTGTGTTGAAATTGTGTTTCAGGAAGGCTCAGTTAAAAAGAAAAATCAAATCTCACTGCAGGCTCTAATAGATAAGGCATGCAGCATGAGAAAGCATGGGTAGGTTTTCGGAGTAATTTACAAAAATATGGAGAGATCCAATAAGGTGTGCGTGAATGATAGAGGACAGGCAAAGGGAAAGCACTCATGGCGAAATTAGCTGATAAATGGAGTGCAATGGGATTGAGAGGAACCTTGGACAAATTAAATATCATTTGTCCTGGAGGAAAGGCTGAGGATCAGGTTGAAGCCATTCAAATCCTGAAAAACAAGTATTCGCACTCTATCGATATATGGAAAATAGTACCTAAGGGACCAGCTGATTTCAGGGAAAGTGACGCCAATGCTCAGTTTAACTGTTTCATGTTTTGCCTTGATATCCGATATAGTGATCTTAAAGAAATGATCGGTTCTGATGGCAGGAAAATCCCAAATAGCGACTATA
>CAZVGY010000212.1:0-3585 GCA_964627015.1 uncultured Desulfobacteraceae bacterium
CGCTTTCTGGATAATCGTTCTTAGCATGGTGTCCGTTATTATTAAACCACTTCAGTTATCTTTGAGAAAGCGCCTCGATGCGTATCTCCAATAATTCCACGATGTTTAAGCCAACATGCAGAACCTACCAAAACGACCAGTAGCAAGACAGACTGTATCAACGAAAAGAAATGATGCATTTTGCTCTCCTGTTTTAGCGCTTAAAATCACGCGACACTCGTGCCGCAACCAAATTTTTTGGCTCAATCCGGATTTCCCAACGTCGCTTTTCAGCGGGCGCGGTTTTTTGCGCTCCGCTGCAAAAGCAAGGTTGTACATTTTAATGGAACCATTCCAAAATAATCGTATAAGCACTTGACATCATTTAAATGTGTATATATCATCAATTCCATACACACCATATATAGGAGCCAAAAAGATGCGCACCAATATTAACATAGATGACGAACTCCTGAGTGAGGCCATGACACTCAGCCGGTTAAAAACCAAAAAAGCTGTTGTTGAAACTGGTCTTAAGCTTTTAGTTCAGATTAAGAAACAAGAACGAATCAAAAGCCTGCGTGGAAAACTGAAATGGGATGGCGACCTTGATGCGATGAGGTTAGATCAGTGATTCTGGTCGACTCATCCGTATGGATCCATTATTTCAACGGTATTTCCACGTGGCAGACAGACATGCTTGACGCTTATCTCTCGAAAGATCCTGTTATCATTGGGGATCTTATTCTTACAGAGGTTCTTCAAGGTTTCAGATCCGATAAGGATTACGAAACAGCCAAAAACTTCCTTAGCGCCCTCCCATTTCGCCAAATCGGCGGTTACAATGTCGCCGTTCAAAGTGCCCAAAATTACCGGCGCCTTCGAAAAGCTGGTGTTACTGTACGAAAAACGATTGATTTAGTTATCGCAACCTTCTGTATTTTGGAAGAATTGATCTTGCTCCATGATGACCGTGATTTTGATCCCATGGTATCCCATTTCTCCCTTCAGACGCCTACACCACCATAGATTCGTTTCGCCGACACTTCAAATGTTTTCTTGATGTACAACGCCCCGCCTGAGCAGCGGCCCATTAAAATTTCAACCCTGTACCTCTTTAGCGTAAAACCGCGATTTTTACGCCGTCTGCTCCAGGCGGATGTTCGATTTCGTCATTAATATCTTTATAGTCCCCATGCCAGATATCAAACTCCTCTCCCACTATCCATTTTTCCACATCAGGTCGTACATCAAGCCAAGCAGTAATCATATTCAATCTGGCATCCGGATCATCCGATCGACGACCAAGTTCCACTATGAAACTAAGTTTATCTTCTTTTCCGCCACCTCCACAGTAGCATCCATTCGCTTCAATCGCCTCTTCAATGAAGGCATCAATAAATTTATCGAATCCATCCTTTAGATTACGATAAATTACAAGCTGTCGCCCAAACTCAGTGAATTCACCTAAGTGCTTTTTCTTACGTAAACGTTTCTTCATCCTTATCGATCTCAAATCGAACGGGCGCCTCACAGGCCGCAAAAGGAATGCTGGTTTTGTGAAAAAAATCGTTTGATGGTGAAGCTGCTACAGCCAAGGCCACCTGCTTATTGCGGTCCTGTGCAGGCGATGGTTCTACCTTTCTCTTCCTTCCCGAATAATGTCGACTATCTCCTGAGTAGTGATATTCGCCTTTATCGTTGGAACATCCAAAGGGGAAAAAACAGTTTTCTCAGGAACCAGTGAAAAAGTTCTTCCGTCTTTCCTGCGTATTGTTACTTTTCCAGTTTTTTCTGCCTGTTCAAGAACCATAGCAAGTTTTTGACGGGCTTCAGAGTATGTATAAACTTGCATTTCAAACCTCCATGGTTTTAATGTTGAGATCATGAGCGGAGGCCTTTAACCTTCGATCCAACGTCAACAATGGTGCCTTTTGCTTTACGGCGCAATCCAGGAAATAGGCATCGTACGCATAAATACCGGCCTGTTTAGAAATTTTTAATACCGCAGCCGCATCAAACCGTTACTGCGAAAATGGTACCGACCTCCCAAAGAGGGTGAGGCTAAAACCTGGGTCCTCTACGGGATCAGTGAACAAGGAAACCGTATCGAAAAGGATCTGCGTCGGCTGGTCGGAAGTCCGAAGATGCAGTTCAGATGGCGTAATCCGGAAATCAACCCGTATATCAAACGGGAAGAGAACCGAAACACCGTCACCTCTCGCTATCGTGATGTTGCTATGGCAATGGGCCAAGCTTGAATGGAGAGCCGTATGCGCTGAAAGGTGCACGTACGGTTCGGGGAGGAGAAGCGCATCTGCCCTTCTTACTCCACTTTCTACTATTGAGGGGTGGTTATATTTGGCATCCATCATGGATCTTGGTTCCCGCCGCATTAAGGGCTGGTCCATGGATAACAGGCTCACCAAGGAGCTGGCCCTGGATGCTCTTAAAATGGCTCTTTGTAATTATCCTCAACCTAAGGGAATAACTCATCATTCTGATAGAGGCAGCCAATACGCCAGCCATGAGTATCAAAAACTTTTAAGGAATAACGGTATAATTTCCAGTATGAGCCGCAAGGGCAACTGCTGGGATAATGCTCCAATGGAGAGCTTTTTCCATACATTAAAGACCGAATGGGTATTCAGATTTAAATACACAACCCGTCAAGAGGCGAAAACAAGTCTCTTTGATTACATCGAATTATTTTATAATAGAGATCGTCGCCATTCAGCTCTATATTATATGAATCCTTGTCAATACGAGTTGTATAAAATGGCGGCTTAACCCCGTGTCCACTTTTTCGGGGGAAGATCAAAATATTTCCAAAATTTTACCTGTGATATTTTGCTAACAAGTAATAATGTGGCCTAACGCAGAACTGAGCAGCGGCCCGAACAATAACGCTATTGCCGTTGGCTTCGCGCCGTCTGCTCAAGTGGTTTGTTGTGTGTTTTAGCTGTTATTAGCAAATGAAAGAATATGTTCTACAATATTTTTAAATTCCTCCATGTAATCTTTTGTAGATCTGCTACCAGGCATACTTTTAGAATAATCGAGAACAAAAACATTTTCAGTTGTTTTTTCTCTGCAATACTGAGTGTATGCATTTACAGCTTTGTCAAAGTCAGATTTGCGAGCGACAAAATACCTGAACTCAGCGGCGGCGCCGCTGATTCTGGGGATTGAGTTGTACAGTCGATGAAACTCTTTTTTCTCCCAGTGCTGATCCACAGGAAAAAAACCGGTAAGTTCGTAAATTACTGCAGCTCGGAATTTAGAGGCAGCGGAGTCATATTTTTGGATGGAAGCCAGTTTTTTAGTAAAATAATAGGCAACAGGTCCAGTAAGAAGTGCGCCCAAGAGAGCACCGAGAATGGTTGCAACAGTCGGGTCCATATATTTTCCTTCTTGTGGTGAGTTGTTTAAAATCGGAACCAGTTATTTGGGTGTAAATTGTTGATTATTGCACACAACGAGACTGTCGAATAACCCAATTTGGGAATTGATTCCAGTTTCAAAAAAGACTAATTCCAAAATAGTTATAATTTTCAGGGGAAACAGTGATCAGCGACTTTGTATAAGAAATAATAGCACAGAACC
>CAZVGY010000213.1:0-3527 GCA_964627015.1 uncultured Desulfobacteraceae bacterium
AATTCACAGCATTTCCCCCTTATTTCTTTCAACTAAATTGGAGATGATCCAAATTGTTTAACTTTCCTCTCCTCAGGATGTTGCATAAAAAATAAGCACTTTTCAGCTGGGGGTAAATAAGGTCTATACTGTATTTGATCATAAAGGGAGATTACCCTTTCCGCCCTTGTAAATCAGGGTAATTAGAAAATAGGATCAGATCCACCCTTCAAAGAAATCAGAGGACGTTTCATCTCTTTAGTGTATATTTTAGATCCCTACCTATTCATACCAAAGCGAATACGTCATAGACCCTATAGCAGGATACCTTATAGATAAATATCATCTATTAGTAATTGAGCTTCCTGAAGAGGCAAAATTATAAAGCGCCTTCAAAAACAAACATGGACGAAAGAAGGGAAGGAGACAACAAAAATGAAAACATTAAACCGAAACATCAGATTTGAAAGAAGACCCTTTCTAAAGGGACTCATTGGCACCATTCTATTGGTGCTGACAGTAGTACCAAGCAATTAAACGGAGGAAGCAGATGAAACTGAACATAAAGGCTATGGCATTAAGCCTGGGAATAATTTCGTGCATTATGCTTATACTGACTGGAATTGCAAATCTCATATGGCCCGAATACGGGAGTGAATTCTTAAAGATACTGTCCTCCATTTACCCGGGTTACAAGGCCTCCGGCACTATCACTGATCTGGTGAGTGGCGCTTTGTATGCTTTAGTAGACGGAGGCCTGTTAGGACTTCTGTTTGCCTGGCTTTACAATCGTTTTGCCTGATCAACCGTGTCGCTTGGCAGCAATGAAAACGGGAATGCGGGAACACGTTACCCTCCGGTTGAGCCCCGGTCTTAAAACCATATGTTTTTTTTCAAGCCGTCATCATTTGAACTGCTTCCCTGACTATCTGTGCTCTGTAGCCCCATTCATTGGCCGCTCTTCCCCTTCTCCATTTTTTTTCGGAGCATTTACAACCCTCTGGCTTGAGGCATAAGCATCATTTATACTTGTCACAGTGGCACTTTTTATACCTTCATACTGGGAAGGATTTATTTCTCTTTTATTCAGCAGCTTCACATTGAAATCGGACCGCAAAGAAATACGCTTGTCCTCGACTTCTTTACCCCGAACTGTTTTCTTCATATCTCATCCTTTCCGGAAATATCATTTTCTGATGTTAGCTATAAAACCTGCTTCTTCCGGTGGTAGCCGAGGAGCCTGTTGGGTTACAGGAGCAGAGCAGATCAAAGAAATCTCCAAGCTTACAGTTCATAATCCAGATATTCCGTAAGCAGTAAAAATATTTTTTCCCACCCCTCAGCGCCTACCACCAATTTCTTTCCTCCGTGTTGAAAGGAATATGCTTCACAATAGTTCAACACTTCGGGATAATCCGAGGCTAGTTTTTTCCAGAGGCTCTCAGAACGGTTCGAACCTGTGACAGCGTAAATAGCATCTATAACTGATATCTTGCCTTCAGCTGTTGACTGAATAGAAATACCATCGAACTCCAATTTTATGTCTTGACCGGCCATATATTTTACCCCATGAAAAGTTAATGTCAGACTTTTCCCATATCCTGATGATGTTTTCAGTTTTATCCAATTTAACGGCCGTCCATTTTCCATAAATAGGGTTCAGACTGTATCCGTTATAAAAAAATCTTATATACAAGGTAGCTTGGCAGGAACTCTGGAATCTAATGGCGGGAGGCTTGAGTTATGACTGCGTTAGCCCATTCGATAATATGTATGAGCCTTTTAGGGGCCAGTTCTCTTAACTGACTATAAGGAACCCAGCGATATTCATGATGCTCTGCCCTTCCTATCTCTGGATTGATAGAAAAATTTATTTCAACAGCGGCCGTCTCGGCAATGTAATATCTAGCCACCTTTCCACCAGAATATGGTTCTGTCTCCCTGTAAATATGCCCCCACCGAAAATAGAGGTCCGATATTCCAGTCTCTTCCTGTGCCTCTCTTTCTGCGGCATCAAGGGGATCTTCACCCGCCTCTACAACCCCCTTTGGAAAATCCCAGTTTCGAAAAGCACGGAGGAACAAGTATCTCCAACTCCCTTCCTGCATTCTAACCGGTATAACCCCTGCTGAAAGCACCATCTATTTATTTTCTCGATTAATTTTAATTCGTACACATTATACGGTCGCCAGCCTGTAAAAAATACCGACTTCCTGCATGCCTTATAAAAGCATGCAGGCTGCCTTTTATATCAGGAGCCCTGATATTTAAAGGATACATTTAAACGGGTACGGTAAGAGGTAATTTTTCCTTCATTCAGAGTAACGTCAAACCGTGTAATTTCAGCAATCCGAAGATCTTTCAGGCTTTCACCAGCAGTCTCGATTGCGATACGCGCGGCTTCCTCCCAGGATGAATCACTGGTTCCGACTAACTCAATGATCTTATAAGTACTTCCTGCCATAATGCCTCCTTTTTTTAATAGTTTACGGCTCTACCTCTGAACTATCAAAGGCTGCGAATTTTATCGAAGCACAGAACCATGGAGTTAATTTACTCGACTTTTTTATTTTCATCTTTGTCTTTGAAAAGCAGTTAATATGAGACTCCAGGTTCCACTTCCACCTTGGCCGACCATTCACCACACCAATCCTGGTCTATGGTTAGCGGCCATACTGTGGTAACCGCTACATGCTTCTCTGAAAGAGCATTTGTAATAGTTTTGGGCGCATGGCGGCGGCAACGCCCCGAGGTGCTCTGCTCCTTTTCCGCCTCCCAAAATTTGCATTCTCCGCAATGCATTATCTTTTCTCCTTTCTCAAGGAACATTTTAAGTGTTACTGTTTCACATATTCGATACCCTTGAAATAGGTTAAATCATGTATTTTTCATTCCAGTCATAATTTGAAGTCATTTAGGAAGCCATCTCTATAAAATAAAGTTCCAATGAATTTTAAAAATACATGATCGAGCCTATTAAAAGTTCAGAATTCATCGCTTATGATTTATAAACCTGGCCAAAATCCGGATCATGTTAATAATGGATCATGAGCAGCCGGAGCCCCCTGAAATGTATTCGCCTACTTTCAAAGACAGGAATAAGTTGCCATGGACCCGATAATTCCTGCGAAACAAATCATGACAAGGTTCGCAGATTCTACTGGACTTTCCAATCCGGAACGGTCTCCTGAAAGATATTTATGGACCGATGCCTTCGCTGTTTGTAATTTTCTTGAACTGTCTCGCCTGACCGGAGAGGAATCCTGGCGGCAATCTGCCATGAACCTGGTTATTCAGGTCCACTATATCCTGGGTCGTCACCGTCAAGACGATCCACGCGATGGATGGATCAGCGGGCTCGGTGAGAAAGAAGGAGCGAGTCATCCTACTCGCGGGGGTCTCCGGATAGGAAAATCTATCAACGAACGTAAACCTACTGATACCTATAATGACCGGGATGAATGGAATCGTGACGGGCAGTACTATCATTATTTAATTAAATATCCGACCCCAAAGGGGCCGGAATTGCAATAACCCCTTGAAGGGGA
>CAZVGY010000214.1:0-3516 GCA_964627015.1 uncultured Desulfobacteraceae bacterium
TGTTACTAAAAATGTTCAGGGAAAACCCCCTGTTCTAGTCAAGACCCTAAAAAAAATATTTTCAATATTCTGCAAAGCGAACACGAGGCTGGTTTACCGGTTTAAGAGGTGAAGGGATGGAAGCTAAGCTATTTGTGACTTTTTTTATTTCGCTGCTGATTATAATGGACCCGCTGGGTAATTTACCTTTCTTTTTAATGTTTACGGAAAACAATACTCCCTCTGAGAGGAGCAGAATGGCGGCGGTATCGACATTTACAGCGTGCCTTATACTAATCTTTTTCTGTCTTACCGGAGATCTTCTATTACAGTTATTTGGTATAGAATTACCTGCCTTTCAACTGGCCGGCGGTCTTATCTTTTTTATTTACGCACTTCAGATGCTGCGGCTCATCCCGAGCGGTCTAAAGACGAGTTCGGAGGAGGAAAGAGAAGGCATTGAAAAAAAGAATGTAGCCATGGTTCCTCTGGCGATTCCCCTGCTAGCCGGCCCCGGAGCTATTACCACGGTCCTGGTCTGGAATCAAAAAATGGGAGATACTTTTAGTGTACCATTCTTAGTCCTGACTATTATTGCTGCTTGTGTCGTTGTCTATCTTGTCTTTTATTTCGGACAGAAAATAAGTGGTTTTTTAGGAGTTGGTGGAAACCGTGTCCTCACCCGGATAATGGGGCTTTTGCTCGCTGTGATTGCGGTTCAATTTATGGTCGATGGATTTAAACAGATCCTCTAGAAGTGACACTCCCCCAGCAGGATCTGTGGGCTTCGATGGGTTACAAGCTCAAACCTGCTTGGGCGTTCCGGGCTGCCGCTACATCTCCAGACCGGAGTCTGGAGTTTTGTGCGGATGAATGAAAAAACCAGGAAAAGCTAAATCCCGTTAAATCCAGAATCGATTTTTACGATCAAGAGACATCCTGGGATCGGAATCAAATGGATGATTTCGCGATTAATACTATGCGAAATAAATAATCAAACCTAGGGCCTGATTATAGATAACAAACTAAGGAGGATGCAAAAGGTGGCATTACCTGTTCAGAAGGGGCAATATACCCGCTATGTGATTTTACAATCGGAATAAAACCAAGTTCATCAGATTACAGTCTCTCATATGTCGTTTGGCACTCCCGGCATCGTACGGCATAGGGTAAGGCCTTAAGCCTGGCAGGAGGTATGCGTTTTCCACAATCGACACAAATGCCATATTCGCCCTTCTCTATTCTTTGAAGCGCCTCATCGATCATCCTAAGTTCATTATGCTTAATTTCTATAAGAGAAAAAGCCTTGCTTTCTCTCAGCTCTTCAAGTGCCATATCTCCTTGTTCTCTCAATATATCTATAACCTCCTGGTGTTCTTCTATTGCATTGGTTTCGAGATCTTCAAGAATTTCTTTCCACAACGCCTGCCTTCTCTGCAACAATTTTCTACTTAATGTATCCAGCTCTTCAGGACTAAAAAGGCTTCTCCTTTTCTTATTTTCCATTGTATCCTTCCTTTCTTTTTTAAAACTGAATCTGGCAGGTTCACAGCTTTTTTTATGTCTTTATCAACCTTTTTTCATATGTTATTTGACATTTTTTATATCTTATCAAAAAAAAGGAGAAATTTTTATATTGTTCTCTAAATATTTCCTCTGAACTGCCCGAACCCCGCCATTCTATTGAAATTTGTCGTTTTTAAAAGGTTATCTCAACAAAGTAAAAGCGGGCGTGATTTCACGGCCCGCTTTTACGGCCTATAGATTTTTCAGAGGCAAAATTACGATGTCTTGACTTCGATTTTTTTGACAGACTGTTCTTTGGTCTTGGGGATATTTAGAGTAAGAACACCGTCTTTGTAAACAGCCTTTACCTTGGCTTCATCCACATCTGCAGGAAGCTCAAAGGACCTATAAAAAGTACCGTAGCTGCGTTCAATACGATGATAGTTCCTTTTCTTCTCGTCTTTTTCCTGTTTTCTTTCGCCCTTCAGGGTGAGAATTCTTCCATTTATAGAGATGTCTATATCTTTTGCATCCATTCCAGGTATTTCAGCGTGGACAACAATTTCTTTTTCGTTTTCAGACATATCTACCGCGGGCATCCAGTTTTTACTTTTAAAAGAGGTGCCAAAAGGGGTATAGGTAAAAAATTCATCAAACAGTCTGTCAACCTCACCTCTGAAGCGGTCAACTTCGTTTCGACCACGCCATGGTATTAGTCCTGCCATAATATACCACCTCCTTTATGTTAGCTCTTTTAATTTACCGAATAATACCAGCATTTTATGTTACAACTGGTATAAAAATAATCATATTTTTGTTGCTGTCAAGATGCGGAATCTCACTTAGGCGTTCAAAAAATTTCAGCTTATGGTTTCAAAAGATGAATATGAAGCCTCAAGGCATTACACCGGAGACTTCTCCCGGAACCTCACCCTTGAACTGCTTAAAATTTTTCCTAAAATCTTCTGCAAGTTTCCTGGCCCTTTGTTTATATTCCTGTGTATCACCACTAGCGGTTGCAGGATTCAAAAGCTCTTGAGGCACTCCTTGACAATCTTTGGGGATCTCAAACCCAAACAGAGAATCTTTAACAAATTCTACTCTGTCAAGCTCTCCATTGAGTATATTTCTGACAATCGCCCTGGAATGAGTGATGCTGATTCTGTCTCCTGCACCATATGGCTTCCCCACCCATCCCGTATTAACCAGCCAGCATCTGGGGCGGTGTTTTTTAATCTTATTCATGAAGAGCATTGCATAAACAGTGGGGGGTAACGCCATAAAAGGGGCGCCAAAGCATGCGCTAAATGTGGCCTGGGGCTTTTTTATACCAACTTCGGTTCCGGCCACCTTAGCAGTATATCCGCTTAAAAACTGAAATACCGCCTGTTCCGGCGTCAGCCTTGCCACCGGAGGCATAACACCGAACGCATCGCAGGTCAGCATTATAACATTCTCCGGATGTCCGCATGTGCCTCCCCGAAATGCGCTTGGGATGTGAGATACAGGATAAGCTGCTCGAGTATTTTCCGTGAGGGTGTCATCGTCAAGATCTAACCTTCTGGAATTATTATCCAGCGTCACGTTTTCGAGAATGGTACCGAACCTCCTGGTACATTCATAGATTTCAGGCTCTTTTTCGGGAGAAAGCCTGATCATCTTTGCATAGCAGCCGCCTTCAAAATTGAAAATTCCCTTTTCACTCCATCCATGCTCATCGTCTCCTACCAGCGTGCGGCTCGGGTCTGCGGAGAGTGTGGTCTTTCCTGTGCCGGAAAGACCGAAAAATATGGCCGGGTCATTTCGTTCCCCGAAATTGGCAGAACAATGCATTGAGAGGACTGACTCTTGCGGATAAAAATAATTCAGCATCGTAAAAACGGATTTCTTGATTTCACCAGCATAACTGGTTCCACCTATCAGGACAATCTTCTTTCCAAGATGGATCAGGACAAATGCCTCGGAGTTAATATTATCGGTTCTTCTCCAATTTAGTTGAATAAAGCCTGGTAAATTTTCAGTGTAAAATAT
>CAZVGY010000215.1:0-3480 GCA_964627015.1 uncultured Desulfobacteraceae bacterium
GCTCCCATCCTGTAAAACCATTTCGTTTATAATATGTTCGGGCACGGATTCGCGCAAGAAGGTTGACATATAGGTATACAGGTATTTTTATCCAGTTTTGTACATTGGTTGTTAAAGTGAGAAACGCCAAGCCGTAGTTTTTTTCTTCATTCCTCAATAGTTCCGGAAATTTTACCATAAGTTCATACTGCCCTAATCTGCTTCGTGTTTTAATCTTAATTAAGCCGAAAAGATTGAGTGGAGAGCGGACAATAGAGTGGCAGCGTTCAATTGAAAACCTCTCTTCCTTGCTGAAAAGACCTCGTATAAAGCCATCATCAGAGATAATATCAGGAAATTCAGAAAATCTTTTTCTTCCAGCTTCTGATAACGAAAAAACACCTGTACCAATCATACCTTCCTTAACATACGGTAATTGTAGCCAGATATCATAATAACTTTTGACCATCCATGATGCATTGTGAAAGTCCATTTTTATTGCTGGCGAAGCAGCAAGATATTTTCCTGTTCGGAGCACATTGGTAATTTCCTTAACAGTATTAACTGAAAGCTTAACATCTGCATCAAGATAAATTCTCGGAAAAACAGTTGCAGCAGCATCACCAAGATTGAGTGCGTGAGTTTTCGACGCAACTGGAGTGTCAATGCATTTAACCTTGTCACCAAATGAATTAGCAATCACAAAAGTGTCATCAGTGCAACCGTTACAGACAATAATTAATTCAATTTCTCCTGTTGCAACACCAGGCATAAGAGCCTCAATAGTAACTCGTATAACATTTTCTTCATTGTGTGCTGGTATAATTATACAACTCATCACTACTGTCCGGTTAAATTTTTTCTAGCATAACGTAACTCTCTGTATACACATATCATCAGTGACAAAATGACTGTAATCGACTTGAAATCAGATCTCTTTCAGAGGAAGATCTTCGGCAAAACCCTGTGGGGGTACACAGATGTTTGCCGGACGATTGATTTTCAAGCAGGTTATGGATTATAGTCAGTTCTGAATTCAGGGTACTACCCTTTGTCATTCTCGCACAAGATAAGGCTTAAGTGATTTGTAAGTCTTCTCTCCAAGTTGAGCCAGTAATCCCTGTAGGCCAGCAGATTTTAATTCAAACGGCCCAGGATAATCAATTTCAAAGCCACCAATGCGCTTTTTGAATACATAAACACCGGGGTTTGTATTTTGATCAATTCCTCCTAGATCATACCAACGGCACCCTGAAGCTTTTGCCATCTCAATTACATGCCAGTGTAGGAGGTAAGACGCATTCAAATTACGGCCAGCTTCGATTGAGGCCCCGAGTAGATACACACATGTATCGCCTAAAATACTTGCAACATGACCTGCAATAGGATGGCCATCAATTTCAGCAATTGTTATAATAAATTTTTCAATATTTTCAGATTGATCGTGCACTTTTTCATATAAATCAATGCCAATATCAACAAAGAAAGATTTTTTATTTTTCATACTATTATATAATGGTATAAATTTCTGAAAAAGATATGTATCGCTTCCGATATACAATGCAATATTATTTTTTTTAGCCTTGTTGAGGTTTCTTCTCCAAGTCTTGTGCAAATTTTGATTTATTTTTTTTAAATCTAAAGAAAGATCAAGGAGGATTGTTTTTTTCTTCTTGCCAATATCCCTGAAACCAGTATCTAATAAAATATTTGCAATATAATCATTCCTCATATCATCCTGTAAAGGAGGAGCTATTCTCAATGTTAGCTTCCTTCGCAAAACATATTCTTTAATTAATTTATCAATGACTGAAACAAAAAGTTCCTCTTTAACATTACTATGTCTTACCCAAATAGGACCACCATTTATATATGCTACTCCGCCACCAACAAGAGGTATTTTTTTTATTCGTACATCTGCAAGAGCTATTATATTTTGATTATCATCCGAGATGAAAATATGTTCGCTTGTTGCTCCCAGCCTTTCTGCACATGCAATGCCAAATTCCCAGGATTGGCGATAGTTATAATCTTGAAATAAATGAGCCATATTTAGCCATGCATTTTTATCTGCTTTCTTTATTATACAGTTATGCGTTATGCCCATGAACATTATCTCCGATGTGCCAGTTTGCTTACATTATTTACAAAAGTTCGCCAGTTATATAGCCAGGAATATGCTCCGTTTACAGTAAGAAAAAATTCTATTGGCCAGACATCGGGGGACATTGAAAAACGACCGACCAGATGATGATTGGCATTTATTTCACTCCAATAGATTAAAGGTTCAAGGGTGTAAATTCTTTCATAGCCTTCCTCTGTTGCCACCCGGAGCACTCTGTCATCATAATCTCCATGCGGCAAGGCAATGTCATTAATTGGTATTGGCTCACAAAAGATTTTTTGTATGATATCTCGTGATACGCTCAATTCCTCCCTCATTTTTTTCTCCTGCAACAGGGATAATCGAGGATGATTAACGGTATGTGATCCGAAAGTGATAAGGGGATTTTTTTTTAGTTCAAGAAGTTGTTCCGCTGTCATCACCATTTCAGTAGAATCAGGATGGGAAGATCCCTGAAGCCAGGCAGGGAAGCAGCCAAGGCTTCCTGTTGCGATGAATATCGTGACAGGAATTTGCAGTGCCTTTGTAACAGGGACGGCATTTGTGAGTAGATTTTCGAAAGCATCATCAAAGGTTACACATAGTAATAATCTTTTACGGTGTTCCTTTGCTGATTTTTTTGAAAGATCATTTATAGACACTGTTCGGTCTTTTATACGTTGCATTTGGCGGGAAAATTTGTTCTTTTGGTATCCCTTCACGCCGTGATAACATAATACTAGAATGTTTGAGCGTTTCTTAATGATTGTCTTGCTTATACAGAAGAAAAACAAAGCGGTCACAAGGTACAGAAGGCGTACTAATAACCCCCTTTTTCCATAAATTGTCTCAGCTGTTGTTTTTTTTTCAGTGCTCAATCCAGACAATTTTTATCCTCATTTTGATATGCTGTCCATGTTTCACTGTCCAGTAGAGGGAAAACCAGACAAACAGGCTGTTTCAGAAAAAGTCATTACAGTCTGCAGTGATTAAACCGATTAAAGAGAAGAGCCAAACTATCCAAAAGATCGGGTCAGAAAATAGGAACCAAGAGATTCCACCATTAAAATACCACCAGACTCCAACGCATTCGATATCCTCTAGGGAACCTTGAAAAATACGCTAACCGAAATCACCTGGTTTTAATTGAGAATATTTATCAAAAACAATCATCAATATCAAACTACACAACATCCAATCCAGTTCTTTTCCCTCTCACCTGAGCTGTTTTGCTCAGGTGAGAGGGAAAAGAATTCAAGAGGACGCACTTCACCTGTGAACAGCACAAAGCGTACCGTATCGATCAAGGTTATAGGCAAGATTGCGCAATCCTATTTTACCGGCTGCCCTGACAAGACCTATACCACGCAAAAGCAGATGGCCTGCTCGTTGCGCCT
>CAZVGY010000216.1:0-3462 GCA_964627015.1 uncultured Desulfobacteraceae bacterium
TTGATCATAGAATACATTTCTATAACTGGCGAAGACGATGCAGCATTTACTCCCATTATCTCTGAAATAGCCGAATATTTTTCAAAAGAACTCAACTATGCCATACCTCCCAATTATCCTTTTGTGGGGAGGGATTTCAATGCCACCAGCGCAGGAATCCATGTGGACGGATTGGCCAAAAATGAGGAAATCTATAATATTTTTGACACTAGGCATATCCTAGGTCGTTCCGTACCGATCATAATCACAGACAAATCAGGACGTGCTGGAGTAGCTTATTGGATTAATCATGCCTTAAGCCTTTCACAGGACAAACAGATTAGCAAATCGCATCCTGCTGTAGGAAAAATCTATAAAAAAATAACTGAACAGTATGAACGGGGTAGGAATACATCTTTTTCCCATGACGAAATGTACCAACTTGTTAAAAGATACATGCCTGAATTCTTCATCTCAGAATTCGACCATCTGAAAGAAGTGGCCCATGATTTAGCTAACAAAATCATCCAAAAACTAAGTAAAGACATCGAAGGTCTTAAAAATAGCAACATTGTCAATCAATTTAAAAAATTCCTCGAAAAATATCCTTTTATCCAATACTGCTACCTTACTGACAAAGAGGGTAAACTTATCGCTTGGGAAGTCAGCCACCCGGAAGACAAGGCCAAATACAAACAAACGAAACTGGGCGAGGACTTTTCAGACCGGGAGTGGTTCCAGGAACCAATCAAAAATGGAAAAGTTCATATTACCGACTTCTATCGATCTATATTTACAGGCAAACTTTGTCTGACGGTTTCAGCCCCAGTGCTTGATGACCAGGATGAAATTGTGGCCATTTTAGGTATGGATATTCGCTTTGAAGAATTGATCAAAATAGATAGTGCCTTGCAGGAAGAAGACGACGAGGTAAACAATCAACAATAATAGCCAGTCAGAGTAAAGGCAAGGTCTTGGCCCTTGCCTTTACTTCAAAGACAATAGATTCACTTCAAATCGTTCAAGATCAATGAAAAAACATCGCTTTTTCAAGGTTGATGGTCCAGTAAAAAGTAGCGACCGGTTATTGGATTAAAAATTGGTTTGGTGATGATTTGTACATTCCGGGCGCTAATTTTGTATAAAAATCTTCACTTGCTCTTTGAAATAAGCAATTATTGCCGATAATGCCCCTGTCATACCAGGCATAATTCTTCATCCGGCAGCATTCGGGACAGCCGGAAGACCGCTGCCCGGAAGATATTTACTGCCAGAGCCTTCATTGTCGCGCAGTACTTTACGGCTTTAAATCCACGGACTCGAAGATGCTTTCCTCCGGTTCGCCGGTCGTATTCCGACATCGTGGCTTCGATCCCGGCTCGCCAGCGGTATCGGTCTTTGAACTCCCCGGTGCGTTCATAAAGCCTCCGCATGGCAATGTGCTTGTCTTTTTCCGTAAATCGGAGATAGCAGAATTTTTTGCCCTTTTTCACCGGGCACCGGGAACGCTCGGGGCAGGTATCGCAAATGGCCGCGTCAAAGCCAACGCTGTGCCGCTTGCCTTGTCTGACTTTTTTCGGGGTATGGCCAAGCGGACAGGACAAAATCAAACCCTTGTCACTTATCTGAAAGTCGGACAGGCTATAGTGATCTTTCTTTGTGGAACCCATGACCGGTGCGATCAGTTCCACACCATGCTTTTCGGCTTCCTGGCAATTTTCGTCACTGCCGTAGAGTGAATCGGCCAGAACTCCCTTTGGCTTCAGATTGCTGGTTTCTGCAGACTCAATGGCTGGAACCAGGGCATTGGCATCGCTCTGATGTGCCTGTTCCACCTGAACATGGGTAATAAGCCGGAGAGCGTCTTCTTCGTCCTGTGTGGAATAGGTCTCCATGACCTGAACCTTATAGCCCTGACCTTTATGCCTGCTGTATGTTGCGTCAGGGTCAGACGGATTCTGCAATGAATCGGAAGCAATCTCTTTGGGTGTTTTGATCTCAACAGGGTTGTCGGCGTTGCCGGTAAGGTTGCATTGTTCGTTTAATACCCGCGCCAGCATTTTAAAGCTGTACATGTCGGCAACAACGGCCTGATCCTTGAACTGTATATAAAGGTTAAAGAGGTGCTTGCTGACCTCAGTCAGGATTTTGCGCGATTTAGAAGGCTTAACCCGGGAAAAACAGTTCAAGGCGGATTTTGACAGATAAGCTTCCACGATCTGTTTATCCACCGTATCGATCAGCTTCGGGTGTTGCCGCTTCAGATTCTTTAAAAACTTATGGATGGTAGTTGAGAAAATGCCGATCCGCCCCAGTCGCCGCATGTTGGATTTGATATGAACCGAGTCCAGCCTCTGCTTGTCGGCATTGACCTTGAAGTATTGCGCCAGCCGCTCCGTTCCGGCACTGAAAATGATGTCTTCCAGGTTATGCTCGGCAATAACGTTGCGACAGCTCCACAATGTTTTGGGACAAACATATTTTGCGCTGTCTGACTCTTCTGTAACATTCAAGGCGTAATGCCACTGGATGTTGAACGCAAATTGCTGCACCGCTTCTTCATCTGTCAGGTCAAACGCCTGTTGCAGGATCAGGGTGCCCAGCATGGAAAATAATTCTTTGGTTGGACGTCCCATGTAAGGGTCGAAATGACGAGAAACCTTACTGACGGGAATGGAGGGAAGGATGTGCTCGCGAAACAGTCCAGGCCATCCAGTGTCCAGCAGTTTTCGTCTTTTAGGCGAAATGCTGCTCCAGGGATCGAAAATGTAAAGCTGGTTCGGGTTTTTTATGTTGCGCATGTTTTCCTCTTAACCTCCTGATTGAATTGACTATTAATACCAATCAGAAGACGGAAAGTCAAACAGAAAATTAATTCAGTATATTATTTAAAAATACTTTTTACGAGTTCATCAACCTTAAGGCGGTTATAAAATTGGCTGGCCTCTTATGGGACAGGAGGGGGAGGTGAGTTATCTGGAACTGGTTCCTCTTTGGACATAAGATACTCTTTGACTCGATTTTCCCCAAAAATGAGAATTTCTTCTAAGATATAGGTAACGTAATTTTCATCACCATTGGCCAGTCCTTTGAGCAGGCGTTGGTATTTTTCCAGAACAATTGGAATCACATCTGGCAGACCAAAGAAGAGATCAATGTAATATCGGTAGATCCATTTGAAAGAGTTAAAGATCAGCCAGATAACCCGGTTGTTGGCCCTGGAAATCAGCTTGAAGTGTAATTGGTAATTGAGATCCGCCACCTGTTGCGGGTTGTGGCGTGCTTGTCCGGATTGACGCAGGAGTTGATTTAGCTCTTTTATATCTTCTGGTTGCAGGTTGTGAATGGCCTTGCGCATGGCAAAAATCTCCACCAGCCTTCGGAATTCCATCAGCGAATATAGGGTTTCACGATCCGGGAGTTTCTGGCTGGCCACCAGTTCCAGGAGCAAATGCAAAGAACCATGACCCTGCAGGTCCTGGA
>CAZVGY010000217.1:0-3324 GCA_964627015.1 uncultured Desulfobacteraceae bacterium
TGTGGAAACCAGGACCGGAAGATGAAGATGTATTCGAGGGTCGTGATCGCGCAAGTGGTGAGCTCAAGTGGACCGGTACCAGAATTGATCTCATCTTTGGTTCAAACTCCCAGCTCCGGGCTGTAGCTGAAGTTTACGGATGTGAGGACTGTCAGCAGAAATTTGTCACAGACTTTGTTGCAGCGTGGCACAAGGTCATGAACCTTGACCGGTTCGACCTCGCCTGAGTGAAACATAATCGTCCAGGGATTTTTGATTTAGAACTTGGTTCACACATAATGACCGTCAAATAGAGGATCCCCCATGAAGATCATGGTCGCCTTGGACCAGTCTGATTACGCTGATTTCGTCCTGATCAAGGCAATTAAAACCGCCAGACAACAGAATGCCAAGATGGACATCATGGTCGTGGTCGAGGACCACGACCAGAAAGGCGATTCAACTGACCGGGAGCAGGTCAACGAACAGCTGCTTCGGGATGCGACCCGGGCCGCCCGGGCCTACAAGCAAAAGGCTGTTGACCAGGGGGTGAAGACCAAGGTGCGGGTGCGCACCGGAAAGTCTGCTGCAGATGAGATCATCAAATATCAGAAGTCGGAAAAACTGGATCTCATTGCCCTGGGCCGCCGTTCCCACACAAGCCCGGCAACCTTTCCAATGGGTGGAGTGGCCCAAAAAGTAGCAGCCTATGCCACCTGTACGGTCATGGTGGTGCGCAGTATGGAGGAACGGGACTTTATTAAACGTTCTCCTGTAAATGTCAGTTCTTGATCTATGCTGAACAACTCTAAAAACAATCCCAGACCAAAAGGTTAGCTTGTCAGTGGTAAGATGTTTAATTCCACTCTGGCCCCAAACAAATATTACAAATATTCAATACTCTGCTACAAACTGAAATGACACTCTATTTTTTGCAATAGATGTTTACTTTACTCCTTGAGATCGAGATTTCACTTTCGCCCATCCTTCTGTATTTATGAAACTTTCATCTATATTTTCCAGCATACTCAAAAATTTTGGCCAAGGAGCCGCAAAGGTAGAGATATTTGGTTTAAAATAAATTCTGGCAGAGGGGTCCATGGAACCCAAAACTGCCTTAGGATCATTAGATTCAATTTCGGATAGTGGATAACCAACAATCGCATCGCAAGCAGTACCAAAAGGGACAATAACGCCATGAGGAGTCATTGTGTCGAAGTTTGCCAACCCGTGTAGACCTGCGATTACATCTGGAGTCGCAAAAAAAATAATCACCTGCGGATCGTCTTGCGCTTCAAGAGTATCCCAACGCTTAAACACAAGGTATTTTCCTGGAGCCTCTTTCGGAGGGCGGTGTTTGTACATGCTCTCGACATGGTCATAGCTTTTTTTTACACGCTCAATATTACAAATATAGTTCTTAACATCTTCTGATAGATTGATATCAAATCCAAAAGGTAGGAATGAACCAAAACAGCCAAGGTTTTCAATATTAAAAGCACGTGCACGCCCCTGCTTTACAGGTGCAATTTGGCTGAAGATGCATGTGTATCCTTTTTTATTAGGTTTGGGATGATCTGGGAATTTCACACCATTCAATTCATCGGAATAAAAACAGACAATGGGGAGTTCGTTATCTGGAAAGTGTTTCGCCCATGCCGCCATAAAACGTTCTTTGATTTCAATATTCATAGAATTATCCTTTGCATGCTATATCATCAAATCTTTATAAAACCGTTTACAATCAATATGACTCAAATGTGCATTTTAGTTAAGTTTGTTGTTAAATATGCTGATTAATGTCTTGCCGAACAAATTAATATATAGTTTATCGACAACTACACAATAAAAAAAACGATGGCAATAAAATCAATAAGATACGCTATTCTTCGTCAGATAACATGGGCGATTGAATGGTATCGGGCTTCCCGATAACATTCCTTAATCCATTTATTCCGGCCTGTCTAACATTAAAAAGCGACCACCGCTGGATGGTCCGATTTACATCAACCCTTTCAGACCCTTACGGTCAGCCAGATTAAGAAGCTTTTGGCAGGGACCGCCGGGATTCTTGGCACCGGTTTCCCACTGGCGGATAGTGGATGGGCTGATATTTAAAAAACGGGCAAAGGCTGCCTGGCTTAAGCGTAATCGTTTTCTGATCGCCGCGATGCTGGCAGCGTCGTACTGCTTCACTTCCGGCACACAAAGACTTTCGATATTTTTCAAGGTCACGTCATCAACCAGACCAACCTTATGGAGATCCGCTACCGTATCCTTAACCGAATCAGATATAGAATCACCCTGCCCCCTTTTACGACCCCTTTTAACTTCTTCTTTTAACTTTTTAACTTTTAACTTCCTTTTAACTTTGGGCTGCCTTGGGTATGATTACTCTAAAAAACATCCGCTGAGAGGCTTAAGACTGTGAAGAGATGGAAGAAAGAATTTTTTTTCTGGTTACCGGGGATCGGCGCTCTACTACTGGTTTTTTTTCTCTGGAACGGCGTAAAACATTGGGATCTTGGCCTTGCATCTATTTACCCGGCGATAATTGCCTTAGGGGCATTCCTTTTCGCTGTCTGTTTTTTCACATCTGGAATTATCAGTCGTTGTGTAGTATTCCTGAAAAAGGAAACAAAAGGAACATCCCTGTCCAAGTTAATAACAGCCTCAGTCATCATTTCCTTTATATTCCTTGCCACGATTATACGTCTTTCCTGGATTCAGGGAACCAATCTCAAGCCAACCACTGAAACGGTAGAGTGCAGTAAAGAGTGTCAGACCCGGGATATACTTTTGCGGGATAAAATTGATTGTATCCAGCAATGCAGGGACAGGTACGGTTTTGAGAAAAAAGAGCAATCGATGTTAAAAGCTTTTTTTCTTGGTGTACCCAAAGATTAACGTGCTACCTTAATCCAGAAATTGCTTATTTTGCCGGAGATGCTTATTCCTCCATTTTGAACCAACGGATGTCCACAGCCCGCCATTCGGGTCTGCCCCCATTTTCATGTAAAAGATGAAAATTAGCCATGAAAATATTCTCGACCCGTGGAATTCAATAAAATGGCCCTATCGGACAGCTGAGAATTGTTCTTCCCGTCATTTTTTCTCTTTCTTTCACTCTCATCAATAATAAAAAAGGGGGTGCCCCAACACGAAGCATCCCCTCTGGCAAAACAGATTATTTTTCCGCAGATCAGATAATCGGCTTCATGGCACCCATGTAGGAACGAAGCTCTTCACCGATTATTTCCACCCCGGTGTAGCGGATGGCCTCGTTGGTTTCGATGAGCTCTACATTACTGACGCCGTTGTCTTTTAATTCCAGTCCCTTGCCGA
>CAZVGY010000218.1:0-3294 GCA_964627015.1 uncultured Desulfobacteraceae bacterium
TGGATATAACCCCCGATTAAGAAATTTTTGGCCGTATCTTTTTCTGAAGTTTCCTGCTTCTGCGCGTGTTGCGCACTCATGATTAGTTCCCTATCACTTGCTTTCCGTTTGATCCTTGTTGCCTGTTTTGCTTACATCACGCAAAACTTGCTGAAGGTGAAGCCATTCCTTTAATACTCCCTCGGGATACTGGTGAAATGCATTGATATAGAGACTCATCCTTTGGGCATGGACTTCGTTCCTAAAAAACCAGAACAAGTCTTCCTTATTCATCTCGCCGTTTTCCTGTAGCTCTTCGACCCTCGTTACAATATCATTTACAATACAATTCGCCTTTTTGACCACCTCATCACACTTCTCAAGTTCTATTTGGCAAAATGATCGGGCATGGCAGCCGGAACATATATTGAGCATATCGTTCCTCAGCCTCTGCCACTCAGCCAGGGTTACTCTGTAGCTGTTAGGCGCCAGAATCGGGCCGAGTTTCGAAAGGTAGTTGATTACTCCTTTCTGACACTCTGCATGCTTTTTATCTGGTTCCTCCTTGCGGACACCAAAAAAGCCCCATGATGTTAAAACCTTGTGATTACCATTATTCATGTGACAGGTTGCGCAAGTCGGAACTCTACCTGTGAGTCCTTCGGCGCGGTAGATAGCCCCGTGTTTGGAATTATAGTAAGATTCATATTGTGGATGATCGCCCGCATGGCACGGAAGACACGCCTCAGGCCTTTTTGCTTCTTCAGGAGAAAATCTGTGCCTGGTATGGCAGGCATCACATTGCCCGCCGTTTTCGCCCATCGTGAGGTGACATACGGCACACGACTTTCGAGCGATTTCCGGTGCCTTTTCCCACAACTTTTTCGACATGTTGCCTGTGGTCAATGCTACCTCGGAGAATCCATGCTTTCCCTCTCTGAACTGTTTTGCCTGGTTCTTATGACATCTTTCGCAGGTCGAGATACTCGGTCTTTTAGCCATGGCAGAGTCATTGGATTTTGTGTGGGCATCACCATGGCAGGTATTGCATTGCAATCCTTTCTTAGACATCGCGGATTTCTTCCAGTCAGCAACCAGGCCGGGATTTTGTTTCTCATGACAGGTTATGCATAAGTTCTGATCAGCATAAAAGCGTGTACAAGGCATGATTACTAACAGGATCAAGAAAACAAAAATTTTGCTCTTCATGTGATTCCTCTCTTTTTGAAAATCACAATATAGGCTTCCTCAGTTGAGGATGCTAAAACCTGACTCTTAAACCGCCATAATAAAAGGCACCCAAAACAGGCATATCTAAGTCCTTTACTTCCCTATCAAATAGATTGTCCACTCCAACAAAGGCTTCAAGGTGCTTACCGATTCCTTTAGCAACATTGAGATAGAATAGAGCATAGCTATAATTTTTTCCTGCGAGCAAATAATCACCTGTGTATTCACCCCAAAAATTGACTTTAACTTGATATTTGGGCAGGTTATAGCTCAGTTTCCCAACCCAACGATTTCGCGCCCGCCATTCCAATCTCTTTTTTGTGTCAGCATTCTTTGCGTCCAGGTACGCATAGCTTGTACTAAAAAAAAGTTCTTCAAAAATTAAGACGCTAGCTTCTATTTCTAATCCTTGGATATGGGCCTTTGAAATATTTTCATTTTGAACAAGGGTCCAACCAGGATTCTCAGGATCAGGTCCTTTTCTCACCTTTTCGATTAAATCTTTTACATCGTTATAAAAATAGGCTATTCTGCCTGAAAATCTGCCATATTCTCCTTCTAAAGCTACTTCATAGCTATCTGAGCTTTCCGGATCTAAATCAGTATTACCAATAATATGTAGTTTCTTCGCTGTTATGAATTTTTCAGCGCTAAAATCCCCTGCCATTGGTGCTCTGAAACCATGACCATAATTAAACTTCATTCTAAGGTTTGGAAAAAAATTATATGTTACCCCGACCTTTGGACTGACTTCGTCTCCGAACTCACTGTGATCATACCGGAGGCCGGGGACTACGAGTAACTTATTTCCCATTTGCCATTCGTCTTGGAGATAAAATGCCCAATAATCAATTTCCGAACTTGAACCGCGTTTAGTCATCCCGTCTTTTGTAGACCAAAAATAATTATGACCGGTATTAATGTTAGTAGTCTTGAAACTTTCACGTCTGAAATCCCCACCCAGAGTAAAAAGGTGTGAGTCAGAAAGAAATGTACTTATCTGGGCTTCAACTGCCTTTGTTTTTCTATGCCCATCTACAAAATCTTTTATAGTACCCGCTTTTTTCATAGATCCTTTTATAAGGGTATCATTCAGGTAGCGTTGCTCTAAATCGTGATGTCTTTCTGAATAATACCCGCGCAAAAACCCTTTCAGAGTAGTTCCACTATAAGCCAATTTTAAAGAATAGTCCGTTACGTCCTCCTCGCCGTCTAAAGTGTGTAACCAGCCTTTTGGGTGCAGAATCCTGTCGTCCTCATCGTCTTTCATGTAATCGATGTCTGCCATCAGACTCAATACCTTGGAAAAATTGTAATAAAATTTTCCTGCTACATTGTTGTATTCATAGTCACCGCAATAGGTATATCCTGTTGGACTATTGTATGGATTCTGATTCACAAAATAACTGGAAATACCAACACCCCATTTCCCAGCCCCATAACCTAAATAAAATTTGCCCGTAGTGGTATCAGACTCATGGGCATAACTACCGTATTTTGTGGAAAGATCAAAAGTCAATCCCTTTTTTGGCCTTCTGGTGATAATATTAATTACCCCGCCTAAGGCATCAGAACCGTAAAGGGCACTTGCCGGCCCGCGAACAATCTCTATACGTTCTATATCGTTTGTGCTCAACCAAAATGGGTCCGCCCCTGTATGTCTACTGGCAATACGCCTGCCATCTATTAAAACTAGTGAGTGCTTACCTTCAAATCCTCTTATCATCGTAGTCCTATAATTCTCACCCCTGTAAAAATTGATACCTGTGGAAAATCGCAATATATCCACCACATTGTCAGCATCCAGAGCATCTATTTCCTCTCTTGTTACTACCTCTACGGACATCGGTACCTGCTTGACCTCTATTTCTGTCCTTGTAGCAGTAACCACCATCTCCTCTATTTCTACTGGTTTCCTTACCTCCTTTTCCTCCATCTCTTCTCTCTGTGACACAACCATTTTTGCTTTTTTCAAAACCACAGTACCCTGGCCGGTAACCATATAGGTAAGCCCAGTGCCTTTTAAAATTTTTTTCAGGGCCTGGGCCGGGGTATTTTTGCCCTGGACACCATTGGTCATTTTTC
>CAZVGY010000219.1:0-3273 GCA_964627015.1 uncultured Desulfobacteraceae bacterium
TACCCTTTTAGGGTCACCTTTTATTCCACCCCTTTTAGGGGTGGTTGTTAAATTGAAAGGAGATAAATATGGATTTCAAGTTGTCACCTGTTAATAAAATGATAGCTAAGGCGGGGAAGGACTTTTGTGAGCGCGAGGTCCCCAAGATAGATTCCTATATGATGGAAAACGATGATTATCCCCCTGATTTGCTCCAGAAATATGCCAGTGCCAGAATGCTGGGCCTGGTTGTTCCAAAGGAATATGGCGGAGTGGGTTCTTCAAATCTTAATTTTATTCTGCTGTGCGAAGAATTTGGTAAAACCGGATCCACATGCTTTCTTCCATTTATGATGAATAACAGTGTTGTGGAGACCATTGATAAATGGGGATCTGAGGAGGTCAAGAAGCAATTTATTCCGCCTTTGTGTGACGGGACAGGCTGGGCCACGACAGCTTTTACCGAACCGGGGACAGGCTCTGACCCGAAAGCCCTGGCAACTGTTGCTGTGCCGGATGGCGATGATTACATAATTAACGGTACGAAACGATTTATCAGCCTGGCCAATAAGCCGGGGTATGGAATTTTTTACTGTAAGGACGCCTCACTAGAGGGAGGGAAAAGGGATGTGACTGCCTTTATCGTGGACAAGACTTCGTCTGGCTACTCCTGTTCAGAGCACTATGCTCTTATGGGGTTAGAGGGGGCAGATACGTGTGACGCCTTTTTGAAGGATGTTCGGGTTCCTAAGACCAATATACTGGGTGAGCCGGGAAACGGGTTTAAAATTCTTCTTCGGTGGATCGCCGGTGAGAGGATCCAGCAGGCTGCAGGAATGGTTGGAACTGCGCAGGCAGCTCTGGATGAATCAGTGAAATACAGTAAGGAAAGAATGGTCAGAGGCATGCCGATGGCCTTCATGCAGGGATTCCAGTGGATGCTCGCAGATATGAAAGCAAAGCTGGAGGCATGCAGGTGTATGGTTATGAGGGCAGTCTGCATGCAGGATGACGGAGAGCCTATCGAAGTAGTTTCTTCAGAACTCAAGATTTTTACAACGCCCATCCTCCAGGAAATCACCCGAATGGCGGTGCAGGTCCATGGATCTTATGGTTATTCAAAGGAATACAAGGTAGAAAAACTCCACCGTCTGGCAATGCATCAGGGCGTTGTAGCTTCCAGCCTGGAACTCAATAAAACGATTGTAGGTGCTGCGCTACTTTCGGGCAAGTAGAAAAGTAGAAAAGACAGGTTGCCGAATAGACTTGGTATTCCAGCGTAGTATTGAGGCTCTTTACTGTAAATAGCTTTATCGCAAGAGGAGAAAGGATGAATATAATTGTATGTATCAAACAGGTCCCGGACGTCAAGGAGGTAACCTGGGATCCAGAGACAGGTTCTCTTATAAGACAGGGGCTTCCGAGTATAATCAACCCTAACGACAAAAACGCCATTGAGGCGGCACTCCAGCTAAGGGAGAAACACGGGGGAGAAGTCACGATCCTTTCTATGGGACCGTCACAGGTGGAAGAGGCCTTGAGAGAGGCCCTGGGTATGGGTGCGGACAGAGCAGTCCAATTGTCCGCCAAGGCATTTGCAGGCGCTGACACCTGGGCCACCTCTTATACCCTGGGACTGGCAATTAAAAAGTTGGGAGAGTGGGACCTGGTTATCTGCGGAGTCGAGGCTATGGATGGCAACACCGCCCAGGTAGGGCCCCAGATAGCAGAAAATTTGAAGATACCCCTCCTGTCCTATGCATTGGATATAGACGTGAACGGCGGCAAGGTCAAAGTGAGGCAGAAACTAGGGGACTTCCAGCGGGTTCTGAGTTCACCGCTGCCTGCGGTGATAACTGTTGATAGACAGATGAACGAACCGAGAATAGCACCCATGGATACTATCATGGAGGCTTATGAAAAAGAGATCCCTGTCTGGGGGCCGGGCGACCTTGATGGAAATGAAGAGTATTTTGGACTTAAGGGATCTCCGACAAGGTTGAGAAAGGTTTTCTCTCCAAAAGTCAAGAGAGATAAAGTGGAAATTCTTGACGGGACACCCCAGGTAGCCGCACATAAGCTGATCGAGAGACTGAAGGAAAAATACATCATTTAGGGCTTAGGAGAATGGCATTGAAAAAAGATGTAAACGAATACCACGGAGTATGGGTGTTTGCCGAACAATCTGACAAATCGGTTGCAAAGGTATCTCTGGAGCTGTTGGGAAAAGGACGTGAACTTGCTGATAAGCTAGGCGTTGACCTGACGGCGTTTTTGCTTGGGGAGGGATTGGAACCACTTGCGGAAGAATTGATTTATTATGGAGCGGACAGGGTGCTCGTAGCTGATAATCCGGCTCTGAAGGACTACCGGAGCGAAATTTATACGGATATCATTGCAAAACAGGCCTTGGAGGAAAAACCTGAGGTGATTATCGTCGGAGCATCCCCTATCGGAAGGGATTTGACTCCCAGATTGTCCTTCAGGGTCAATGCAGGGTGTACGGCGGACTGTACAATGCTTGACATAGATGAAGAGAACAGGCTGCTTGTTTCCACTCGGCCTGCATTTGGCGGCAATGTTATGGCCACTATTATTTGTCCTGAGCACAGACCCCAGATGTCTACTGTGCGTCCCGGTGTAATGCCGCTGCCTGATAAGGATGAGACAAGGAAGGGTGAGATAATCAGGCTCGATTTAGCTATAAAGGAAGAAGATATCCAGGTAGAGATCGTCGAGAGCATTAGAGCCAAGACAGAAGGAGTTAATATACAGGAGGCCGAGAGAGTCGTCTCAGTAGGTATGGGAGCTGAGGATGAAGAAACGATTAGCAAGATCAGGGAACTGGCTGAATTGCTTGATGCTGAAATAGGTGCCAGCAGGCTTGCTGTTGAGGCAGGATGGTTCAGCCATGATTCTCAGGTGGGACAGACAGGAAAGACGATCAGGCCGGAGCTTTACATGGCATGTGGTATATCCGGTGCGGTTCAGCATACGGCCGGCATGAGCGGATCGAAAATTATTATTGCCATCAACCGCGATCCTAATGCGGAGATATTTAACTTTGCCGACTACGGCATAGTGGGTGATTTAGGAAAAGTTGTGCCTGCAATTATAGATGAGCTGAAGTTAATTAAGGGAAAGTCATAAAACATATACATTAAATGCCTGTAAGAAGTGGGTAACAGGCGCCAGGCTGTTATAAAAGGGGCATATGTTGAACAGGCCGGCGGTGCGGGCATTAAATATCCGACCCCAAAGGGGCCGGAATTGCAATAACCCCTTGAAGGGGAT
>CAZVGY010000220.1:0-3273 GCA_964627015.1 uncultured Desulfobacteraceae bacterium
CCAATAGTTGTTCCTCGTATCTTCTGTTATCTTCTCTTCTGGCGACCAGGCAACACCATCCCATTCAGATTTATAGATTTGATAATCACCACTTTCATCCTGCCCACACCATACCACAACTGGGTTATGGGTTAAAGGGTTAAATGTGATTGTAGGAAATTTATCATTTAGTGTATCTGGAGTATTTACCACCGTTGGTGTTGTCCATAAGCCGCTGATATACCTGGAGTAATATACTTCTGCCCATTTACCAATCCAGTAGCCACCACCATTATATTTCCTGAGGTATTTATACCAGACGAGCCAGGGAGTTCCATCCGGTGCAATTTTGACCTGTGGATGGAAATCAAGACAGGTATCCTGGGTAATCAATGTTTCAGGGTTAAAACCATAACCCATCCATCTGCTGAATGCTATCTCACCTGTTGTATCTGAATTTGCATCTTCCATATTGGTATACCACACAACGAGTGGATTATTCCCTTCCAATACGATAGAAGGATTCTCACTTGATATCCCACTTGTATTAACATATCCCACACTCCAGATGCCTGTCCAACGCCACCATCCTATTTGGTCATCTTTAAAGGCAACAATCCATGTTTCTCCGTTAACGGAATTTACTGCTATATCAGGCGACCATCCAATTCCGTTTGAATCAACGGTATCTGATGACCACACAGAACCGTTAAATGTAGACCTCATCAATCCATAGAAATCCGACTTTGACGAATTATGAAAATATGCTATACCTTCACCTTTTTCAATTGGCAATGCGTTCTTATCCTTTTTGCTATAAAAAGCAGCAGGCCAGGCTACGGAAGGATAGCCATATTGATTAATGCAGACACCGAATGGCGAACCACAGTTGTTATCAATTGTATTTAGAAGGCTCTCCGGCGAAAAGCCATTGCCAAGCCACTTTGAATAGTAAAAATTGATAGCAGATGAGCTCAGCCCGTACCAGAATACCCAGACAGTTCCATCCTTATCGACCACTATCTCAGGTACCCTATCCATATTTCCATCAGAAGCTGTAACCTTGATTTCTGGTGACCAGGCAGCAAATAGATTTAAAGAGAAAATCAATAAAACAAAAGTGAATTTTTTCATCGCCCTCCTTTTTATCTAATTATAACTGATTTTACAGTCCTGTTCTCTTTTCCACACTTCACATTTATGAAGTATATGCCTGCGGAGAATTCAGCCGTGTTCAGAAAAAGATGATAATACCCAGGTCCCTGCGCTCTGCGGACCACCCTCTTCATTGTTCTACCACCAACATCATAAACCCTAAATATTACATCGGCCTTCTCTGGTAGGGCATAGAAAACATCCAGAATTTTTTTATCTGCGGTCAGGGGTGAGACCGATAGACTGAAGGATAAAGGAATTCCTCTATCTTCTATCACTGTGGGTTCGCAATAAGAATACAAAATAATAGTATCATTTCCCGCATATTGGTCTCCATCAGCACAAACATAAACCAATCTCTTATACCAACCATATGCATTGCATGTCCAATCTTCAAAGGTTACCTCCCTTACCCAGTATGGAGGGAGATTATATTCTTCTGAGGAATCGGCATAAATGAGCGCATCAAGTGAATCGTAGATATTAAAATGAACCATAAATGTGTCAATTGTATTACTCCCTACGTTCATAAATTTTGCTTTTGGGATATAATCCGTTCCTTTTTGCAGGGTATCTGGAGGACTTATTATTTCCCACGATGCAATATCTTTCAATACTTTTTCTCCTATATGGATAGCATATACCTGTCCACCCCGTCCCCACTGGTGATTATTTACGGCTTTGCCCGATGCACAGGCCCATTCACCAGCCTCGTCTATGTCAACCCAGATGATCGAACCAGGCTCCTGACTATTTGATATGTTAAGGATTGGTATACTGTCAGAAGTATTATAAACACATACGACATCCCCGGAAGGTATTGTATCACCTGCACAACCAACAATGGCTATTGAACCATCGGAGGATAGTCTACAACTTAGAATTTCTCCAGCGTAAGGAGAAGTGGATTTCCATTTGAGCGAGAAACCTAATCCTTCATCCTCAAAACACGCTACATAGTTATCCGTACCTATGTAACAATCGCTTCCCATTAGTACGAGATTCCCATCATCAGAAATGTCAACACAACCTACCCATGAGATATAGCCACCCGAGGAGGGGACACGATGAGAATATATTTGAGTATATTCGTTACCATTCCATTGATATATCCTCATATAACCGTCGTAATCCCCGGTCACCACCCTTTTGCCATCGGAGGAAATAGCAGGGGGCCTTTGCCACCCTGCCAGGGGGAGTCCATGACCGAGCTGTCCGCTTTCGGTAAAAACATAGACAGAATCATAGGTTGAAACAGCTACCGTGTCACCGTGAGGGGTACAATCAAATCCCTGTGGGTATCTGTCAAACTCATATTCCCAGAGCAAAGCGTAACTCTCTGCATCGTAGACACTGATCTTTCCTCTCCCCTTACCACTATTATAGCTAAGGTAAAGAACCTTACTGTTATCCCTTGAGGTTTTTGCCCCTCTCATATTGTTGGAGCCTAATTCATATACATTCAAAGGGGTATTTGAGTATTTTTTCCACTCGTAACCTTTATTGAGTTCTCCAGCAGATATTATGCTTCCATCAAAGGAGATACCGACCTGCCCTTGGAATTCCTCACTTGCGTTTTGTTCCCAGATCGGCGGTATTCCCGGGGATAGGCAAGAATGATAAAGTGAAACCCTTTCATAATTTACCATCCAGTTAACGAATATATATTTTCCGTCACCTGAAATAGAACAGTATTTTGCTATTGCATCAGCGTCGTCGTCAATCTGAACAAATGTTGTCTCAGAAGATTGCTTGCTAAATCCATGGTCTGAAATGTCACTCCCTCTTTTAGTGATTCGTTCAATTTTCCCTTCCGTTGTTTTTCTAAATTGAACTACCCGAGAAACAAGTCTGCCTGATTTTGAAAATCGAAACTCTTGTTTCGTTCCGACGAAACTTCCAGCCAAGATAAGAAACACTATAACCATATCACCTCCTATTTAAATTTTTGTTAAATGTGACATTATAATAAAAAAATTATCAAAATTGTCAAGATACAATTCAATCTCTAAAATTCAAATAGGGCAAAGACACTATTTTACTATCACTCCCTTGAATGCCCATGTTCCTATACGCACAAAATATACACCTGAAGGAAGCCCTGTTATCCTCTTAATGCTACCCGCCTTCGCCTCCAAT
>CAZVGY010000221.1:0-3243 GCA_964627015.1 uncultured Desulfobacteraceae bacterium
AAAATGTTACTAAAAATGTTCAGGGAAAACCCCCTGTTCTAGTCAAGACCCTATTTTAAATATTTGCCTTTTTGATGTCAAGCGGCGCTTATTTTGCTCAAGGCCTTTTCCCTTGACCGTCAGATACTCTTTGCCTATACTCATCTTTTAATGCTCTCTAATAGGTTGGAAGTGCTTATTTTTGCTGTTTTTGTGTTGTTAAAGAGTCCAAGCCGAAGCAAAAGGTTCAGGCTCTTTTTTTATAAACGTCCCATCTATATATAAAAGGGGGTCGTTATGGGTAGGGTAGGAATCATAGGAGTTGGACAGAGTTCGTTCGTAAGGGGGTATCCAGGATCTATTCGTGAACTCGCGTTTGAGGGATTTAAAGAGTCCCTTCAGGATGCGGGTATGACACCGCGGAACATTGAAGCTTCTATAGTCTGTTCCGCTCCGGAATATGACAAACAGCGGTCCCCTGCCGGAGTGCTGGCAGAGTATCTCGGGCTTACTCCGCAGCCGACGTTTTATCTGGAGAGTCTGTGCTCGTCGAGTAGCATGGGTCTTCGGGTGGCATATTCTTTGATAAAGTCCGGTCTTCACAAGGTTGTTGCGGTTATCGGTTTTCAGAAGATGTCTGAAATTTCTTCCTCGGAGTCCCAGGAAAGGATGGGAAGGGGGGCTGATATTCAGTGGGAGAGCACTTTCGGCACTATGATGCCTGCTTATTACGCCATGTATGCCAGGGCTCACATGGAAAAATACGGTACCACACAGGAGGACTTAGCCCTTGTGAGGGTAAAAGCCGCGACTTACGGCAGGATCAATGAAAAGGCTGTGTATCGAAAACCTGTTGAACTCGAGATGTTTTCAGATCCGGCAAGTCCCATGTCCGGACCGGTTGCGAGCCCTCTTCGGGTAGGAGATTGTTGCGCCAATGCGGATGGAAGTTCCTGCATAATTGTTGCGGATGAAAATGTGGCAAAGCAGTTTACTGATAAACCCGTCTGGATCTTGGGGCTCGGCGCTGCTTCCGAGAGCGTAAACCTGGCAGGAAGAGACCTTTTTACCGGTCTGAGTGTCGCGCGAAGGGCAGGTGAACAGGCTTACCGCATGGCCGGCGTTACTCCCAAGGAGATTGATGTCGCAGAGGTCCATGACTGCTTTACAATAGCAGAGATTATGGCCTACGAGGACCTGGGTTTTGCAGAGCCGGGGCAGGGTAAAGAGCTTATCAAAAGCAAAGAGACCTACAGGGAGGGCAGAATACCTGTTAATGTAGATGGAGGCCTGCTCTCTAAAGGTCATCCTATAGGCGCGACCGGAGGATCACAGATAAGGACGATTGTTCTGCAGCTCAGGGGGGAGGCTGGAGATATGCAGGTTGAATCTCCGCAGATAGGCCTGGTTCATAATATAGGTGGGGTAGGCCTCTACGGAAACGTTGCTATTCTCGGGAGGTGACGGCATGGGCAATAATAAAAAAGAAATTGATGACCGTTTTAAGAAATTCGGAACTGTGAGCTTTACGGCTACTACCAGGGTCAATGATTTTATAGATAACCTGGAAAAGGGCAGTGTCTCCGGTACTCGTTGCAAGTCCTGCGGCCGCGTGTTCTTCCCACCAAGGGCGGACTGCTGCGGATGCCTCGAAAGTTCCATGGAGTGGTTCGAGGTCTCTGGGAAAGGGAGACTGATCAGTTACAGCAAGCTTGGATATGCACCGTCTGGATTTGGAGACGATCTTCCCTACTGTATTGCCCTGCTGGATTACGGAGATTACAAGGTTTTTGGAAGGATTGCGCCGGACTTATCAGATGAAGAAATCCGTGTGGGCATGGAAATGAAGGCCGATGTAAATAAATTGCCTAACGGGCAGTTGAATTATGTTTTTCAAAAGGCCTAGAGGTAACTCTATAATTTTTGTTGACCCTTCAAAAGAAGCAATCCTCAGGGAAATACGGGTGTGGCTGATACAAGCACTGGACAACAGGAATGGCTGGAAATTAGCATACAGGCCGATAAGATTGCTCACGAAGCCTTGAGCGCGTTTTTTTTTGATTTGGGTTGTACCGGGGTAGTATTAGAGGACTTCACGGATCAAAGTCTAAAGACGTATCTGCCTTTTCCGCAAGATTTTGAGAAAGTTCAAATCAGGATCGATGATTTTTTAGATAAGCTTCGAAAAGTTTTTCCGGAGCTGCCTCTTCCTAAATTAGCCTACAAACAGATGGAACCTCAGGACTGGAGCCTTAGCTGGAGAAAATTTTTTCAACCTAAGCGAGTTTCTCCTGGTCTCATGGTTTTCCCCGAGTGGGAGACTGTTCCTGAATCAGTTCAAGGTCATGTTATAAAGATCGACCCGGGCCCGGCCTTTGGTACCGGTCAGCATCCAACTACGGCTATGTGTTTGGAGGCTATGGAGATGTTTTGTTCTGCCGGACCATGGAGCATGCTGGACGTGGGTACTGGCAGCGGCATTCTCGCGATATATGGGGCCAAGTTAGGGGCTGAAATTATTGAGGCGATTGATACAGATCATGATGCAATCCGCTGGGCAAAAAGAAACATAAGGCTAAACAAGCTGGAGAAGCTTATAAAGGTTTCCTCCCGTCCCCTTGAGCATATTGACAGCTCCTTTTCCCTGGTTGTTGCAAATCTTATTATGTCGGAGATTTCGAAGATATTACCTGTCTTCCCAGGTCTTTTGGCCCAGGGCGGAGGGCTTATATTGTCTGGAATTCTCAGGCCCCAGGTTCCGGAGGTTGAAAGAGAGGCAGCTGAAGCAGGGCTGTCCGTGGATAAAACCCTCTACAGTGATGAATGGGCCTGTATGGTTCTTCGCCTATCATCTGAATAAGGGTAGGATCAAGGATTAGAGGGCCACGGACTGGTGTTTCATGCAACTTACCCTCGGGGGATACCTTCCCCCTTCAGCATTCTCCTGCAAGCAGGAGCTGCGGTTTTCACCCGAAGATAAGTTGCGAAAAAACAGCGTCCTTCCGCCAGTCACCATCGAAAAGGTTTTATTCCTGCGGTGAAATTTATGGCAGAGAGCTGCGGTTATTAGATACAAGACGTGGATTTTAAAGAGACTGTTCAGGGCTCTCTGTTACAAGCCGACCAGGTACGGTGGCAAACAGGCTGGCATATTAGAGGGGTGAGGCGAGCGGCGGGATAGAAGAGAGTAAGCCTTAGTAAAGGAGTAATGATTTTAGTCCAGCATAGAAACCCTGGTCCTTTGGACCAGGTCAGAGTTCAGTG
>CAZVGY010000222.1:0-3052 GCA_964627015.1 uncultured Desulfobacteraceae bacterium
CTTTTTTGAAACTGAAATCAATTCCCAAATTGGGTTATTCGACAGTCTCGTTCGGTTTTAAAAATGACCTTGTTAACAAAACACTGGAACATTATGATGTCGCCAAATACAAGCAGGTGAAGTTATGGCAACACCCGCAAAACGTGCCACTATATAACTAGACTCTATTGTATATAAGGCATTGAAGTTAAAAGCAATTGAGACATCTGGATCTATATCTGATTTTGTAAATGAGGCAGTCAGCGAAGCCCTCACAGAAGATGGTGAAGATCTGGCTGCGTTGACGCGCGCTCCAAAGAACCCCTTCTCAGTTCTGATGAAATGCTGAAGAGGCTGAAAAAAGATGGCCGAATATAGTGTCCTCTGCAATAGCTCCGTGGAAAAGGATTTTGGAAGCATTTCGAAAAAGGATGTGAAGGAACTTCTCAATAATATTAAGATGTTTGAGGATAATCCCAGCCCAGCAGGTAGTGAAAAGTTGGCTGAGCAGGGAAGTTGTCACTTGAGGCAGGGACGATACCGTATTGCCTATTTAGTCCAAGACAAATAGCTGACTTTTTGTGTTGTGAAGATTGGTCATCGAAAAGATATTTTATCGCTGAAGCTTAGAACTGTTTGCGAAAGGCTGCTGGCCGCTTCATGTCCAGCGCCTCCGAGCCGGAGCGTTGGCCCTTGAGAAATGAACATATTTGTTCTCGATATGAATGTTGAAAGGTGTGCGCGTTATCACTGCGACCAGCACGTGGTTAAGATGATTCTGGAGAGCACACAGATAGTCTGTACCGTTCTTAACAAGAAAGGTTTCACGACACCATACAAATCCACTCACATCAAACACCCTTGTGTTCTCTGGGCCGGCGAATCTTTCGACAACCTTCAATGGCTGACCAGTCTAGCAAGAGCCTTAAATCGTGAATACAAATACAGGTATTATAAATCCGAACAACATGTTTCGATTCATGTATTGGACCAGGTTAAGACGATGAGGTTTGAATCCTTAGGAATGACGGAATTTGCGCAGGCAATGCCCGAGAAATACAAGGTGCCCGGTAATCCGGTCAGGGCATACAGGGCTTTTTATATCGGTGAAAAGTTGGGGTTCGCGAGGTGGACGCGAAGAAGAAGGCCGATGTGGATAGAAGAGTACTTGTTCAATAATCGGCTGTCGCTTAAGTTGTAAACACCGTCACAGAGCTATGACATTAACTGCATAGAAATAAAGAAATCAAGACATATCAGTTCAGAATTTCAATAATACGGATACCAAATTTATATCGAATAATTGAAGTGTCTTAAAATTGTATCTTTGCTGATTTTCATAATGAGATTTTCCAGACTACGATAATACCTATGATGAGCAATACGAATCAAAGTGCAGTTAAAGCGCTTAAGATGGACCGGGTATAAATGGCATTAAAAAGCGTAGTACATTTATAAAGACTTTTAATTTTGCAAAAAGCTGTATCAGATTGGCCTGACCGCCTAGCTCGGACATTGAACAAGAAGAGAATCTATGCAAATCCTGATCAAAGTAATCCTGAGTGTTGCCGTCATTCTGATTGCCACGGCAATTGGAAAGAGATTTCCATCAGCAGCCGGCCTTATCGGAGTTATGCCACTTACCGGCGCCCTCGTTCTAGTATGGATGTATTTGGAAAACAAGGGAAACCCTGAGATTATGCAGAACTTCACAAAAGGGGCCCTTTGGGGTTTCCTGCCCAGCATACTTTTCTTTCTCGTGGCTCTCGTGTGTTTCAAAAAACATATGCCACTGGGAGCTGTTCTTCTATCAAGCTTTGGGGTCTGGATGGCGTCAGCTATCGTGCACCAATGGATACTGAAATGAAAAGAATTGCTCACCGGGCCTCGAAGGCGAGGAGGGAACCATAACGCCTCAACGTTCCGGTTAGCTGTACCATAGACGGTATTTACATTTATATGTGAAAACTACATTCTGAATTATGATCAAAATAAGATTGATTAATAGTGTTTAGCCTTATTGTACTTGGTTATTGAAGAAAGGGATCAAAGTTACGGAAAAAGAGCTTGAAATCAGAGGCTTATTTATAAGAGAAAAATATTATTAAATTATTTTATGATTTTGTGGTATGAATTTCCCCCCAATTAGTGGATATACAGTTAAGCGAAATGATAATTTAAAAAGGATTGATAATGGCAATGACGGCTGATGAAAATAAACCCACCCCTTTATATGCGCACGTAGAAACTTCTGATATCGTAGCAACCGGTATTTCAGTCACCGGATATGTTAGATTTGAAAATGAAGATTCTATATGGATTGATGACTCAGGACTTGTCCTGGCTGTAGCGGACGGAATGGGGGGGCATGAGCGAGGTGCAGAGGCAAGCCAGACGACCATAAAAGTATTCAAGGAACGCCTCAATCGTGAAAAAATTAATGAGGAAATAAGAGATGTTACCGCCCTGCTGGGAGTCCCGCCTGAAATAGGAGGCCTGTATACCATAATTCACAGGTCAGTGGATGAAGCGGCTAATGTCCTGTATGAACGCAACCTGGAACTTATGCTCAGCCGTTACATGGGGACAACCATTGTGGGTTTGGTTCTGGTCCAGGATCAGCATGTGCTGTGGTTTCATGTTGGGGACAGCCGCCTGTACCGATGGAGGGATTCTGTCCTAAAACGCCTGACCGTTGATCATTCTCTTCACGCAGAATGGGAAAAAGCCGGCCGGGTGGGGCCAGAACCGGCAAAGAATATTATCACGAGAGTTATTGGGGGTACCCCAAGCGTAGAGGCGGATATTCAATGGGAGAAACGGGAGAAAGATGACATCTACATCCTTTGCAGCGATGGACTCACAGATATGATCAGTGATGAACAGATTGAAGAAATATTAAAGACAGGAAATAATGTAAAAGATACTGCAAGGCAACTGGTAGACGAGGCATTAGCTGCGGGTGGTAAAGACAATATAAGTGTTGTGGTCTGCCAAACCCACCTTCCTGCGTAAAAATTAAAGGGTCTTGACTAGAACAGGGGGTTTTCCCTGAACATTTTTAGTAACATTT
>CAZVGY010000223.1:0-2996 GCA_964627015.1 uncultured Desulfobacteraceae bacterium
TGAATTCACAGCATTTCCCCCTTATTTCTTTCAACTAAATTGGAGATGATCCATATTATCTAATTCCGGAATTGCTTGAAACGTGGGCACATTTATCACTGTAAAATCCGGACTATGATCATCAGCTTGTTCTTTTGATTTCAGCTGGATGAACATATTTCGAGCAAAGAGGCTGTGCCAGGCCTTTTCCGTTATAACGCGAATGGGTATGCGGTGCCTGGGTTCAGCACTGACAAAACAGTCTTGTATAAACATGTCCTTGTTCTGAAAATAAGCCAGTAACCGGTAAAATAGATTTATAAAATTTGCCTCTTCAATAGCCTGGTTTACATGCCCCCACCAGACCTTGTCCATACTTGAGGGCTCTTTCACAATGAATCGGTCTTTGGGTGAACGGCCTACATGATGACCTGTCCTGACAACCACAGGTCCCAAATGCGCGAGATTTCCTTCTCGCCTCCTGATGATCTGTTCATACAAATGGGGCGTACTGGCATTCCAGTATATGTTGGCCAGATTCCTGAAACCCATCTCCTCCAGCTCAGGTCTTACATTTTTATAATTCAGCATAAGCAACCTCCGTTTCTATTTAATTTCATGTATTTAAATATTACTACTTAATTAATTAGATATAAATAGATGATTAACCCCATTCCCTCCGTAAGTTCATTTTAGGTATCATTTTCTTCGGATAATTAAGTATTTTCGAAAATAAAAGTAAAAATACAACAATAAAAAGGGAGGATTATTGGAATGCTAACTCTAGGATTTGACAGGAAAAAATGCTCGGCCTTGGCATTATGGGCCCTGCTCTGGGTTTTGTGCGGATTAGTAGCCTTTTTTCAACCTCCTTCTTATGCACTTGAGGTTCCGGATTCATTTGCTCCTATTGCCAAAAAGGTAAGTTCATCAGTGGTCAACATCAGTGCAACCCGAATCGTAGAGAGCAGAAAAACAGTTCCCTTCCCTTTTGGCACTCCTTTTGGATCTGATGATCCTATGCAGGAATTCTTTAAACGTTTTTTTCAGGATCGGTTCCCTAAACACTTCAAACAACGGAGCTTGGGTTCCGGGTTTATTATTGATAAGAATGGTTTTATCCTTACAAACAATCATGTTGTAGAAAAAACTGAAGCAATCGAAGTGACGATGAGTGATGGAGAGAAGTATCCTGCAACAGTTATAGGAAAAGATCCCAAAACGGATCTTGCTCTCATACAAATCAATGTTAAAAACGATATCGACCCATTACACCTGGCAGATTCAGATAAGCTGGAGGTAGGAGATTGGGTGATAGCTATAGGAAGTCCTTTCGGCCTAGGTAATACGGTCACTGCTGGCATAGTGAGTGCCAAATACCGCAGGATCGGTTCCGCGCTTTATGAGGACTTTATTCAAACAGATGCATCTATAAATCCCGGTAACAGTGGGGGGCCACTACTGAATATAGATGGAGAAGTTGTAGGGATTAATACTGCGATTTTTTCACGTAGCGGTGGTAACATCGGCATCGGGTTCGCCATTCCCAGTAATATGATCAAAACATTGCTTCCGCAGCTCAAGAAAGGAAAAGTAGTCCGTGGCTGGATGGGAGTGATGATCCAGCCTGTAACAAAGGAATTAAAGGATAAATTGGGTCTGAAATCTGAAGATGGAGTACTCGTTAGTGATGTAACAGACAATGGACCTGCGGATAAGGCGGGCATACAAAGAGGCGATGTGATCCTTTCTTTTGATGGGAAGAAGATAGAGGAAATGCAGGATCTTCCTTTTATGGTCGCGACTACAAAGGTTGGCAAGGAAGTAGAAGTCGTAATAAGCCGTAACGGCAAAAAAAAGGTCCTGGAGTTGACCGTCGGGGAGATGAAAGAAGAGACGGTTTCTGAATCCCCAGAGCGGGATTCGGATAGGCCGAACTTAGGTTTGGGAGTTAGAGAAATCACCCCGGAAATGGCCCAACAGTATGGACTTTCAAGGGAAAGCGGAGTGATTGTGGTCCAGGTAAACCCAAATAGTCCAGCGGCAGAAGCCGGTCTGATACCGGGGGATATCATCCTGGAAATAGATAGGCAGCCGGTACCTGATCTGGAAAGTTTTCGGGAAAAAATAGAAAAATTCGGTGAGGGAGATACTATCCTCTTGCTTATCAAGCGCAAGGGGGCCACCCTGTTTGTTGCGCTCAAGTTAGTGGAGCAGTAAACTGCTGAGTCTCAGAATCTTCAAAATTCCTCAGGTATTAGCGTCCCCGGGAAGGTTAATATAAGGCCCCTGGTTTGTCTTTTATTTATATTCGAAAACATGTAGTAATAAAAACTGGTTAGAGATGCTTCTTAACGTATTGCAGCAACTTTTTATTCTTATTTTAATTCTTTCATGACTTTCATGATAGTCCGGACATAAAAGATAGTCTCCTCGCTTCCGTCTCCACCGTTAACTTCTGGCAATGTCTGTACGATGGAGTTCCATAACAGAGGGTTCAACCCCCTGTCAATGGCGATCTCCTGGGCAGTGAGTATGGCTTCTTTGCCGGCATTGTAAGATCCGAACATAAACCGGACTCGCTCCTCAAAAGACCGCTCTGCTTTCCAGACCTCCCATAAAATGTAATCATAGTAAATTCCGGCGGCGATGTTCCAGCGGGGATTCCATAGGTCATCCTTAATATTAGGGTTTTCTTTTCTGACATGTGTAAAAGTCTTCGAAAGAAGCTGCATGATACCCGCTGCCCCGTCATGAGATTCAGCTTCAGGATCCAATCTGGATTCAACAATAGCTTGAGACTTAAAATACCGCCATTCAAATGAGGGGCCAAAATAGCGTTTAGAATATTCCTTGAAATATGGGTCATATTGATTAAAGTCCCTGTATTTATCAAAGGCCTTGGTTTCAGAGGGAACAAACAAAGCTATCATCCACCATAAAATCCCCACAGTTATATATAAATTTGGATCATCTCCAATTTAGTTGAAAGAAATAAGGGGGAAATGCTGTGAATT
>CAZVGY010000224.1:0-2983 GCA_964627015.1 uncultured Desulfobacteraceae bacterium
CAAGAGGTTCCCTTGAAGAAACCAAGGCATGGTTGCGAAAACTCATAAGAAGAGAGGTTTTGTTTGAGCCAAAAGCTACAGAATACAAAACGCTAATTGACAAATTAGGCCCAAAATTGAATGCGTTCATCAACAGCACAAAAAAATGAAGGCCAAATTTCGAATTTCCAGTTTTTAATTTCACCGTTCTGTCAACGGTTACAAAAACGGGTTATTTTAAACCCTGAACGGTTACCAAATGTGGAACTTGAATGTTGAGCGCTATGAATTAAAGTATTTCATAAATCACGTGGAGAATCATTCCCTGGTGAATCGTCTGAAATATGCGCTAAGGGCTGACCAGCACAGCGTTCCTCACAGAGGGTATTCTATCCGGAGCCTGTACTTTGACTCTTTTGACGACGAGTGCCTACATGAAAAACTGGCGGGAATCCAGTTTCGAAAGAAATATCGTTTAAGAACCTATGATCCGGATGCCGAAACCGTAAAGTTTGAGATAAAAAACAAGGCGAACAATCAGATTTTTAAAGAGACGGCATCCATTGGGAGGGAGAGCGCCTATGAAATCATTGCCGGCAACTATGAAGAAATGCTCAAGTACAATAATCCCGTTTTGAATAAAATCTATATCGCCTTTAAAACAAAAATGTTTAAGCCAAAGGTCATGGTCGAATACGAAAGGGATGCCTTTATTTTTCACCACTTCAATCTAAGGATAACCATTGACAATAACCTGAGGTCAAACAACACCTGTTTTGATCTTTTCTCAGAAGCCTTTCACTCATTGCCTGTCGTTTTAGAGGGAAAGGACATCCTTGAGATAAAATACAACACGGTGTTGCCTGACTTCATCAGAAATGTAATACAGTTGGACTCTTTGGAAAGGTCGGCCATCAGCAAATACGCACTGTCGAGAAGATTTCTCAAGACAAGTTACTGGGAGGATATCTGAATGAACCAATTAACGTTTCCTGACATTTTCAAGAAGGGGTTTGTTAACCTTTCGGGTGGATTTGAGCGCTTTACATCATTGGATGTGGTGCTGAACATATTGGTGTCATTCGCCATAGGGATGTTCATATTCTATATATACAGAAAGACCTTCCGGGGCGTCCTGTATCAGAAAAGCTTTAACATCACCCTGGTCATCGTGTGTACCATTACAACCTTGATTATCATGACCATCAGCGGGAATCTAGTCCTTTCCCTTGGCATGGTCGGGGCGCTTTCCATTGTGCGTTTCAGGACGCCTATTAAGGACCCCATTGATCTTGCCTTCCTTTTCTGGGCCATAACCGTGGGGATCGCCAACGGGGTCAACTACTTCAATATTTCCATTATCGGATCCGTATTTGTAAGTATAATAATCTTGTGGCTTACAAAAAAGGAAGAGACTGATAACCCATATCTGTTGGTGTTGGAGATGTCTACTGACGCCAACGATGATGATATTAACAAACTTATTTCAAGTTCCGTAAGCAGAATTAAGCTGAAATCCAAAAGCATTAACCCCGCTTTTGCGGAATTGACTTTTGAAGTGAGATTAAGAGATGGAGATACGGGTTTTCTGAAAAAACTCCGTGATGAAATGAAAGTCACAAAGGCGACTCTGATCTCATACAGCGGTGATCTGGCAAGTGTATAGTTTGTTAGCGGACTTGTTTAAAAAAGGCAGATTTTACCGCAAAGGCGCAAAGAACGCAAAGGAATCATGGTTTTTTCTTTGTTTGGCTTTCCTTTTGTTTGGTAGTATTTTCTTTGTGTCTGCGAATCTGTTGGCACAAGACTTTACTGGTAAGAGAACCCTTGCATTCCTGATAGAAAGAGATCAAATCAATGCCGCATGGACTTATCTGCGGGACAGATATGGCGGAAAGGACTTTTTTCTTAAAAAAGTTGATCCTTCCCTAAGGTCTGAGTTTTTCTCCGAACTCTGGTATGAGCAATACTTCGATACGCCTGCCCTGGCGTTGCTCGGTGGTGATAACGCGATCAAATATTCCATCTGGATGGATAATAATGGAACGAAACCCGGGATAAAGAATGAAGTGGCCGAGATATTGATCCATGACATTCAGGGATATGGACTTGATCTGGCGGGGATAAGCAATTTCGGCATAATCTCCGGAGATAGTATCCAATTCGAGGTTGCCCACTACAATGTGACCACCTCACCCGATGAAAAGCATCGATTATTGGGCATCATCAAGAGGGCTGTAAGACCGGTTTTCAAGGATGTCATAAAGAAAATCGGCATCGAGAATCCGTTTCATCTCATAAACGTTATAAATGTGGACAGCAGGAGGGCCGGTTTCAAAATTGTCTATAAGGATATACCAATCGGAAGAATCTATTTGGAAGAAGTGACTGCCGAGAAATTTGGGATTCAATCGCGATACGGTGTAATAAAACTTGTCTGGGATGTTGGGCCCGGTTCTGCCGTTGCTACGTTTGAAATCACTCACATAGAGAACGCGATGGAGAAAGATTTGTCTAAGAATATATCTCTTGTCAGGCAAGTCAAGGAATCGGATTATCAGCTGGCTTATGGTAAACTGGAGGAGCAATTCCCTTTCTTAAGACTCCTCCTGGAGTATCCAATAATAAAGCGGTTTGGAGAAACCATCTTGTTGTCAGTATGTGGTTTTCTCGTGTTGAGCTTATTCTTTCACAGAAGATTGTTGAAAAGAGGGTAGTCTATGTAGGCTAACGGTTTTCAGATACTTGATTCAATAGATGGTCGGACTTAAGGGTCAGAATATTATTATTTTCTACCATGCGATTTCAGATAGAATACTGGTTGTGAAATTCCCATCCATTCTCCCCAGTTAGTTCCGTTGTCCGCCGCAACAATCAAGATCTCGCTCCCAATATAATGTGAAAGGTCTACAATCCATTTCTCCCATTCTTGCGAGGATCTACGCGCATGCTTTACGAATGGGATTCTGTTTCCGGCGACATGTATTCCCAGAGTTTGATTCTT
>CAZVGY010000225.1:0-2962 GCA_964627015.1 uncultured Desulfobacteraceae bacterium
ACTTGATGCTTACAAGGGACCCAGCTACCCCAAACCGCCCTGCAGAAATGCGTGCCCAGCTAGTATTGACGTATCCGGATACATAGAACTCATACGACAGGGGAAATTTGAGGATGCAGTGCAGCTTATATCACTTAAAGCTCCTCTGCCCGGCGTTCTTGGTTATGTCTGTCCTGCCCCATGTGAGGCTAAATGTGCCAGAACAAGCATGGAGGGCTCGGTCCGGATTAGACATCTCAAGCTCATCGCTTCACTAAAAGGCGATTTCAGGTTTCCCAAGTCCTGGCAGAAAAAAAACAAAAAGATAGCAGTTATTGGTGGTGGACCGGCCGGTCTAACTGTAGCCCATTATCTTGCTCTTGAGGGTTATCCAGTTTCAATCTTCGAAAGCAACAGCGAACTAGGTGGAATGCTTAGATACGGAATACCGCCCTACAGACTCCCTCGCGAGGTTCTCGAACGTGATATCAATAGGATTGTGAAGGAAAGGATTAGTGCGAAGACCAATGTTAAAATCGGCAGAGACTTAGCTTTCGACGAGCTTCGAAGGGAATTTGACGCAATTATTATCGCGGCAGGGGATCAGCTTTCAAAGCCTCTTAAAATAGAGGGTGAAAATCTGAATGGAATCATCTATGCCCTTGAATTCCTCAGAAAAGCCATAGAAGGGGAAAAAATCGAAATTGGAAAGGATGTCATAGTTATAGGTGGAGGCAATGTGGCAATAGATTGTGCCAAAACGGCTTTGCGGCTTGGCGCGGAGAAGGTAAAAATAGTGGCGTTGGAAACCAGGGATTTAACTTCCCCAGATAGACTGCCAGCCTGCGATAGGGAGATAGAAGAAGCAGAGGAGGAGGGGATCGAAATCCTCGGTTCCCTTGGTCCAAGAGAGTTTCTCGGTGAAAACGGCAAAGTCAAGGCCCTTAAAACTGTGAAATGTGTCAGGGTCTACGATGAAAATGGCAAATTCTCACCGCTTTTCGATTATGACGCCGACTCACCAGTTTTTACCGCAGACACTGTAATAATAGCTATTGGCCAGGAACCCGATCTCTCTTTTCTCCCTGGAAATCTGAAAATACTCAAAAATTCCAAAACATCTATAAAGGGGGTCTTCGTAATACCTGGATCATTGAGTGTCGTCGAGGCAATTGGAAAGGGCAGAAAAGCGGCTTACGAAGTCCAGCGCTACCTGGAGGGAAGCTTTAAATATATCATAAAAAGAATCCTCTCCTTCGAACCTGTGATAAAACCAGGTAAGTTGGGGAAACCTACTACCCAAGCGCCTGCCCCAATCTTCAGGGAAAATCCGGAAATAAGAAAAAGGGACTTCAGAACAATTGAAAAACCTCTGGCTTCCGAGGATGCAATAAAAGAGGCAAACAGATGTCTCGGCTGCCCCTTCAGGTTTCGCGTTTGAAATACACCGCCGGTGTCTCGAAACTTATTGCCTTGTACGGGCAGGCCGACTGGCACCTCCCGCATCTGATGCAATCGAGAGCATTGGGATTCTCGTAGATTTTAATCTCCATGGGACACACATTGTAGCAGATGTCGCACTTCGTGCACTTTCTCATATCTACATGCATCCTGAGGACACTGAGCTTATTGAAGATGGAGAAAATCGCCCCGAGAGGACAGGCCACCCTGCAGAAGGGCCTTTTTGTCGATAGAAACAGAACCAGAAACAGAACCAATATGCCATACTTCACATAAAAATGGGCCGTCAGGATCTCCAAAAGCGAAGACCCTAGAGATTCGATAGGATCCCATGAAAGAAGAGGCACACCGGCCTCAAGTGTTCCCGCAGGACAGAATTTACAGAACCAGGGCTCTAAAAGCACAATCGGAAGAATAATCGCAAGCACAATCAAAACGACATATTTAAAATAACTGAATACTCTTGGGATCCTGAACTTGAAGGATGGTATTTTATAAAGAAGCTCCTGAATGAGTCCAAAGGGGCACATCCAGCCACAGGTTGCCCTGCCAACAGCGGCTCCAACAAATCCCAAAAAGCCAAATATAAAAAACGGAAATTGCCTCACTGCCAGGAAATGCTGAAAGCTCCCCACAGGGCATGCAAACCTTGAAAGAGGACATGAGTAACAATTAAGAACTGGGACTGTAAATCGTTTCGTAAAACCCTGATAGATAGCCTGCCCTGTTGCAATACCTCTCACATAGCTGTCTATCGCAATGAGACTCAGGATCTGAAAAATCCTTCTTATTCTTGCTGTCATCTATTCTATTCCTATACAGGATAAGCAGATCATAGAAGCATTCAGCTCAATCTCTTCGAGATCACCCGACCTGACGCCCCTAATAAGAAAAGCACTGGAGAAAACCAGGAGAAGAATTAGGCTTATCAAAAATAAAACCGGGCGCAATCTCATCATTTAATTTTGAGTTACAAGCTCCTAACTGTCAACCTGAACGAACATTCGGTGTCAACCTTTGTTTATGCCATTTAACCTGAACGGGCCCCTCCGCCGTAGATACTCTCGTACAGCCTTTGCGCGAGCACAAGTATATCCTCTTTTCTTGCTATCACCTCGATCCATTTTTGCGGAATACTGCTGAATCCATAGTAGATCCCGGCAATTCCACCTGCAACAGCGCCTGTTGTATCAGTATCCCCTCCGAGATTAACCGCTTTTAAAACAGCCTCCTCATAAGAACTGCCTTTGATAGCACAATTTGTAATCAAAGCCCTGATGCAATAATAACAGCACCGAGACCACCTTTCTTAGCTGCGCCAACGAGATTCATCTGCTTCATGATCTCAAGGTAGCCGAGCTTGGAGTAAACAAGCCATGATATTCCGAATGCACATGATAGTCCGCTTAAATTTATTTCTGCAATATTAACCGCGGGCATGCCTGGAGCCAATTAAAATACATAAAAATCAAGTTATTCTCATCTCCTTTTGAAAACGCGTGGGATGATAAACGGCACTTTC
>CAZVGY010000226.1:0-2902 GCA_964627015.1 uncultured Desulfobacteraceae bacterium
CGGCAGCGGTTTTCCCTATGCGTGTTCTACGAATAAACATGCCGACATAATAGCACAGCAATTCACGGTCAGTGATCAATGCCCGGAAAAACAGCCCTTTCGCCTGTCGCTTTTCGCGATGTTTTTGTTCTAATTGAATTCGTGACACAGTATTTAAAACTAATAGAAATAAGCATATAACGGTTTGATATAATTAAAAATAAAAAAAACTAGACATTTATCTCTATATATGTTAACCTCTATCTCAGCTTCATCACCATATAGAGGTTAGTAACGTGAAACCGAAAAAACATCTCTGCTTCAGCAATTTGAGAAAAATTATCTCAGAGCGGACTCTTCAAATTGAAGATCCGCGCCGTGAAGGTAGTATCAATTATGAAATTCATGATTGCTGCCTCAGCGGGTTTGCCATGATGTTTTTTCAGGACCCATCAATGCTCGCTTTTCAAAAACGCATACAGGATCAAGGCAATATAAACAATCTGCAAACGATTTTTGGGGTTAAGTCGATACCAAAGGCTACCCGGTTACGCGATGTTATCGACTTGATTCCTTCCTCATCTTTTGAACCGATATTTTCAGATTTTTTCGGATTGCTGCAACGTGCAAAACTGCTTGAAAAATTTCAGCTTTTCAAGAACCAATACCTGATCTCAATCGATGGCACACAGTACTTCTCTTCCAAGAACATCTCCTGCCCCGGATGCCTGATGAAAACCTCCAGAAAAACCGGGAAAGTCACTTATTCCCATCAATTTCTTGGCGCCTCCATTGTTCACCCGGCCCGGCGGCAAGTCATTCCCTTGGCTCCGGAACCGATTCAGAATACAGATGGCAGTTCCAAGCAGGATTGTGAGCGCAATGCCGGGAAGTGCCTGATACAAAAAATTCGAAAAGCTCATCCGAAGCTCAATATCATCATCACTGGTGATGGTTTGTATTCCAATCAACCATTTATTGATGAGTTGAAATACAATCGCATGTCGTTTATTCTGATTGCCAAGCCCGGCGATCACACATTCTTATTCAACCATTTGGCAACCGTAACCCATAAAATTCAACGCCTGGAACATTCTGATGACAAAGGCCGCCGGCATATTTACAGGTGGATCAATGATGTACCTTTAAACGGCACAGCCAAATCCCAAAACATCAATTTTTTTGATTACACAATTAAGGCTGCTGACAAAACAAACTTTCATTCCAGTTGGGTCACTGATATCCCTGTTCATCGAGACAATGTCAAAACTTTGGTTACCGCTGGCCGATGCCGTTGGAAAATTGAAAACGAATATTTCAACACCCTCAAAAATCAGGGATATAACGCTGAGCATAATTATGGCCATGGCATTCAATATGCCTCATTTAATTTTCTCCTGTTTATTTTGCTGGCATTTTTTGTTCATCAAATTCTCGAACTGAGCGATCCTTTATACCAGGGCTGCCGGAGAACATTCAGTTCCCGAAAGGAATTCTGGAACCATCTGCGTTGTGTGATCAGAATTCTTATTTTCAACAGCTATGAGCATCTGATGGAGTTCATGATCACCGCCCCGAAAAATCCCAGATCACCGTAATATGCCCCATTCTTAAACCGGAATTGTTTTGTTCGGATTCTGAATCCGCAGGGATTTCTGTTTTCAGATTTTCTGATCCAGGACCTGCCAGGATTAATTCCAGCCAATTCAATGTATCATTATCTTACCATTAGCTGCTTTTTCTGCTATAATCATCGTTCAAAAATGTTTTCTTCGCTTCATAAAGCTGATCACCCAAGTAGTTTAGTAGTAACCGTGAATTGCTGGATGGTAAACGATCTTTCCACCAGTGTCGATAATGCAGATGTACATGGTTTTAGCATGCAGATCAATCCCGCAATAGTATCTATGTTGTTTAGTGTAGAATTTCATTGAGCCTTCTCCTTTTTGAGGTGTTAGCAGTTTTATAATAGCTGCCCAAGGGCCACAGCATAACGTTATGCTGTTTTGGGGAAAGGCTCAATTAATATCAAAGCGGGTGCACTTGACCGCTGTTCCGCTGGCGCTCTACAGCGGCAACTGACCCATGTGGTTAGCGCTATAAACGAGCTATTTGCGACATTTATTTTAATAAAATCAGCAAGTTAGTTATAGTAATAATCTTTCAAAAGCGATTATGCTGCCAAAGTTTTTATTGCTATTCGTAACCTTATAGGTTACGATAAATTTTATGATAAAGTCGTTCAAGCACAAAGGGTTGGAGAAATTTTTCTACACGGGTTCCAAAAAGGGAATAATACCTGCACATGCTAAAAAGTTGGGAAAACTTCTAGACAGACTGAATGCTGCTACCGAACTTAGAGATTTGAATTTCCCTGGTTCCAATTTCCATGCGCTAACTGGCAATTACAAGGGTATGTATTCAATATCTGTTTCAGGCAATTGGCGTCTTATATTTAGATTCAAAGAAGCAAACATTTATGACATAGATTATCTAGATTATCACTAAAGGATATCCAATATGAAGATCATGCAAAGAAAACCAACTCACCCAGGCCAGATATTGAAAGAAGATTATCTTGAACCATTAGGTATCACCATTACTGAGTTATCCAAAGTTTTAGGTACTTCTAGGAAAACCCTGTCTAAAATCATAAATGAGAGGGGTTCGGTAACTCCAGAGATGGCTCTAAAGTTATCTAGAGCATTTGATACCAGTCCTGAGTTTTGGATAAATCTTCAGCGAAATTATGATTTATGGGTGGCAGCCAATAAGTCCAAAGATTGGGAAAAGATAAGTCCATTGGTAGAGCCGTTAGTATATCAGAATGCATGAAATTGTAGTTAAATCAATAAACTATGCGCTAACACACACATATGAGCCTTTCCTTTGTCAATAGGCAATAAAATAGCGCTGGGATAAA
>CAZVGY010000227.1:0-2849 GCA_964627015.1 uncultured Desulfobacteraceae bacterium
TCGCCCGGAGGATACACCACCTAATTCCCTAAACACAACTTTCGATTATAGCTCATTCCCCATTTCGTTTTTCTAAAATTATAGTCACCGGCAAAACTGTTTTCTGCAAACTGTACAACTAAGAAACCAATCAAGGCGACTCTCCAAAGTGTTTTCATCTCACTTTCCTCCATTATTTTGAGCCTTAACGCTACGGCTCAGGGGCGGCAAACGTGCGTGGCAACCAACTTTAAATTACCCCTGAACTTTATGCGGAGTACCAATTTTGAAAAAACGCCGCGCTGTTTGCCGTCCCTTGCAACCGAAGGCCATATAGATATTAGCTGCGGCTTTTTAGTTTTGTTTTCCACTTGTTGACCGGAGCTCACGAACTTTCTCAACGAAGGGTAAAATTTTGCTGTTAACAATGGCTCCAGAATGTTCTGGGCCAAAAGAAGAAACCGTATAGTCGTTGATTCTGACGACTTTCATTTTTACCGACTTTGCGTTGGCAATTTTCAGAAAATCATCCCATGACATGGAAAAGCGGCGAGTAGACCACTGACCATATTCAGTGATTTTGCTTGCAGGCTTAATACTAGAAACAACCTGACCGTCCGCATTAAACGCCACATCGGTGATGTTCACGATGCCATTTGTACCGACCGTAATAAAAATTGTATCTGGATTTTTTTGGTTCCATTCAAAACCAAGGGTATGCCAAGCTTCTCCAAGGCTACTACTTGAACTGACCGGTGATTGGCGTAAAACCAGCGAACCGTCAAAGTCGTCTTTGATTATCGACAATGAAGGTGTCATTGCATCATTCATTGTAGCGCAGCCAGGAACCAGCAGAACGGCCAACACTAATACAATACTTTTCATTTTTTCCTTCTCCTTATGGGTGTGCAGTTAACGATCAATCTCAACGGCGGCGGTAAGCCGTCCGCTGAAGCGCCTTGTTAGGGGCTTCTTCGAAGTTAATATAACGATAAAGAAGAATAGGTTCTTCTTGTCTCCTTAGAAACACCTTGGCTATGCAAAGCATAGGCCCGTATGCAGAAACTTCAATTCTATATTGCTCACTTGCATTCGTTTTAATTTGAGGAGATTTAAAAAATTTAGGTCCAAGCTGGTATTCCACCTTCTCAATTTCTCCTTTGGAGAGTGGCCCTTCTCCATGTTGATGCAGCCATATGACAATATCCGCAATTTGTCCAGGAGTCATGGAAGGCCGCCAAGTATGAACAAGGAAAAGTCCTTGCTGTTCTTCGTAACGTCTGATGCGAAGACTTTCAATATCAACATATTCCGTGTTCTGAAGAGCAGTGTATTCAGCTATTTCAACATTCTCAGCTTCGAAACCACTAAATATTTCTTCTTGGCGTATTAACCATTCCGAATAATATTGATCCTCTTGGAGTTCCTTTCTGAAAACCGTTTGCATCAAGAAAACGCCTACAAGGAAGAGTGGGACAAAAACAATTGCGGAGATCACAAGCGTTGGTGCCAACCACGCTGGCTGAGTGACTTTGACAGCTGCTAAAAGAAATGCGGAATCCAAAAGCAGAAGTGCGACAAACCAAACAGCCATGAGCTGAATTGGCTTTGTAATTTTATGCGCTTCAATCTTTTGGTCTTGCATAGACATTTCTATTGCCCCTAATGCCGAGTTGAGCTGCACCCCCGACTTGGGGAAAATAATGATTACACCTTTCAAATTATCTCGATCTTGATTGTTTACTCGGCTTTAGGGTATTTGAATCATGCTATTATTTAATCATTCTCTTGCCTATTGTTTCTGGAAAATCTCATTTTGTCTGACGGAAATGAAAAATCATAAAATAAAAGGATTTTGTAACTTGTCGAATTGAAACAATTTTTTCCATATCAAAAAAAAAACAGCCTGTCATGTCGGGAAACCTTGACAAATCTTGTGGGGAGATTCTGACGCTACAATGTAATGATTGTGTTAAAATGTTGATATAAATGTATATTTAAGTCGCAACACTCATTAATGAAAAAAAATAATTTTTCCCATGGATGAAAATTATCTTAAAATAGCTGATAGGATCAAATAGGCTAATTCCAACTGATCGTCATTTGCTTCATCCAAAAGGGAAATGATTAATTTTTTTCTTTTCCATTGATAAAGTCAATGTACATGAAACCCGGAAACAACAATTCTGAAATTTCCGATCCCCATCAAAAGAACCAGGCCATCAACCGCCTTCCCGCCATTGATCGGCTGGAGGGCTCCCATCCTTGCGGGAGAAGTCTTTACCGTCGTGTGCTTGTGCCGGTTCATGCCCGGGAGGGGAGAGCATCGTTTCGGCATGGCTCTATATTGGAGACACGGCAGACCAGCGCCCGATTACGCGATGTCGGATATACATCTTCTGTGGTGCTCATGCTACAGAAGTCGGATGCTGACACCGGGTTTCTGGAAATGATCCTCACCCACGAGGAACGAACCGGAACCGCCATGCCCATCGACAGCCTGATTATCCTCTCAGAAAGCCGTCTGTGTCCGCCAAGTCGGATTCGACCCCATCCAGCAGGAACAGATGGTCCTGAGCTATATCGAAAAGCACGGAAGGATCAAACGAGCGGAAGCGTCGGATCTTTGCCGGATTAGCCCATTTCAAGCGACTCGTCTGCTGAAACGGTTAACGCAAAGCGGAAAAATCATTCCAAAAGGCAAGGGGAAGGGGGTTGTTTATGAGCGGAAATCGTATTTCCGAGTTTTGGGTAGCAATAGGGTAGCACAAAATCAAAAAAGCCCTTTCGGTCAAATCTCCGTACCGTAAGGGCTTGAAATCATTTGGTAGCGGGGGGCGGATTTGAACCACCGGCCTTCGGGTTATGAG
>CAZVGY010000228.1:0-2846 GCA_964627015.1 uncultured Desulfobacteraceae bacterium
CACTGAACTCTGACCTGGTCCAAAGGACCAGGGTTTCTATGCTGGACTAAAAAAGTACCGCTGCTTTGAGTGAGATACCCTGCCACGGCTTCGGCCAGGTAGGCAAGATTTTTTTCAGGCGCCAGTCTGCCTACATGACCTATAATCGGCTTTTCAGCATGAAATTTGTTATCGGAAAAGAACCTCTCCTTTCTACCTTGCCTGAAAAAATCAAGATCAACACCGGTGGGTATCTCCTCTATGGGAGTAGTTACCCCTCTCTTCTTGAGCAGCTCTGAAATACTTCGGCTGGGCGCCACCACATGAGTACACAGGTTGGAATACTCAGTCGAAAGGTTTATTACAAATCGCTTCATGGTTTCAGAATCCAGGGGAACGTAATGGGTATATTTTTCATAAAGGGTGTGATGGGTAAAAATCAGGGGAAGCCCGTAACGTCGAGCGGTCCTCAGGGCGGCATCGCCGAACAAATAAGGATGGTGGCTGTGAATCACATCAGGCTGAAAAGATTTGATTCTCTCTGTCAATGTAAAAGGCACAGCAATTCCCACAGAAAAATCACTTCCATTGAAGTTCTGAATAGCCGGCACCCTCTGTACCTTTTCTACATCCTCCCCTTCTACAGATTCGGGAAAAGAGGGCGCTATGACAAGCACTTTATTTCCAAGGCTGCGAAGATCTTCAGCAAAAAATTCAACCGAGCGCGCGACCCCTCCCACATGAGGAGCATAGGTATTCGTAAACATACAAATATTCATTTAGGATTCCTTAGAACGTTTATAGAAAATTTTATGTGTATTTTGATATTACCATGAGCCAGAGGTCAAGGTTTCTTGCTTAAGTCAAACCCTCTGTTTTCATCTGGATACGAATCAATAAATTGGGCGCAATCGCGATTCAGGCGGTATATGTTTGGTAAGTGTTTGGGGTGCACTCTTTCAGGGAAAAGATCACGTATTTTTTAATACAGAACATTTTATTACGGATAGTGGAATTTTTGGCTGCAGCTTAGCCGTAATCTCTTCACCATAATTCCAGGATAATTTGATTTTTTTATATATCCACTCCGGGAATAGAGGCGCCGCATTCTGGACACTTGCCGTTTTTTGATACATTTTTAATAAGGCCGCCCCTACGTTCAATTACAAGGGTTCCACAGGAAGGACAATAAGTGCTCGCACTCTTTGTATCTGCTATATTGCCAGTATAGACATAATTAAGCCCTTCTTCCAGTCCTATTCGCCGGGCTCTATAAAGTGTTGCCGGTTCAGTAGGTGGACGGTCGCTGTACTTATACGCAGGATAAAATCCAGTGACATGCCATGGGATTTCAGGACTGACACTTTTTATGAATTGCGCAATACCCCGTAATTCATCCTCTCCATCATTCAGGTCCGGAATAATCAGCGTCGTAATTTCAACCCAAACAGAAAGTGATTTCATCAGGCTTATTGTTTCCAGAACAGGGTCCAGACTTGCTCCGCAAACTTCCTTATAAGATGAATTATTAAATGTCTTCAAATCGATATTGATTGCATCCAGATAGGCGGCTATATGCCGCGATGCTTCCGCACTAAGATAACCATTACTCACAAAAATGTTTTTAATCCCTGACTCCTGAGCAAGCACGGCAGTGTCATAGGCAAATTCATAAAACACGGTCGGCTCGTTGTATGTATATGCTACAGACTCACAGTTATTGTCCTTCGCTGCACTGACAATTTTTTCAGGTTTTCGACTTCGGCCGATTATCTCCTTAGGATCATTATACCGATATTGAGCAATGTCAGAATTTTGACAGTGCTTACAGTGAAAATTGCAGCCGATCGTGCCTATAGAATATGCCCTGGAACCAGGTTTGAAATGGAACAAAGGTTTCTTTTCTATGGGATCCACATGCTCGGCAATGATTCTTCCATATACCTCGCTATACAGTTTCCCCTCCCTGTTCACCCTGACTCCGCAAATGCCTCTTTTTCCTTCCTGTATCACGCACTCGTGACTGCAAAGAGTGCAACGCACTCTTTCCTCCGTCAATGCTTCATAGAACATTGCTTCTTTCATAGCACTTTTCACTCTTTTATTGTCTTAATATAATGTAAAGGATATCAGGCAACAGCAGTCAACATCGCTCTACAAGGGCCAAAATCGCACTGATTAAGTTCTTATCTCCATTCGATCGTATCTGATCAACCAACTTATTGACAACATCTCTCCTGATTAATTCATCTTCTTAAGCCATTTTGTTCTCCTTTCCTCATGGTTTTTATCGCCCTGAGGAGAAGAAATCGCGGATTCTTGGTCATGCTGTTTTGATCTCGATTTTTTTCTGTTTACTTTCAGCAGACTTTGGTATGTCAATAGTAAGGATGCCGTTTTTGAACTCGGCATCCACCTTATCACTCTCAACGCCTGCAGGAAGTCTGAATGAACGCTGAAAAGAACCGGAATATCTCTCCCGGCAATAGTATCTTTCCTCTTCCTTCTCCTCCTCCATCTTTTTTTCACCCCTGAGGGTAAGCACGTTGTCGGTTACATCCACATCTATGTCTTTTGCTTCCAGCCCAGGAAGCTCGGCCTTTACGTGAATTTTTTCCTCAGTCTCTGATATATCCACAGACGGCATCCAATCTCTGCCCCGTTCCATCATGGGAAAATCTTCAAAAAGCCGATTCCAGAAATCTTCCATATTTCCCCACAAGGGCCTGAGCGTTCCAGCCCTCCTCCAGGGAGCTATTTCCCACGCCATCTCTTACCCCTCCTTTCTATAACCCAAAGGTATTTTAAATTGTTGGTTCTTCTCCAATTTAGTTGAATAAAGCCTGGTAAATTTTCAGTGTAAAATA
>CAZVGY010000229.1:0-2796 GCA_964627015.1 uncultured Desulfobacteraceae bacterium
GGAACAGGGACTATCCGGGACCAGTCCGAAGACTCATGCCATCGCCTGCACTGTGAGGATGGCCGGTCAACTTCAAACTGGAGAAAAAGTTACCTAAGAGCAGTTGGAAGTCAAGAATTTTCCGATCAATACTCTAAGAGAGTTACATTGACAGCACAATTCACCATATTGATGACAGACAAAAGGTCTGCTATTTTAGTTCAGCTATAAGCAATACGCTTTTTTTGCACGGCATCCTGCCAGCCACGATATTTCCGGGCCAGGTATTGCTGGTTAAGCCGAAGATAGCTCCCCGTGCCGGTGCATCCCAATGGAGTGCGCCGAGTCCGGTATTTACCGGCGCCAGGTATACATCCTGGTTTGGGTTTGCTGTGCTTGCCAGTCCCCGGAGGCGGACGCCTCCTTAATCAATCTTTATCTGTCAAGAAATTTTAGGAAAAGGAGTAAGGGCAGGGAAGAATTCCCTGCCCTGGCGAAATGATTCTAAACCATTACTTGGTTATTCTTGCTGTTCTCTTTCGTCTGTAGCCGGCCAATCCGGCAAGGCCTGAACCAAAAAGAAGCAGGGTAGCCGGTTCAGGTACCGGCTGCTGGCTTGCCCATACCTGGGTGCCAATAAATGGGCTGTTACAATCAAATAACTCTCTGAGATAACTCTCAAGAGCAGCATAATCTAAATCCATACTCCCAAAATCAATTACTGACAGTAAATCACTTACATAATCCTGAAGATAGCCAAGGTAAGGATCGTAGAGGGAAGAACCCAGGTCAGGAATAAAGAAATTGGAAGCAGTTCCCACGAACAGACGGTTGTCTGATACCAGCATGCTTCTGAGGCCATATGTAAATGTCTCACCAAACCCGTCATCAAGCAGTGTATCAAAAGACACTCCATCAGTGGAGTACAATAGCTGCGCCCGTCCATCCATTGGTAACAGCGGTAAAATGTCACTATATTCACCGCCGGTTAATCCGCTGTTAAAGGTACCGATCAGAAGCATATCGTCCATTACGGCCGCCGACCAGGAATAGGCATTGTCACTGTCACCGAAGCCATCCGTTGTAAGTGTGGCCCAGGAACTGGGATTGCTGGGATCATCGGAGGAAAGTAATGTGAACCCGTCGGCATAGTTCACGGTACCCAGATAGAGCTTGCCATCATAGTCAATCAGCTTCATTACTCCCAGATTGCTGAGTGTACCTTCGCCTGTATATGCCGGTTTAACATTACCAAAAGCCTCGCCATCAGAGCTTGCATATAACTGAAAAGTATCTGTTGGATTCTGGAGATCCATCTCAAAATTCCAGGTTCCGACATACATTTTTTCATTGCCGTTTTTATCTGTAAAAACGGAAATCTCTGACACAGCATGGTCTGTAAATTTTTCTTTTAACTCCCAGCTGCTACCGTCATACGCCCACAACTCGGCCCCGGTTTCATTATTTTCAGTACCAACATATAACCATTCTTTTCCGTTTTTATCAGTATAGGTTGAAAGGGCACGGATGGAAATATTCTCGATATTTTTTGTCCAGGATGGCACCCTTGACCATGTCTCATCATCATTTTTCACCCACACTTCAGCACCACTTTCGCTGTTCGCAGTTCCAGCAAAAAGCTGTCCACCATATGTGCTCATCTTACGAAAACCGGTATTATCCTCTGAGGATTTAGCCACCTGAGTCCAATCCTGCCCACCATCATGCCGCCAGATTTCCGCTCCTTCAGATGCTAAAAATCCTATACCCTGAAGTGGGTTATCACCTATACCATCACCCAGATCGCCATCCAGTATAGCCTCAATCAATTTCGGATAATCAAATTGAACATTCCAGGTACCGACATATACGTGTCCGTCATCCTCTTCCATGGAAAACGCATAGCGGTTCCAAGTGTCTCCAAAACCTCTTCCAATATCTTCGGTTAGATTTTCAAATGGCAACAGACTTGCGGAGAGGCTGACTGAAGGAAAGACTATCACTGATAAACAGGCTATTACTCCAGTGCCAATAAAAATCTTAACATCATTTCTCTTCATTTTTGCTCCTCCTTTTCCTGAATACGATTCTGCTTCTTTCAGCCAATCATTTGTCACTTATTGCGGCAAGTTATACAACTTCTTCTCCTTCACCTCCTCTTCGTGAAATGATTTGATGATCTAACAGTTCTTCCATCAAACTGTTCAGCGTGTTACCTATTCCTCCATGATATTAACAAGCAGAAACCATACCTATTTGGCAATAAAAATAAATTCATTTATTTCAATAAATTACCCCTTAACAAAAAATCTAAATTTCTTAGAATCAAGTAACAATTTTATTTTATCGAAAAAAAGACCGGTTTCCTCCGGAAAAGCGTAATTATCCGCTCAAGATGTTGCTGGCGGTGCCGGGGACAGCTCTGGCCATATTTCATCCAGAAACATAATGCCATATTGATTCATCAAGATGATGCTATGGCATCACTAAAACGACAGGGCAGGGGAATTTGGAAAACGAATAAAAGGATGGCTGAGCCGTTAGTCTGTTTCGATGCGAGACAGAGGCTCTGCTGTGACTGTCAAGAGCTCAGGCTGTTATTGCTCAAAGAAAATGAAAACTGCACCAAGTTGTATTCAAAAAATCGGTCAGGTATAGCATGCGCAGACTTAGCTTGAATGTTCGATGATTTCCCTCATCTATCTTCAAAGAAATCCTGAAACTCATCAAGAACTTTTTGCACGGGGATGGCAAAACCCAGTCCCTCGAATTTGTCTGTGATCTTCTTCATGGTATTGACACCAATCACCTCCCCTT
>CAZVGY010000230.1:0-2795 GCA_964627015.1 uncultured Desulfobacteraceae bacterium
GTCATGACGAGAACTTAGACTAAAATTTAAGTCCTGTTCTAGTCAAGACCCAAAAAAATTTATCATAATATTATCATCCAATACATACTATTGCAGCATTTATTTTTTTATTGACAATATTATTTTTTGCAACTAGAATATTTTCATCATCAAATCAGGAGGATGGCAGCATGATAGCTGAAAGTGTCACGGTTTCAAATAGAGGGTATATCGTTTTGCCGGCCCATATTAGAAAAGAAATGAATATTAAACCAGGAACAAAAATCCTGCTAAGCAGAGATGAGAATAAGGTCATCCTCCAGCCGATTTCTTCTTTTACGGAAAAACTGTCAGGGTTAACATCCGGTAGTTTTGGTAAAAATGCCGATGAAGTTAATGATTATATCAATGAAGGAAGAAAAGACAGGTGAGCTTGATAAAACCCTCTATCCTAAAAAAAACTGTTCATGGTAAACACATATTGGTCGATACAAATATCATTATCTATTTGACTGATCTTATAGCGCCTTATGCCTCCTTGTCCAAAATCCTGTTCGAAATGATCGAAAAAGGCGAAGCGTCTGCTGTACTATCGGTTATTTCGGTTGCAGAGGTAATGCAGGGTCCTCTTAAAAAAGGTTATCCCCGGAAGGCATTGGATGTCAAAAACTATCTTATGAATTTTCCGAACACTGTCTGCCAGGAAATAACAGGTGAAGTAATAGGGCATATAGGCATTGATCAGCGAATAGATTGGGCACAGTTGAGGGTAATGGATAGCTTGATCATTGCGTCTGGGATAACAAATAATGCGGATATTGTACTATCGAATGATACCCATTTCAAAAAAGCCTTAGCAAAGGATTTTGTCCTGGCTTTTGATACATAGAATTATATTTTCACTTCTCTCCTATCACATAAAACAAATGACTCAGAGGTAGCTTGAATACCCCCTTTCTGAAAGTCATATCCCACCTTCCCAGGTACCGCATCCATCCCGGATATTTTCCTGTTTTTACATAATCCAGAACAGGCACTCTCCACTCAGGCTTCTTCTTATCAACTTCATTGACCATTGTTCCGTATCTCCGGTGAAGCCGCACATCCCTGGGACCGCTGGGATCAGGCCATCCAGGAGTGTCTATGGCTCCATATTCTTCTATCTTCAGGCCCGCTTTTTGAAAAAGCCTCCTGACTCTGGTTATATGATTATAACTCACATCACCATGGGTCCATGGAAACCCGAATATCTTATGCAAAAAACGATGCCATGGATAACCAGGCTGGAAATTGTTGCAGGTTACCAGCAATACATATCTTCTGGATATTCTTTTCATTTCCAAAAGGTACCTATAAGGATCCACAAGCTCGGTCCATGTGACAAAATTCCAGGCAAGATCAAACCAATTGTCTTCAAATGGAGTTTGAAAGACATCAATATTCGACATTGTTTTAACCTTATCATTCATCCCCAGCTCTGACCAGCCATACATCATGTCTGTATCCGGGTTTACAAGAGTAACGCCGCATCCGGCAAGGCCAAAACCTATTGAATAAAGAGACCCGGCAGCCTTGGCCCCGTGACTGGGCATCTCCACGATGTGCTGCAGTTTCAGTTGCCGGGTGAGAATCCTCTGCAAAAGCAATAATACATACCTGTCGTAAGTAACTCCGAAGACCTCTACTTCTTTTCTCTTCTCCGCCATACCACTACACCCAGCCTTGCTTCCTGTACCATAACACCGTATCTCTCAGCCCGGATCTTGAATCGACACCTGGCTCAAATCCTAGCTCCTTTTCCGCCTTTTCAATAGAAAAAACGCGGTCGGCCAAAACTGATTCTATATTTTTCCTGGTAATAGAAGGTACACGGCCGATTGTTGAGAACATTTTTTCCAATACGTCTGCAGCCACCAGGACGGCCTGCTCAGGAATGTATAAGGCAATATGTGGATGACCCAGGGAATCCTGAATAATTTTTCTAATAGTGTCAAAGGGTTCTGATTGCCTGTTGGTGAGAAGGTATATCTCGCCGGTCCTGCCCCGTTCCATTGCCAGAAGCAAGCCATGGATCGCATCATTTACGTGAATAAGTGGTGTGAGCTTAGGTCTTCTTCCTATTTTCGGGAAGAGACCCCATCTTGCAAGACGCGTAAGCCGCAGAATATCACGGGGATCGCCCGGCCCGTAGACCATTGAAAACCTTACTATCACTGCTGGAAGGGCGTTCTCAGAAACCATGCGAAGCACTTCTCGTTCTGCCTTTAATTTGCTGCGTCCGTAGGCATTATGAGGGTTGCATTTACTTTCCTCAGTAGCAGGCATATCAGGACAAATGCCCATCGCTGCCACTGAGCTGCAGTGAATGAGGCGGGATACTCCTGATCTCAGCGCTTCATTCATCACGTTTACAGTTCCCTTTACATTAACCTCGTCAAACTTGGACTGGCTTGCGAGAGCATTGTTCATATGACCCAGTGTCGCCATGTGGATCAGCCGGTCAGTTCCTTCAGCCATACCAGTAAGGCTTGCCGGTATTGTTATGTCCCCCTCGACCAGTTCAACGCCCGGCCATTGTATCTGTGAGCGATTGGAGCCGGGTCTGACCAGACAACGGCATTGATGTCCCTGGGACACCAGTTTCTTTATAAGATGTGGCCCCATGAAGCCTGTTCCGCCTGTCACCAGGTATCTCAAAACGTTCTCCTTTTATATTTCATCTGTCAGGCCCTTCCAGAAGCAATATAACCACGCCCCGTACTCGGCGGTGTAAAATTGTTTGTGTAAATTCTAACTGGGTATAAAAAAGGGCGCTT
>CAZVGY010000231.1:0-2780 GCA_964627015.1 uncultured Desulfobacteraceae bacterium
CCTTCAAGGGGTTATTGCAATTCCGGCCCCTTTGGGGTCGGATATTTAATAAAAATTCAATGCTAGAAAGATGAGTTTTCATCTAAACCCCGAAAAAAATTTTGAGTAACCCCGGAAAAATTCAGAATTCGCCATGTCGCCCTTTTCCGCTTTCAAAGCTTTTGATGCCTTCGATCATCTCTTGACTGTCAAGAGCAGTTTTGCCATGACGGAATTCATTGATAAGAGCCGTAGGCACATCCATTGAAAATTGCTCGTAGGCGCTTAATCTATCATGCCTGAGACATGTCTGGGGAAACCTGGAGATTGAAAGGGCAAGTTTCTCGGCCTCGTACCGGGCGGATCCGTCTTTCACTACTCTGTTAGCAAGCCCAATGGCTCTGGCTTCTTCAGAATAGACCGGCCTGCCTGTCAAGATAAGATCCATGGCACGGCTCAAACCTATCAGGCGGGGGAGACGGACAGTACCTCCATCAATGAGAGGAACACCCCATCTACGACAGAATACACCGAACACCGCGCTCTTTTCCACTACCCTGAGGTCACACATTAGAGCGAGTTCCAGGCCTCCGGCTACCGCATGCCCTGCTACTGCAGCAATCACCGGCTTTTTGAAAAGTATCCTGGAAGGCCCCATTGGCCCGTCCCCCGACTCCTCCAGATGGTGGGATCTGTTCGGGTCCGTCATGGCTCTCAGGTCCGCACCTGCACAGAAAAAGCCTCCTGCGCCGCACAGGACGGCAATATAAGCATTTTCGTCGCCTTCAAACTCCCTGAATGCCTCTGCCAGTTCCTTGGCTGTCGGACCGTCTACCGCATTCCTTACTTCAGGTCTGTTGATTATGATGCTTGTTACCCTGCCTTTTTTTTCGGTGAGCACATTCATTAATTTTCCTCCCTCATTTTTTCAGCAAATCCCTACTTTTACTAAAGTTTCATAAAAAAATGCCAGATAAGATTAACAAAATTAAAATATCATTTATTTATTTGTTATTCATCAGAATAAGGGATCGGTTTTGTGGAATCTTATTCGTTACTATATACGTGACTGCCAGGCAATTACATGTTAAAAGAAGGCCTACCATTTAGAATCCGATTCAGTTCCCCTGGGTTACAAGCCTTCCGGGAGCCTTTCTGACTAAAAATACAACCACCTGGCTACTATTATTTTAAGAGGTTGTTTTGGTAGGGATCAGCATTTTAACTGTTTTTCCATTCTTGACCTAGACTGCTTTTTAAGTGTATGGAGGCGATATGACTTATAGGAATATCCTTTATGAGGAAAAGGAGAAAATAGGCGTTCTGACCCTGAACAGGCCGGATAAAAGAAATTCCCTGTCCCTTGAGCTGCTTGAGGAGTTTGCCGAATGTTTGAGGCAGGCCGCCCAGAAAAAGACTGTCAAGGTTATAGTGGTTAAAGGTTCTGGTGTCGCTTTTTGTGCAGGCCATGATCTTAAAGAGATACACGGAAGAGGGCTAAAGGAGATCCGTCTTCTTTTTCAGACCTGTATTGATTTGATGATGCTCATACACGCCATCCCTCAGGCGGTCATAGCTCAGGTGCATGGAATAGCCACTGCTGCCGGCTGCCAACTGGTCGCCTCGTGTGATCTGGTAGTGGCCGAAGAAGGGGCAAAGTTTGCCACCCCTGGGGTGAAGATAGGTCTCTTTTGCACTACGCCTATGATACCCCTTAGTCGTGCTGTAGGAAGGAAAAAGGCCCTGGAGATGCTACTTACCGGCAGGTTCATCAGTTCTCGAGAGGCAATGACTCATGGTTTGGTTAATCGGGTTGTTCCATTGGAAATCCTGGAACAGGAGACAATGAGTCTGGCCGAAGAAATCGCCCAATACAGCATTATCCCGCTGGAAATCGGCAAACAGGCATTTTATCAGCAGATTGAAATGGATGAAGCTCAGGCCTATCATTACGGTAAGGAAGTTATATCCGCCAACGCCGTCATGGATGAAGCATTCGAAGGGATAGGCGCCTTTCTTGAAAAAAGGGCGTCTGTTTGGAAAGAAAAATGAGTTTAAGAGGAGCACTATTTGATTTTGACGGGACTCTGACCAAACCGGGTTCCATTGATTTTGTCAAAATCAAAACCGCAATAGGTTGTCCGCCAGACAGTCAAGTCCTCGAATTTTTAGAGGCTGAGCCTCCAGACAGCCGGGCTGGTCTCATGAGTATACTGGAACAAATGGAAATGATTGGTGCCGAAGCTTCAATTCCCAATCTGGGCGCTGAAAAATGCTTATCTGCTCTCAGAACTAAGGCTATTCCTTTCGGGATAATTACCAGAAACAGCCTAAATTCGGTGGAAAAGGCATTATTGAAATTTGACTCTGTCACTCTATTGGATTTCAGATCGATTATAACAAGGGATTCTTCATTACCCAAACCTAAGCCGCACGGAGTCTATAACGCGGCCCGAAAAATGGGCCTCAAGACTTCCGACTTATTGGTAGTAGGTGATTTTAGATTTGATATTATCGCCGGTCATGCTGCCGGGGCTGTTACGGCGCTATTAACGAACGGATTAGAATCAGTACTGCACCCGAATGATCCCAAACCGGATTATATTATTGATCGCCTTGATGAAATTCTGGGTCTTCCGGGGTTTATTTGATATTTAAAAGAGCTGCCTGCGAACAAGAGGAGAGGTGTAAAGCCTCGCCTCTGATTGCCCTCTTGACACTCAGGTTACTGTACCATAACATTAAATTTGGGTCTTGACTAGAACAGGGGGTTTTCCCTGAACATTTTTAGTAACATTTTA
>CAZVGY010000232.1:0-2739 GCA_964627015.1 uncultured Desulfobacteraceae bacterium
TATCAAAAACTAATAAACTAACAACGTCCCGCAGTCCCTCGTAGATCTGAATTTGATGCCGATCTACAGACCTATAAATAAATTTTCTTGTTTTTTGTTACAGGGTTTTGAGCAATAAGGTACTAACAACGCCCCAAGGATGCGCGTCCCACAAGGACGATATCAATTGGATAACGAGTTATTTACTTATTTATGGACGTCCCGAGTGGTCTGGAGTGATCGAAACGAAGATGCTTGGAATGGACCATAGTAAGTAAGCTATGATTATCCACATGGTTTTTTGGAAGGGAGGAGTCTATCATGATAGGGAAAGAGATCATTAAAGAAGTTTCTCCTAATGGTATTCTTAATATTCGGATGCCGGAATATAGCGGGCAAAAAGTCAGGCTTATCTATTTTCCTGTGAGTGAAGATACAGATGACCAAGAGCGTCTTGATTTCTTGGCAGCAACTTATCTGGCAGCCATAGAGGATGATGAAGAAGAAGATGCCATCTGGGAAAAATACATAAAATGACTTCCGGATATCAGATAGGAGACTTAGTTGTTTATAAAGTCGAGTATAAAGACGCAGAAGGTGTAGTCAGGGGAAAACCACGCCCTTTAATAATTATCTCAGAACCAAATTCAAAAGGCGACTATCTTGCTATAGCTGGATCGACTAAGATTCACCAATGGTTTGAAGAAAAACATATCTTGGTTACACCGGATATTGTTCTGGGAGGAAGTCTTGACAAGCCGACCATTTTCCCTGCAAGCAAGCAGATTTTGATTGATTCAAAGTTCGTGCGCGTTCAAATTGGTCGTATTCCAGTTGAATATTTGGAGACGCTTTTTCGCCAGAGCTTCTCACAATATACAAAAGCTTTTTTCCAGGGAGTACATGACCCAAAAATTGAGGCTCCCTTTATTCCCGGCAAATCACCCATCAACTACGCCGGCAGGGTCTATGACGAAAAAGAGATTCAGGCCGCAGTCGAAGCTTCACTCGACTTCTGGCTGACCGAAGGGCGCTTTGCCCGCCAATTTCAAACCGAGCTTGCTGCCATGATAGGAGTGAAGCATTCCTTGCTGGTTAATTCCGGCTCATCCGCCAATCTTCTGGCCCTTTCGGCTCTGACCTCGCATTTATTGAAAGACCGCAGATTAAAACCCGGGGATGAAGTTATAACTGTTGCGGCAGGTTTTCCGACAACAATAAATCCGATTATCCAGAATGGCCTTGTGCCGGAAACACGACTTCTGGCTGATAGAAGATAATTGCGACGCACTTGGTTCGCTTTACGCTTTGAAAGAAGGTGAGAAGGTGTGAAGATGAGTCTCAACCACACACCCACTCAACTGCTCACCCACCCAACTTCCGTTACACCGGTTCTTTCGGCCATTTGGCTACGCATTCCTTCTACCCGGCACACCACATAACGCTTGGCGAAGGCGGGGCGGTTGTAACATCCGACAAGACCCTTTTCCGCATCCTGCGGTCGCTCAAAGACTGGGGCCGGGACTGTTATTGCGGCCCGGGAGAAAACAATAGATGCGGTAAGAGATTTTCCAAACAGCATGGGACACTTCCTTATGGCTACGATCATAAATATGTCTATTCCCATATCGGCTATAATTTAAAGGCTACGGACATTCAAGCAGCAATAGGCATAGAGCAATTAAAGAAACTCAACAAATTCTGTAAGGCACGCCGTGATAATTTTAAACTCTGGAAGAAAGAATTCAAGGAACACGAGGAATACTTCATCCTGCCCGAAGCAACACAAGGCTCAGATCCCGCGTGGTTTGCTTTTCCTATTACCGTCAGGGAAAAGGCCGGGTTTACAAGAACAGAATTAACGGATTATATAACTTGTTGAAATAGTTAGTTTATTAAAAACTTATACTTTATGCTTGACAGCAGGAATATAGGATGTCCCCCAAGGATGAAGACCCCTATGTCTTCCACTAGACTAAGGGTCAAACATAGACTTGACCCTATTTTTTCATTTGGGGTTGAAACCGTTGCTTTGCGTTTCGGGAATGTATACGGACCAGATTCAGGCCACAAAAACAGCGTAATCGCCAAATTCATCAAGCAGGCCATGAACGGAGAGCCCCTGGAAATTTACGGCGACGGCAAGCAGACCCGCGATTTCATTTACATCGATGACCTGATTGAAGCAATACGACTTTCAGCAACTGTTGAAGGAATAGGTGGAAACGTTTTTCAAATTGCAACGAATACCGAAACCACTGTCCGTGAAATGACAAACAAGTTGCTGCCGGTATTATCTGAGTTTGGCTATAAGAACGTCACAGTTGAACATGGTGATGCACGGGTGGGTGATGTCAGAAGAAATTTTTCAGACACCACAAAAGCCTTACAGATGTTGTGATGGAGAAACGAGATTGATTTAAAAACCGGTATAAAGAATACAGTGAAATGGTTCCTTGTAGAAAACTCCTGACCTTTCACTTCTTACTTTTAACTATCTCTAAATTTATTTAGAGAATTTGTAGTTTGGTTTCTTAAAAATGACTCCTAACTTCTTACTCTTTACTTTTCACTGAAGCAGCCCTGGCTCCCACAGTGGAATTCTGCGTTGCACACCCCTGTCAGGGGATTCCACCGGGCTATCATCCAGATTAAGAAGGTATGCGCGCTGTGCACGAACGTTATATAATAAAAAAATTATTCTCTTTTACTTAAGTTTCGCACCCTTTATTCCTTATAACTTCAAGCCCACGTAAGAGG
>CAZVGY010000233.1:0-2724 GCA_964627015.1 uncultured Desulfobacteraceae bacterium
TTGGACTCTGCGCGGAATTTCCGTCACTGAGCTGGCTTGATAAAACGCCCCATGCAGCATTGTCCGGCATTATGAATCTTGTATCATCCTGTATTAATGATATGCGCGAGACAGGCGAAAAAATTCCCGAGCCAATTTCTAACCGGAAATACAGCGGGAAATTTATGGTTAGGGTTCCGACCGATACCCACAGGGCGCTGGCTATCAAGGCGGCTGAAAACGGAACCAGCATAAACCGGATAGTAAGTGAAAAACTGGCCAGGATTTAAAAAAACAGCCGTGGTAAATCAAGATTCAACTTGCCGGCGACATGGGGCAGCAAACTTTTTTACAGTATATTCCAGGCTCAGATTTTTTATTTATAGTGTTAACTGATAATCAGGCAACCAGTGTGGTGGCCTGTCCCACCTTCAGCTAAGACTTCCCGCATTAGCTCCTTTTAACCATCGTACACGGCCGTAAGAGTTGCCCGTCACCAATCTTACCAGCAAACATCAACAAACCCCGCAAAACATGTACGAACTTCGTGATATAAACAGGCAGGGCCTGGCCATATTTTTTACGGTTGCTCGCAAGCTCGCTACCTTGCTTTTTCCTCTTCCATGCTGCACTTGCCGGTGGCGACGGCGGCTTTCCCTTGCCGCTGGGTTCCTGCTCAAAGACTTCCTGCTTTCCTGGCAGATCTCCTGATTTTTTCTGTTTTATTCAGCAAAATTATGTAATAATTACTTGTTATAAACAGTTAAAACGGAAGAATATTTCTCGAGCGCTCAACAGCAAATTAATGCTTGAGTCCGTTAAAATAATACAAATGCGCCAGTAGAGGTACACCAGGGGAGATATTTTCCACCATCTGTAATACGTAAAGCCAGCAATGAACGAAAAGGAATTTATCCTTCAGCATCTTCGTGAATCCGCTCCTACTCCCCGGGCCAGGCTTGAGGAACTGCTGTTTGAAATGTTACCCGCAGATTTGACTGAAAAGAAAAAAAGAAACAAGGTTACTTTTTCATCCCCGGATGCAGGGATTACTGCTGAAGGATTCGTCCCTTCCGATTGAAATAAATGATCTGGTAATGATCATATGACCGACAACCAGACTGACTTAACATTTATTACCAAAAAAGCAGACCAAAGCTTGCTGGCCCGTTCCAAGGCAACTTTAAAAAATACCCGGATATTTGATGTACAAATCGCAAAATTGAAACAACAAGGCCGTTTAAAACGTATTGGCCCGCCAAAGAGTGGGTATTGGGAGGTGATGGGATGAATGATAACTTTTTGAATATTCAGCCATCACCCCTGGCTCTTGTCCAATCACTGCGTGACATCGGTTATTCGATGGAATCAGCCATTGCTGATGTGATTGACAATTCTATAACAGCAGAGGCTGAAAATATTCATGTCAGGTTTGCATGGAATGATGGGTCACCGTGGTTGGCTGTTATTGATGATGGTTGCGGCATGACTCCTGCAGAACTGACTGATGCAATGAGGCTTGGAAGTAAGAATCCACTGGAAGAACGAAGCGAAAACGATCTTGGTCGGTTCGGGCTTGGTTTAAAAACAGCATCTTTTTCGCAATGTCGGCAATTGACCCTTATCAGCAAAAAAGCTGGTGTGACAGCATGTCGAGAGTGGGATCTTGACCTGATTGAGGATAATCCTGATAACGGCTGGAGATTGAGAGTATTGGAAAACGCTGAGTTGCAGGAGGATAAGATTGTAACAGGATTACTGCCTGGTATTCATCAGAGTGGTACTATCGTTCTTTTAAGAAAGCTCGATCGTTACGATGGATTGGAAAAGAAACTGAATTCACTTGTTGAACATACACGAGCCCATCTTGAACTGATTTTTCATCGTTTCCTTTCTCCCAGCAGAGGCAGAAAAAGCATCAAAATTTTTCTGAACAATGATCCTCTGGACGCATTTAATCCATTCAACCCTTCTCATCCGGCAACTCAGGAGCTTCCACAGCAGTTTATACATGTCGAAGGCCAATCTGTAACCGTGCAACCATACGTTTTGCCGCACTATAACAAAACATCTCGGAATAAATACGAAAAGTATTCTGGCCGGGGAGGATATCTGCAGAACCAGGGGTTTTATGTATACAGAAATAGAAGGCTTATTATCAGGGGAACGTGGTTCCGGCTTATCAAAAAGGAAGAGCTGACAAAATTATTACGAGTTCAGGTTGACCTTCCCAACTCTCTGGATCACCTCTGGAAAATTGATGTAAAAAAATCTCATGCTTCTCCACCGGAAGCAATAAGAAGTGAGCTGAAGCTGATTATTGACAAGATAGCTTATGCTGGGAAAAAAGTATATCGGCAGAGAGGAAAGAAACTTGCAGATACAGTAAAAGTACCGGGATGGACAAGAACTGCTGCTGGAGGAAAGATAACCTATGGAATCAATAAAGAGCATCCTTTAATCGCTCAAATCCAGAGTTGTCTGCAGAAAGAACAGCAACAAACCTTCAATAATTTGATTTTTATGCTGGAAAGCAGTTTCCCGACCGAGTTGTTCTACAGTGATGTTGCGAAAAATCCAGAGGCGCTCAGCAAGCCTTCCTTTGATGAAGATCAGTTTTCCGAGCTGCTTGATATTTTTATTAAACAGATGGTTACCAGTGGTGTACCAGAGACAGAAATAGCATCTCGTCTGGCTACCATTGATCCATTTGCGGCTTATCCGGAAGATGTGGAAAAACTTTTA
>CAZVGY010000234.1:0-2714 GCA_964627015.1 uncultured Desulfobacteraceae bacterium
TTCATTAAACCTTTTCTTAGAAAGAAAAGCTTTACCAAATAAAACTTCTTTCTAAAAAGTTTTACTTTAGAAAAGTTCTATTTAAAAATATGGGCATAACAAAAAAAGTATGGATAGATTACTATAATAAGAGTAAGATAGACCTCTTGAAGGAGCCGGTAGCAATAGTAGGCTCATCAGGGCTGCGGTCTGTCGGAAAAATAGTAGTAGACGAGCTTGTGGAAAAAACACATCCCCAACTATTTGCGGAATTATATTCATACGGTTTCCCAGCCGTTTATTATGGACCCTCTTACATTGGTGCACCCTGCGCCGCGGGTGTAAAAATAAAGAAAGCCAATGTAGTTCAACTTCCAAGCGTAGAATTTTATGCCCTTGAAAGGCAAAAGCAGAATCAGGACGTAATAATAACAAGAGGTTACCAGTCTTACAATGCTCTTAATCAATACGTGGTCGCTGATAAGGTCACGGATTTATTTAAGGAGTTTCAAGTAAAGAAGGTGATTTCGCTGGGCGCACAAGTAATAGAAGAAGGGATAACGGGCTGCGCAACTGACCCGGAGCTGCTGGAAGAAATGTACAGATTCGAGATTAAGAGAACAAGCGTAGATCGTTTTATAGGTTTTTCTGGGCTTGTGGTTGCCAGGGGTAGAGAAAAGGGGCTAAGAGGTGCTTGTATTTTTGCAAACACCTCACAAAATTTGGCAAATCCTGAATATCCTGATTTTGATGCAGCGAAGAAATTGTTGGAAAAAATCGCTGAAATATTGGAAATTAATGTCGATACATCGGATTTAAAAGCGAGAAGAATGGCGCAACAGGAGCTAATGGAGGAGATAATTAAAAGGGAAGAGATGAGAGAAAAAAAGAGAAAGAGAGAGCTGGAGATAGAAGAATCGAGAGGATATGCGTAAAATATCAAAAATGGTTTGTGAAAAGGTGTTTGGAGGCGATGAAGGAGTTTGGAGCTGTTAGAGGGCGGCAGATAAGAAACACCGGCATGACTTTCGAGACAAGACCGGATTATGCGAAGGAGGAGGAGATAGACCGAATGCTGGCGCTCGGCGCTACAAAAGTCGAGTTAGGTGTGCAGCATGTCAATAACGAGATATTGAGAAATATAAGTAGGGGGCATTTGGTAGAAGATTCGGTAGAGGCGAACAGAAAAGCGCGAGACAGTGCATTAAAAGTAGGCTTCCATGTGATGCCCGGTTTACCAGGCTCTTCCATTAAGGAGGATAAAAAAATGTTTGAGCGTATTTTATACGATTCATGCTTCAAGCCTGATTATCTGAAAATATATCCCACGCTGGTGGTTAAAGGGACGAGACTGTATGATATGTGGAAAAAGGGAGAATATAAGCCGATTTGTGAGGAAGAAGCAATAGAAATAATCGCTTATGCGAAAAGGATAATTCCTAAGTGGGTGAGAATACAAAGAATACAAAGAGATATTCCCTCGCAATATATAGAAGCAGGAGTGAAGAAGAGCATCCTGAGATTGAGGTTCCCATTTGCGCCGCATAGAGAAGAGTTGAGGAATGCCACTCTGATTCGTGACCTGCATGTATATGGTGAATTAGTGGGTCTGGGCGAAAGAAAGGCGCATAGCTGGCAGCATCGTGGATACGGTGCACGTTTGTTGCAAAAAGCGGAAGAGATAACGCTTGATAATGAATACAGCCGAATAGCGGTGATGAGCGGGATAGGTGTGCGAGAATATTATGAAAGGTTTGGCTACAAGCGTGAAGGACCATTTATGGTGAAAAATCTTTCTTACTCAAAATGAAGTTACATTTTTTAGGAGCAGCAAAAGAAGTTACGGGTTCTTGCATTGTGATAGAAACGAGAAGAAGCAAGTTCTTGCTTGACTGTGGTCAGCGACAGGGACATGAGAAGGAAAGCAGACCGGGATTTCCATTCAATCCGAGAGAAATAGACTTTGTCGTTCTTTCCCATGCACACCTCGACCACTCAGGACTTTTACCCAAGCTCGTTGCGGAAGGTTTCGATGGCGAGATATATTCAACGGTGGCTACTCGTGACGTTGCCGAACTGCTTTTAAAAGACAGCGCGAAGATACAAAAAGAAGCGGCTGAATCTGGAGTAATGCCTATGTTCACGGAGGAAGACGTTGTGCAAACGATTGACAAATTCAGCGTTTCAGAATGGAACGTTCCTGTTGATGCTTCTGAGGACATCTCGGTAACGTTCCGCGATGCCGGTCATATATTGGGTGCAAGCATCTCGGTTGTGGACATCAGTGGTGCTGGCAGGCTGGTTTATACTGGCGATATTGGGCATGGACGTTCACCCATAATGAATGCCCCTGCAAAGTTGAACAACACCGACTTCCTGATTATTGAATCTACTTACGGTGCGAAGCGCCACCCGGCGGTAAATCCGAAAGAGAGCCTGAAACAAATAATCTTGGATACTTATGCCAATAAAGGCAAGGTTTTAATTCCCGTATTTGCCGTTGGGCGCTCACAAGAGATACTTTACATTTTGAAACAGCTTTACGAAGAGAAGAAACTTCCAAACATCCCTGTCTATTTCGATACGCCGTTAGGCGCAGAAACGACTTCTCTGTACCGTCATCATCAGAATTATTTGCGGGCAGAGTTCAGGAGTTCCTTCTTAAGAGGCGAGAATCCGTTCCATTTCGGCAGACTTGATTTTATCCGTGGGAATAACAGGTCTCTGGATGTTGC
>CAZVGY010000235.1:0-2642 GCA_964627015.1 uncultured Desulfobacteraceae bacterium
AGGTAGTAAAATTCTTATATTTATTTGACGGTTAAATTACGCGAAAATCGGTGATTATGAAAAAGATTGCATACATTACCAGACTCAGGTTGTCTCAAAGAACGCATCCGATACCTAAAGTTTAACAATTATGTGCATTACACTGTGTTTTTACTCCGTCCGGAGTATGGTTGTCTAAACACGATAAAGAGGGCATCTAAAGGCTGTGTATGAAAAGACCGATGTCACAAATGTCTATGGGAAAAGTTTCAAAAAGAAAAAGAATAAACGTTGAGCATCTCTTTGAGAGAATAGCGTCTCTGGCAATTTCCGGCGATGAATCAGCGGTGGAATTTATTTTGCATGAAGTGTTAAGTCTGCTGATGGCGGGGATAGGTGCGGATATCGGCCAGATAAATCTATTACCCAAAAGCGGGCCAGTGGAAAAGCTCTTCATTATTAAAGATAAAGTGCCGTGGTTGCGGGAAGGAATGGGTCTGCATCCGTTCGATCCTCATGGAGGATTTACAGGAATGGTAATTAAATCCGGTAAATCGATTATTGTCGAGGATATTTGGTCAAAAGATTTTCAGGGCGGGCCTAACCCTTTTTTACAGATTAGGCCGGAAATGAGTGATGAATATGTACAAGAGATAAAAAAACCGGCGGCGAGTATTATCATTATACCAATTAAAAGGGGTGGGGATACTTTCTGCACCATAGAGTTAAGCCGCTACCGGGGCAGAGAGCCGTATAAGCAAACTGAAAAAGAACTGGCTGATGATTTTGCTCAAAAATATGGTCCCTTGGTTATGGACTATATTATCGACATCAAAAACAGAATTGCCATTAATACTGCCCATAAAAAGTTAGTTAGTCTATCCCGGTTCATTGCTACAGATACGAAAATTGATTTCAGAGAGGCGATAAGTGCCTATCAAAAGCTTTCCTCTGCTGATATTGGTTATGGTTTCTTTAAAACAGGAGGACTGCGCACGTCAAACGTTCGACTGGTTGCATGGTACGATGACGAAGTGATGGAAGTGTTCCTTCAGGATTTTGTTCCCTCTTCTGACAGTGTCTTAAGCGATTACAGCAACATCACATATCCGGTGGAGAGTAAAACGAATGATCACCGCTTAATTCGATTTCGAAATAGGATTGCATCCTATCCTGGATTGAAGGAAAAGGAGCGCGATTTTATTATTAAATGCAATGATCATATCAAATCTTACATAATTTATCCACTACACATGCTCAGTCAGGATTTGGGCGCTGTCGTTCTCGGTTCCAGAAGGCCGAAATTTGAGTCTTTTCTTCACCTGCAACCCTTTCTATTGCTGTATAATTCGCTGTTTAAATCTTTTTTGTTAAACGAGAGGGTGGCTAGACAACTTTCCGATATCAGCCACCAGATACACAACCCTGGATTTTATTGTTTAGCGTCGTTAAAGGGCACCCTGGTTAAAAAGTTTCCCCATGTTTATAGTGATTCTGAGGTGTTTAAAGCCCTTGAAGGTCTGGAAGTATTGCTATCCCGTCTTCATGAACAGGGCCTGATGCTAAAAAGAAGGCAGAAGAACATTCAATTATTAAAATGGCTGAATGCTTACATCAGCCAGATAAGGGCGAACAACACGCATCTGATCATTAACATTGACTTTCAGGATAAACATCTGAAAGATAAATTAATAACAGGGACATATGAGCAGCTTGAAAGCATCTTTGAGAACCTTTTTACCAATAGTATTCGAGCAATAATGGCCCGGCAGCAACAAGATAGCACTTTCGTTGGGAAAATTGATATCAGTTTAAAAATAGAGGGAAAAGCGATTATTATCACCTTTCAAGATAATGGGTTGCCATATAAAACCGTTTCCGGTAGAGGCTGGCCACAGATGTCAAACATCATGAAAGAATTGGGGGGCAAGATTTACAAGGAAGAAAGTCCCTACTGTATCCATTTGGCATTTAATATTATAAATACAAAAGGAGGGGAATGAAATGAAAGTAAAAGTATTGTTTTTTGACGATATCTTCAGTGATCTTTTCAGAGAGAAACATGAAAAAGAGGAACTGGCATGGGATGACAACTGGATAGATTCGATTTTTAAAGCACTTGATGAGTCAACGCAAAGGATTGGCGTCAGTTTTGAACTGATTAAAAGTGGTGAAATCGATGCGTGGGAAGCGTTAATTAAAAAGGAGGACCCGGACATCATTTTGCTTGATCTTTTTTGGGTGGAACAGGCACAGCAGAAATATAATGACCGAAATCGTGCAATGGACATCAGTATGGATGTCATGCAACAGATTCGCAAAGCGCTTCCGGCTCTACCGGTTGTTTGTTATACGATCAAGCCTGATCATAAATTGATGGAAAGAGCGTATAATGCAGGCGCCACTTTTTTCCTTGAAAAGGTTCCGATTGCAATTCCAGAGGTTCACAGTTCGTTAAAGTATATTTTTATTTATTTGATACGGCAAATGCAAAAAGAAAATCTTATATCTTGAATCTGAAGTTTCCTAAAAAAATTTCATGCCGCCATGCGCAGCAGTATGGCCACGAGCGAATTAACCACGGATTTGCGCGGTACGGGGCAAAGGACTCACGCAAAAATAACTTCACATTCTTGACGGAGAAATTGAGTAGTTCCAATCCG
>CAZVGY010000236.1:0-2639 GCA_964627015.1 uncultured Desulfobacteraceae bacterium
CTAAAACAGGGGTTTTCATTTCCATGGTCCTTGGGTCGTTGACCGCAATTTTATGGACACTTCTCAGAAATCCTTTCGGGCTTCACGGATTTATTGCTGGAAGCGTTGTTTCCCTTGTTGCGTTAATTGTTATCAGTTTTCTGACGAGAAAGCCCGAAGATAAAGTGTTAAACATGCTTTTTGCCAAAGATACTGATAATAGCGCAAGTATAATGTGAGTGCTTATTTGTGTATCAGGTTGTTTCACTATTTTCCGCTATAATTGTTGTTATTTTTTTCTGCGAATCAAAAAGGTTCACATGGGTAAAATTGAGAGTGTCAAAATTGGGGTTACTAATTGTTTCCTAATTAATGTACGCAGTGGATATTTGCTCGTAGACACAGGAGAACCAGGGAAGGTGAGAATTTTTTGGAATTACATTGAAAGAAAGAAAATAATGCCGGAGGAGATAAAATTTATAATCCTGACGCATGCACATTATGACCATGCTGGAAACTGCTGGGAGATCAGAGAGAAAACAGGTGCTCAATTAATAGTTCACAGAGAAGAAATTTTGGCATTAAAGATGGGCAAAACAGAAATTCCTAAAAGCATGAACATGTGGGGCGAACTATATGCTCGTTTAATATTGATTTCGGGTTTTGATTATAAGCCTGTCGAACCCGATATCGTTATTGATGGGGATGTTGATCTTAATAAGTATTCGATAGATGGGGAGCTGGTCCATACGCCTGGTCACACTGCAGGTTCTATCTCCTTAATTCTGGCATCAGGAGAAGCTTTTGTGGGGGACTTGATCATGTCCGTACGTCCCTTTACGGACGGCATGCCCCTTTTCGCAGAGAATAAGGAACAGGTTTTAAAGAGTTGGCGAAAACTCCTTGAAAAGGGGGTTCGCAGAATATATCCATCTCACGGAAAACCTTTATCAGCCGATTTTCTCCGGCGACTTTTGAAAAAATACACCGGGTCCTAAAAATATCCTGTGATATTTTAAATGTTTCTGACGGATTAATCCCACTTTTTAAATCAGAAAATAGCAGAATTCCTTAGAAAAATCTGGAAAAATTTGGTTTCCCCTTGAAGGGTAATTGATATCGTGTATATATTAGACTTGGAGGGGGTGGCATCCCGGCTATTTAGGGGGCACCTGATAAAAGGAGTCTGTAGATGAAGCTCTGTGATTATATAGAAGCAGCGAGGGGTGACAGAGAAGTAGATCTTATCATTAAAAACGCAAAACTTGTAAATGTGTTCAACGGTTCTGTTGAGAGGTGTGCCCCTATTGCCATTTTTGGTGGCAAAATTGTAGGATTTGGTGAATATAAAGCCCGAGAGGTTTTAAATTTAAAGGGCAAGTATCTTCTGCCAGGATTTATTGATGCGCATATACACATAGAAAGTACAAAGCTCACGCCGGCGAGATTCGCCGAGGCGGTGCTTCCGAGGGGGACCACAACCGTTATTGTCGATCCTCACGAGATAGCGAATGTAGTTGGTAAGGAGGGCGTTCTGTTTTTTATTAAGGCAGCACAGAGCCTACCACTCGATATATACATAATGGTACCCTCATGTGTGCCTGCTACTCCATTTGAGACCTCGGGGGCAGAGATCACGGCCGAGGAAATAGCTGAATTGTTGACATATCCCCATGTTCTTGGTCTCGCCGAAATGATGAATTATCCCGGTGTAGTAAACTGTGACTCCGAGGTTATCCTCAAGCTACAGGCTTGTGGAGATAGGTTGAAAGACGGCCACGCCCCTGGACTGAAGGGTAAGATGCTGAACGCCTATCTGATTGCTGGCATCTACACAGACCATGAATGTGTTGATCCGGAGGAGGCTCTGGAAAAAATAAGAAAAGGCATGCACCTTTTGGTGCGTGAGGGGACGACAGCTAAAAGCATAGCTTCCCTTGCCAGCATTATTGACCAGTACAACTATGCCAGGATGGCGTTAGTGACAGATGATAGGTCCCCCTCGGAGCTTTATGAGCTTGGCCATCTTGATTATCTTCTTAAGAAAGCGCTCTCTGTAGGTCTTGAGCCGCTCACAGCTATAAGAATGATTACAATTAACCCTGCCATTTTCTATTCCCTCAAGGGCAAGGGCGCAATTGGAGTTGGTTATGATGCTGATCTTGTTGCTGTTGAGGATCTATACAATCTCAAAATAGATCTGGTGATAAAGAGCGGTAAGGTGATTGCTGCCGGTGGTAAGTTACAGGTGGAATTGAAACGAAACGAGGTTCCCGATAGCTTTCTCAACAGTATAAATGTCGATCTTAAGAGTATTGATTTCAAAATAAAGGCCAAGAGCACAAAAGTCAGGGTCATTCAAGTTATTCCAGAACAGATCTATACCAAATCAAAAGTCGTGGAGCTTAAAAGCGTTAATGGATTTCTTGAAGCCAATCCATCAAGAGATATCCTGAAACTGGCGGTTGTAGAGAGACACAAGGGATCTGGAAGGGTAGGGCTCGGGTTTGTGAAGGGGCTTGGGCTTAAATCGGGAGCTATTGCCACATCGGTAGCCCACGACTCCCATAATATTGTGATAGCAGGCACCAACGATGAAGATATGAAAAAAGCTCTCGAGGAAATAATCAAGTTAAAAGGAGGGGAGGTGGTCGTCAAGG
>CAZVGY010000237.1:0-2614 GCA_964627015.1 uncultured Desulfobacteraceae bacterium
GAGATTGACGCCGCACTCAGCGGGTTGGGCTATCCCTTCGACGTCATCGTAATCTCCACCGAGTGGTTCGAGGCGAGCAAGAACGTCATCGGTGGCATCGCCTATCCGGCGTACAAGTACGGGAAGGTGGTTTATGAAGCAAAATCAGATGTTGAAGATAGACAAGCAATTGCCGATAATATAAAAGATAGAATGCATCACTCTGTACGAAACCAAAAAGGAGGGAAGAGCATGGCAGGGGAGACAAGTCCAAGTACAAAAAAGAAGGATAGCATCGCAAGGGACCTAGCGGATCTTATCAAGACTGCTCAAGAACAACCCGGGGTGCAGGATTTCATGGAAGTCTATAACACATGGAAAACCTTCGATGCTGTTCATCAGAATCACCAGAGGGTTGTAGCAGTCAAGCGGGTTGTGGCACTGTCTGATTCTTCTGTCAGTGATCTCACGTAGTATGGAGAAGAACGAATGCCTACATGGAGCGGAATACTTAATGAACTAAAGAAGTCTCAGGTTAAGGTCCAGCCACCCCAATTTGACGCTATTCGTCGTAAGTATTTGGCACAGGTATCAAAGCATACCGGGCGGGAAGTGATTCTATATGCTTCCAAATGGACACAGCACGATCCAAACGTTTCTCTTGACGTGGTTAGTATTGTGGATGAGGACCTTCAGGGAATAATGGAAGTTATCCATGATTTAAAGGGACCCAACCTTGACCTAATTTTGCATAGCCCTGGAGGTTCGCTGGAAGCAGCCGAGGCGCTTGTCCTTTACCTCCGTTCAAGGTTCGAGCATATCCGTGCTGATTGTGCCGTTGATGGCTATGTCTGCGGCAACTATGATTGCCTGCGCTGCAGATGTAGTGGTACTTGGGAAGCATTCATTTCTTGGTCCGATTGATCCTCAAATAATAGTCAATACTCCATTAGGGCAACGCATGGTGCCTGCTCAAGCCATTTTGGAACAATTCGAACAGGCAATAAAGGAATGTCAGGATCCGAAAAAACTTGGCGCGTGGTTACCTATGCTGAATCAATACGGTCCAGACTTACTGGTTCTTTGTGAACGCGCAAATGAGTTGTCCAGGGAATTGGTTCAAGGATGGCTAGAAACGTACATGTTCAAGTCCGATCCGAAAAAGGCGGATAAAGCGAAATCTGTAGCGGAATGGCTTGCCAATCACGGTAATTTCAAAAGTCATGGGCGCCATATTAGCAGGAATGAACTTGAGGGTCACCGGCTGAAAATTGAGCATCTTGAAACAGACCAAACTGCGCAGGACCTGTTTCTTTCTGTTATACATGCTACCACGCATACGTTTAATGGAACTTCTGCGGTAAAAATCATCGAGAACCACCCTGGTAAGGCGTTTATCAAACAAGCTGCCCCTGTGGTTATACAGGTTCCTACTGGAATGGGAGATCCTGGTTTGACTCCAGACGTACCTCTTCCAGGAAAAATGAAGGTTATTTGAAAAGCATTGAAATCACAAAAAAGTCGAGGCGAGAGCTCCCGCGAAGCGGGTTAGTTCAACAGCGAAGCCAAAAATTATTCGTTGGGCTCAGGGGGTGAGTGCGACGCTGCTCAGAACGTACAAATCAAATGAAAAACAGTAGTAAAGATAAGAGAGGCAAGGGTAGGTCACTAGAAGAAATTATTATATCTATTGAGGAGTTTAAAAAGAATTGGGAACTACTTATTAAAATTACATGTCGAATAGTAAATAAGGATCCTTGGGATTTAGGCATGCCAATTTTTAGTCCCGAGCAAATTAATCCAAAAGCTGAAGATATTTTCCAAAAACTGAGAGAATGGATTAAACAAAATTATCTGAAAATTCAACCATATATTTCCAGATATGGAGGATCACTCTATAGAGTCGATCCTTTAAAGGGTGTAGGAATCTCAAATTATGATCCCTTTTTTAACATATTTAATTAATCAATTAACCTTTTTCATATTGCTGATAATCTTGTAGTAAAAGAAAGCTTTAAGCAAGATTTGAACTCCGGTTTTTCTTTACTGAATTCGACCATTGGAAAGTTGAAATATACACTAGACCTTGGTGGAGAAGATAAGTTACCTAACCGATATCAACCAGAAAATCAAATCATTCAGATACTTTCAGGAATCAAAAGAGCATTGAGGAAATCCTTTAAATCGAAGCCTAATAATGAAATAGAAGTACAAGATAACATGGAAACGATTTTCACCACATTAGGTTTCAATTATGACGGAGAGACTGAGCAAATCCCATATTCTACCAAAGGATATAAACCTGATTTTACCTTCCCCGATATCTCTTTAGCAGTTGAGGCTAAGTTATGTAACCGATCAGATAGGGAGAAAGAAATAATTAAAGAAATTAATGATGACATTGTTGCTTATAGTAAGAGATATCGCAACCTTATATTTATTATCTATGATATTGGTATTATTAGAGATTCAGCAAAATTTACAAGTGATTTAACCGAGAATCCTAATGTAGTAATAGAAATTATTAAACATTAATATTCAACCTTTAAATCGGGAATGATCATAATTTTGAACTCCCTACCAGCTCTGAAGAATTGATTTAATTCGCATTGTGATGCTGTTAGAAATCGCCTCC
>CAZVGY010000238.1:0-2603 GCA_964627015.1 uncultured Desulfobacteraceae bacterium
TTTGTCATAACGAGAACTTAGACTAAAATTTAAGTCCTGTTCTAGTCAAGACCCAAAAATAATTAGCAATAATTTTATAATAAGCAGAAACTTCGAATATTCAATTCACCCTAATCGAAAGCGTATAGTTCCAGGGGGATGGCAAGTTACCATGAGTCTATGGAAAGCCAGGTGTTACCATAAATTTAAACCTGTTTAGCATTAAAAAAAGGGCTAAGCAGGGCAAAAAACCACAAAGCCAATGACAGGGAGAATAAACAATGACGCCTAAGCCGAAGCGAAAATTCTACCTTCGAGAATTCAAGGCAATTAGTCACGCGATTTCTACTTACGAAGACCTGAACCTGCTTATTAATCACCTTGCAGAAGGCACCAGCCGTACTTTTAATGCAAAAGGATGTAGCATAATGCTTCTGGATGAAAGGGAGAACCAGTTATTTCATGTAAGCAGTTACGGAATCAGTGACGAATATCTTAGAAAAGGGCCTATAGCTTTGGATGCCAAATACTGTGCCTTTTTCCTGGGTGAACCCATATTTGTAGAAGATATGCAGAATGACCCCCGTGTTCACTATCCTGAAGCGGCTACCAAAGAGGGTATTGTTTCTATGCTCTCAGTGCCCATAAAATATCGAGAAGCACCTATTGGATTAATAAGAATCTATCATGGAGAATACAGCCCTTTTAATGAAGAAGACATCAGTGCCCTGTGTGTCCTTGCTGAACATCTGGGTCTGGTGATCGAATACAATGGACTAAAAAACTTTGTGGAAAAAGTTAAAAACGCCATGGAAGACCTCCCTCTTCGAATGCTCAAAGGTTTATAGCCCATGGCTGAACGAATCGTCACAGATACTACAGATTTTTTTTCCATCGACTACGGTGACGTCATAATGATTGACGGAAAGAGTTACAGGGTGACAGGACACGAGCGCGAAAGTCGATTCGGCATGGATGACCCTAAATTCTGGGTCAAAAGAGCTGTCGTCCTGGGGACGGATGAAAAAAAGATACTGAAGCTGTCTTTCCTCGAATCATTTGACACCACGCTTGGTGGGGTAAAGATAAAATGCTTCCGGAATCCGGACAAGGAGGGCCAGATCCTTCAACTGGTTAAAGACCATCCTCATTTCATGCAAGGTATAACCTGTAGAGATTCGAAGAATAATAACGTAAGAATTCTGGATATAGTAAAGGGACCAACTTTTCTCGCATATATAGATTCACTGTCCCTCTCCCATGAAGCCTATTTTCACACTATCCTTCCGGGTATACTTACGAAACTGGTAAAGGCATTTGAAGCGATTCATTTTTTACACTCTCATAGTTTCAGGCACGGCGATATCAGAAACGACCATATCATAGTGGAACGTGAAACGGGTAATTATGTGTGGATAGATTTTGACTATGACTACGAGACAAGCGAAAACCCTTTCGGTCTGGACATCTTTGGATTGGGGAATATCCTGCTCTATTCTATAGGAAAGGGCTTTCATAGTCTCCATATGATAAAAAATAACAAATTTCTCTATGGAAATCTTATTGAACGCGTTGAATCAGGAGATTTTTCCATTCTGGACAAATGGCGTTTTCTTAACTTAAAAAAACTGTACCCTTTTATTCCGGTAACCCTCAATGACATCCTTATGCATTTTTCCAGAGGAGCGGATATTTATTACGAATCTGTTGGAGAGATACTTGAAGATTTAAACAGGTTCTTACACTCTCTTTCAGACTGATAGGAGGCCGACTTGAATTCCTCAAACAATTCAATTCTCGTAGCATTGAACGATTCAGTTAGTTCCAGGGCGGTGGTTGATTATCTCCTTCGTCTCTCAATCTGCCCGGAGGACTGGCATATAACACTGCTCCACTTTTTCAGACAGCCTTTGGCCAGCGAAGAGCTAATGGGCAAAAAGTTCACAAAGGAGCAGCCTGCAAGGCTGGAGGCTGTTTTACAGAGCGCCAAAAAGAAGCTGGTGGAAAATGGGTTCGATCCTGATAACATTGAGACAAGGATGGTGACTGAGCAATACCCGACTGTCGCTGATGCTATTATAGACCAGTTCAAAAAAGGCAAATACGATATGGTCGTAATCGGGCGAAAGAGGATGTCCAAGGCAGAAGAATTTGTCATGGGCGATATAAGCATTAAATTGGTCAGGGCCCTTGAAGGGGCAGCTGTCCTGGTTGTTAAATCCTTCTAAGAAGAAGGGGATTAATTTCCGAAGGAAAAAGGTATAGGCAACTTCTTCAAAGCATATCCTTTGATCAAAAAAGTCCCGGTATTCTAATTGCATTGTCAGGCCGTGTTTTTCACTTTACAAGATCATTGTTTAATTTTTCTCCCTTTCCACCCGGACGTTACAAAAATATCATTTTTATTCACCCTGAAACACGTCAGAACCTGCGAATTAGCTTTTTAAGAAATAATCCGGATACCTGCAGGGACCGAATTAGTTTTTTACATTTTAGCAGATTTTGTGCTAATATCATATGTTAGCATCAGCTGAAATGAAATCCCGCCAATTACTATAATCCACGATATCGGTGCAGTCAAGTTTCTTGTGTAAATTTTTTATCTTCCAATGCTTTGAGGAAAG
>CAZVGY010000239.1:0-2597 GCA_964627015.1 uncultured Desulfobacteraceae bacterium
TAATTTATTTTTCAGACTTAGTGCCGGTTATTCTGAAAAGTTGAATTCCCTGTTATTGAGGATAGTTACGTTTTATTCACTGAGCATGACATAGATAGAATGAGAACTTGTTTTCCTGTTGTAAGGAAAATCTATCAGCGAATCCGAATATCGTCAATGTCATCATTTCAGATTTGTATTCGGCGCTTCCCTGACCAGAAATGCTATAATCGCAATACGTTCTGGATTATCAGCTTATACAGTAGCTGATGATTTACACCAGCTTTTGCCGAAAACAGGTGGTATTGAGTTTACCCTTATAGGAGAAAAAATTCATTCATCTTGTCCCAGAGGGGGCGAGCTGTTGCCCTCATTTTCATCTAAATTGGCGCTGGTTACTTCCTGTTTGACTTCTTTAGCATCTCATCTTAGTATTTTCACGTAACGCCGAGGGTTTTCTTGTCAGCATCAATAAGCCAACAATGTCTACACAGTAACCTATTGAAAAAAAAGATTAAGTCATATAATTTTAAATTTATCAGCTGAAAACCAGCTTAAACCTGCGCCATATATACTGCAACAATCCACCGCTACGTTCACGGTTCATTATTGCCGCACGGCAGACCTTGAAGGGCCAGCTGAACCATAAAGATGCTTCAGCGGCTAACTCTTTAGAATTATTGCAATAAATCTTGTATCCTAGTTTGTCCATTACGGGACGACAAAGTTTTTCTACAATTTGTACTTCAGCTCGTGGTAGTTTAACCTTCCAGCGTTCTATTGCCTCTTTTGAGATTCCTTGGCTAATATTAAATTTTGTGTAAGAACTGTTCAGCATTGGTACCTTTAGCATTTCATGATGAAAAGAGATACCCAGCCACTCAGCTAAGTCTTTTAATTCTTGATCAGCATTCATCACCAGATTTTCATATTTCTGTAATCTAACTTTTTCTTTTCCCCATTTTTTCCTGGCATTTATAGCTGCAGTCATTTGAGCTTTCCAAAGCAAGCTTATTGTTATTGGATGATAGGATTTTTTAGTTCTCTGTTGCTCGATAGTTAGCGTATTGAGATGGTCCGGATCCTTCTCGAAATCAAAACCACCTTGATTCTTCCAGTCTCGATAAGAAGCAGTAACTGCACGGGGATCACGAACCATACATACCACCTTTCCTTGGGGATAGACACTTAGTATTTCATCTATCCTGAAAATATGGCGAGGCGTTTTCTCGCCCCATATGTTTTTATTATCACTCATGGCATTAAGTTGGCAATAAGCCTGAAAAAAATCATCGGCTTTTCCCCCTAGACTGTCGGCAAGTGAAACAAACTTTTCACTGTCTATTGTCGACATTGCAGGATCTCCGCCATGACCATATGGACGATGGCTTAGTGCTGTAAAGTAATTTATCGTTCTGTTTCTATCAGATTCCGAAAGCGGGCTATTAAGCTTTTTTTTGAGTACCACCCTCAAATCATCAAAATAATGAGTTTCACCGCATATACTGACGGCTTCGTGGAGGTTTAAAGCAGATTTTAACATCGCTGTTCCCGAACGGGAAGGCCCACAAAGAAAAATTGGTCTTTGTTCCATAATAATTCCTTAATAAAAAGGTATGAGATGTGTGCTTATTTAAAATCTTTTCGACCTGAATAGCCGTGCAACCATTCTTTATGGCGCCGAGCTAACTCAGACCATACAATATACATTTTTTCGTTAGATAAATGTTTTTTGCCTCGACTAAACAACGACTTGATTTTATAGGCCGCCATTCTATTTAACACCCTAAACACGAAGAGTCCACGTCCAAAATACACAGCTAACCAGAACCAATGATCTTTCATTAGATCTATTTTTCCAGCAAAAAGCTTGATTTTTTTCTCAACCTGAACAGGTTCAGAGGCTCCTCCATAATGTATGATGCAAGCATCAGGTGTAATCATAGGCCTACACCCCTTTTGTTTTTTGGCTCTAAGACAAAAATCACTCTCCTCGCCATACATAAAATACTTCTCAGAAAAGCCACCTAATTCCCGCCATAATGCTAAAGTTGTCAGCAAGAAGCAACCGGATACGATATCAACTTCTCTGACACTGTCTCTTTGCCAACCCCCATAATGTTCACTGGCAAAGACCGGACTATTTTTAAATAATTTAGCGAGTCCAAAAGCTCTACAAAATTGATTCCAGAGAGTCATCTTTTGATGGCACGAGTTGGGGTTGAGACTATTATCGGCAAACAGTGTTTTACCGCCCCAGATGCCCGCTCCCATATTGCGTTTAGCAAATTCAATTAAGTGATCAATTGCTTTATTAAGAACTAAAGTGTCTGGGTTCAATAAAAGAATAAACTCAGAACAGGCTTGGCGGATGGCAATATTATTACCAAGAGCAAATCCATGATTAGTATTGCTACGAATCAGTTTAACAGATGGGAATTCTAGCTCTATAGCATCGGCACTGCCATCTGATGAATTATTGTCCAACACAATCACCTCAAAGTCTTCAAGGAATGTATTCTGGTAAAGCGACTGAAGACAAGCGAGGGTCATTTCTTTAGTGTTGAAGCTGACAATAATAATGGAAAGTAACGTCTGGGGCGTTGTATTCATTATCT
>CAZVGY010000240.1:0-2509 GCA_964627015.1 uncultured Desulfobacteraceae bacterium
GGCAAAAAAAGCCTGCTACCATCCACCGTGCTCGCGGGTCAGCGCCGCGATTAGCTTCAGAATTTAGGACAAAAAATATGGAAGCTTTAAAATTATCAAAAAAGGTTACAAGTGAAAAAGGCGGGTACATTTTAATAGCCGTAATAGGATTTGTTTCTTCGATTGTAACCTTGTTCATCGATGTTAATCAAAGCATTTCTATCAAATGGTTTATTCTTTTAGTCTGTCTATTTGCGACAGTTGCAATCATTTTCATACGAATAATTATAGAAATAGCTTCGGCAAAAAAATTAGATTCAACTATTAATGTCGTTAAATACTATCAAGACAGAGATGTATTTTTAATAAAATCCACCATTCCTATACCTTTCAACACCCTGTTATCAATTTATATTCAAATGGACGATTATGAAGATTTGTATGCTCTTGGGTATGTACAAAATGTTCAAGAAAATAAGCTTGTTTCCGTTAAAGTAATTAAAAAATTCATTGATGAGCCACAACCTCATGATTTGCTAGAAAGATCTATCGTTAAAACATCGCTGCCATATAATAGACTAAGCTTGGAGGAGTAAGAATGTCTGAAAATAAATTAGCCCAATGTATAGTTATTAAGGTCATTGATGATTACAGAGTAGTAATAAATAAGGGCTCAAAGGATGGAGTCGTCGATAAAACTCGGTTTTTAATTTACAAATTGGATGAAGAATTATTTGATCCCGAAACTAAAGAGAGTTTAGGCAAACTAGAGATAGTAAAAGGAACAGGAAGCCCTGTTCATATTCAGGAAAGAATGGCAACAATTGAATCTGATAAATTTGTCCGGTCAAAGGATAAAAGAACGGTTATAAAAAAGCGAGGCGGCGGTACTTTAATTGGGCTTACAATGCCATCGACAGAAGAAGTTATAGAGCCTGGAGACCGTGTTCAAGAACCATTTGAGAATCCTGAAGTAGGTGATATAGCAAAATTAATAAGCTAAAAGCTAACCATGCTCTTCCAGCGGATCGCAAAAAACCGCACCCGCTGAAGAGCGGCGTTCGACAACAAAGGAAAATATGAAGCTACCAACTTGGTTTAAAATATCATGGTGGGTTTTAATAACTGGATTAACGGCTTGGCTATTTTATTCTAGATTTCCTGCCATCGCAGAAGGAAGGTCTGCTCCTGTTGATATTTTTATTTTTTTAGTCTTGGTAGCTTTGTTATTAGTCCCAATATTTCAAGAAGTATCATTCTTTGGATTAAAATTTAAGCAAGCTATAGATGATCTAAAAGATAATATATCAAGGCAGCTGGCCGTGTTTAAGGCCGACATCCAAACAACTATTACAAATACAAGTAATGTAAATGTCACTTTTCCACATGAACCTCCTCCTGATGATCAATTGCCAGATTTGGAACAGAGGATAAGGGCTGCTATCTCTGAGGCAATACAGGAGGAGGGGATAACCTCAACACATGCAACTGTAGCTGATAATTTTAATGTGGACGGAGACACTGAATTTCTTTTTAGAACACGACATACTATAGAAAAGAAATTAAGGAATATTGCCTCTTATCATATGGATTTGCCGCCAAGACGTGCTGTGCCGATACATAAATTGTCAAACATGCTTGTTCAAGAGGAGTTGCTAAATCCAAAAATAGCGCATGCTATAAGAGAGATATATTCAGTCTGTTCACCAGCAATACACGGTGAAAAGGTTACTTCGGCACAAGTAAATTTTGTTCGAGATGTAGCGCCTCAAGTTGTAGATGCGCTGAATGAAATTGAGCGTCGAACAATTGGTTCCACCTGACCGGTATTCCGCTGCGCTCCATACCGTCAGGTGACCCATACGTTGGCAGGCGCACATTGGGAGCAGCTGCGGATAGGAATCGATAATTTCTATAGATGTTTTCTAATTCGTTCGTTGCGTGTGAGGAAATACGAAAGCTCATTCGAAACAAACGGGCAGAACCTGATTTAAAATGAACACATGTTTATGATCATTGCATGAATAAACCAGTGAAAAAACAAAGCAGTATGCTGAAAAAGACCGAGATTCCGCGTCTATTTAAGAAATTTTCGTCCCCTTTGACGAACCCCTGTATTTCGCCATCTCAGCACGCAAGAGCTCTGGGTATTGCCAAGATTTTGTGGCTCGCATTGGTTACCGCGTCTGATTCAGAGCAAGAAATCCAGTTGATTTTGCGGCAAATCGTACCCCATAAACCAAATGCTGAGCAGAGTCTTGGCGCTTTGTACTTTTATAAAATGCGAACAGCATTAACCCGAATAGAGCGCCGCAATCTTCAGGCATATTATCGCATTTCAGACAATTTCCAGACTCTGGAAAATTGGATAAATACAGAAAGTCTTGATCCTGACATTATGACATAATAACCCCAGTCCTCTAAGGCTTCACAAAGAGAGATTTTATACAGCATCTGTGTAAAGTCTATTTTAACGGCTCGTCAGGAAAATCTGTGGGTAAATTCCGGTTCGGGAAGTTCGCCCATCGTC
>CAZVGY010000241.1:0-2462 GCA_964627015.1 uncultured Desulfobacteraceae bacterium
AAAGCGCCCTTTTTTATACCCAGTTAGAATTTACACAAACAATTTTACACCGCCCACTTTTACGTCCTGAATGAATCTTGGCGGAATTTCCTGGAGCAGATCCAGATTTCGAGCATAGTCAAACAAGACCGCGAATGAACGCACCGCCCTCTCAGGAGACTCATACGTGGGGATACCCTCTTTATTTAAGATTTTGAGGCCTTCCTCAATATCCATTCCCCCCATCAAAACCGTGAACACCGGGTATGGTTTGTCTGCAAGACTTTTGGCAAGAAAACGGGCTACTTCTGATGGGTCTGTCATAGCTTGAGGGTTTACAAGTATGAGCATCCCATCGATTTCTTTGGCTTCAAAACAGCACGCTGTTACTTGCTTATACCTCTCAGGTGTAGCATCCCCGAGAATATCAATAGGGTTTCCGTGGCTCCAGTGAGGTGGCAGTATTTCGTTGAGCTTGGATATTGTATTTTCATCCAGGGGACTGAGTTCCAGCCCACATTCCTCTATAGCGTCTGCGGCCATTACTCCGGGACCACCGGCGTTGGTGATAACGACCAGGCGTCGGCCTGAGGGCGGAGATTGTTTTGCCAGCATCTCGGCGCAATCAAAAAAACCTTCCAGAGTGGCGACGCGCGCTATTCCTGCCCGGCTGAAGGCTGCCTGATATACCTGGTCTTTTCCTGCAAGGGCACCGGTATGAGATGCCGCCGCACTTGCCCCGGCTTCGCTTTTTCCCGCTTTCAGAACTACAATAGGTTTAACACGTGATACTCCCCGCGCCGCACTCATGAATTTCCTGACATTGATCAGACTCTCAATATATAGAAAGATGCTCTTTACTTTGGGATCATTTCCCAGATAATCAATTAGATCACCGAAATCCACATCAAGCATGGACCCGATGCTGACAAAGTATCTAAACCCCATATTCTCTTTCAGTGAAAGATCGAGCATGGCGGAACAGATAGCTCCACTCTGTGAGATAAATGCTGTTGAGCCCTCCAGTGGCATATGAGCAGCAAAACTGGCATTTAGTTTTCGGTCCGGGCATATAATACCCATGCAATTGGGTCCGATTATTCGGACTCCTCCCTTACGGGCCTTTTCATCAATCTCTTTTTCGAGCTTTCTTCCCTTCTCTCCAGTTTCTCTTCCGCCGGCAGAGATAACAACTGCGCCTCCCACGCCTGTCTTAGCACATTCCTCGATGATTCCGAGTACTGTAGAAATTGGGGTTGCGATTATGGCCAGATCTACATTTTGTTCTGCCACAGTCAGGGATTCATAGGACCTGGTCCCTAATATTTCGGAATGCCCGGGATTTACAGGAATAATATTTCCTTCAAACCCGCCTTCAGTGAGGTTTTCCATAAGAATCCGACCGATGCTCCCCTGAGTTTCGCTGGCTCCCACAACGGCAACAGAGGCAGGCTGGAAAATTTTATCCATGTTATAGAATCCCATAACACCTCCTTTTGTTTTTATTATATATTCTGCAATATCTCTCAATCAGGTATATCCTGTATATTCAGGCAGTGAAAAAATAGTTTACCTGCAGAATTCTTTATGTGACTTTTGAACAGGGTTTTGCGAGATAAGGTAGAATTTTGTGTGCTGGTAATTTAAGAGGTTTGAATGCAGAAAAGGCCAGCATCATCGGCCTAAAGATTTTGATTTCTATATGCCGATAATGCCAGGCGGATACTATTCTTGAAATTATTGACATAGGATACTGATTAAGACCGCTTACACATACAGAGCACCAGGGAATCGTGGCCTGTTGAAGGCAAACATAACGTTTTTTTGTATGAATAGAAGGCTCGGGCGAAGTAGAGTGTATAGAGCGTCCTATTTCGGCTCCGGTATTACCAGGACCGGACACGTCGCAAGGCGTAACACTTTTTCTGTGACCGAACCGAATATGAATCTCCGCCAACCTGTCCATCCATGGGTCGCGATTACAATAAGATCAACCTTTTCCCTCTCGGCCCGTTTAACAATTTCATCCGCCGCGTTTCCATGGGCTATAAATTTCTGCACTTTTACGCCTGTTGAGATTTTTTCTTTCTCTAATTGCTCCATTTTCCGCGAAGTGTATTGCTCCATTTCTTCGTAGTGATTCTCGACTTTGTAGGCCGGGGGAATTCCGGGAGCTCCCACCGGATAGAGTGGAATAATGACGCTAATGATTAAAAGTTCAGCTGAGTAATTCATCGCCAGTTCATTTGCCGCTTCAATCCCCAGATGGGAAGGTTCACTGAAGTCGGTAGAGCACAAAATCTTTTTAATCGGTAACATTTTTTCCTCCTTTCCCTTCTAATTTTTTTTAAACATTTTTATACGCTTAGCCTGAACCTGTTTCCTCTGTAAATAAGTGCGATTATGTATTTCTTTTAAAAATAACAGTAATAAAAAAAGGGTCTTGACTAGAACAGGACTTAAATTTTAGTCTAAGTTCTCGT
>CAZVGY010000242.1:0-2424 GCA_964627015.1 uncultured Desulfobacteraceae bacterium
TATCATACCCGACCGAGTGGACAGATACATATCGGGCTCAGAATTTTCTCGCAATCGACCCGATCATTCTTTCAGAAAAAACCGGCCTGCTGTATTGGAAAGATGTTTATAGAGAAATTCCGCCTGACCGGGAATTTTACTCTCAAGCCAAATCCTTTGGTCTGGCAAATGGATTCTCTCATATCATCTCAAACCAGCAAATATTCGGTCTGATGTCTGTTGCTGGAAAAGAGCTTATCAATTCACCACGTAACCAAGCTATTCTCAATAATATTGCCCCGCATCTTCATCAGCTTGTACTCTACCTTACACATCAAAAAGAGAAGGCCAATCTGCCACGGTTAACGCCACGGGAACGAGAGGTACTGCTTTGGGCAATGGAAGGAAAGTCAAACTGGGAGATATCGGTTGTTTTGGGGATTGGCCGAGAAAGTGTCAAAGGCCATATTGCAAATATCCTCCGCAAACTCAATGCGAGCAATCGTACCCATGCTGTCGCAATTGCCCTGCAGAATGATTTGCTTTTCCCTGCAGCAGGAATACCGGCAAAAAGCGATATCTCATTGAGCTGAATCTGTTTTCAAGACCGGTTGATTCTAAAGAGATTCAACTCCTGTTTCTCCATATATTCCCCCCAAACTTTTCCAGAATTCCATAGAAACCTGACAGAAGAATATACGCCCCCCAGATGGGGGAGTTTTTTTCAGATAAATTCATTGTATTTTATGTCATTTCTAAAAACCTCAATGGCAAAATAGGATTTAAGCAAAGAGAAATGGCATCTCAAATACAAAAAGGGTTTTTAGCAAATTTACCGATTGCTGCCAGTGTTGGCGCATATGGAAGTGTGCTCGGCGTTCTTGCCGCCCAGAAAAATATCAGCTGGCTCGAATTGTTAATCATGAACCTTACGATATTTGCAGGTTCAGCACAATTTGTCATGATTGATATGTGGGGAGACAATCTTCCTGTAGTGGAAATTATTTTTGCTGTAATGGTTATAAATTTACGATATTTGCTGATTGGAGCATCTTTAAATCCGCTCTTTCAAGACTCCTCTATGCTTCGAAAAACAGTGATTATGCACTTTGTCGCTGACGAAAACTGGGCGGTCACAATGACTGAACAGCGAAAGGGCACAGCAACAGTATTGTTTTTGTTAGGCGGAGGATTTTGTATTTTCTCAGTTTGGTGTTTGGGAACTTTATTCGGCCACCAAATGGGAGCATTTGTTCAGCATCCTGAACTTTGGGCCTTTGATTTTGCGTTTACTGCTGTGTTTACAGCTTTTGCAGTGAATCTTTGGCAAGGAAAAACAGATATTATGCCCTGGCTCGGTGCTGCGGTGCTTGCAGTTCTTTCCGAAAAATATCTACCGGGAAAATGGTATATTGTGATCGGTGGAATCGGAGGAGCTTTACTGCAATTAATTAAGACCAGTGAGGCGGTAGAATAAAATGGCTGGCTCAATAAATACTACAGCAGCAATCATTGCCATTTCCGGTTCTGCACTGGTAACCTATTCCCTACGTTTAGGCGGTCTTCTTTTGTCTGAAAAGTTACCTCGCTCTAAAAGATTTAAAAGGGTTATGGCAACTCTCCCTGGAACAATACTTGTGTCTCTCGTTGTCCCGGAGGTCGTTTCTGCTGGATTTTGGGGAGCTATTGCCGCATTATCTACTGCAATATGTGTCTGGAAAACCAAAAATGTGTTTGCCGCTATGTTGGTTGGAGTCGTTATTATTGCGACGTCCAGACAATTTGGCAAATGAAAAGCCAAGTGGTACTGCTGCTATGATTGCTCGTGAATGGAAAACCAGGTGTCCGCATCATCGAAAAAAAGGTTTTATAGAGTATCTGTATAAAACTAGGATAAAAGAGAGTGCAGAAACCGATGGATACCAAGGAGCCCAAATTTTTGCACGAGAGTTTAATGATCAAGTGGAGATCACATTGATTACTTATTGGGATTCAATGAACTCAATCAAAGGTTTTGCTGGCGATGACATCAGCCTGGCAAGATTGTACCCAGAAGATTACCAGTATGAACTGGACTCCGATGATTTTGTCCTCCATTATGAGGTGCAGGAAAACATATGGAAAAAGAAGTAATTGTAATAACCGGCACATCAAGGGGACTGGGATTTGCGCTTGCTGAATTATACCTTGAACAAGGGGCAACGGTCATTGGTGTAGCAAGGAACAGGCCATCAATTGAATCAGATGAATACTTTCACCTGAGCAAATCCATTACTGATGATGATTTTCCATTGGCCCTGGAAACATTTCTCCGCAAACTGCGGATACAAAAAATTGATATTCTGATTAATAATGCAGGCGTGGACGATTCAGGTGTCCATCTTTCAGAACTTGATCCCTCACAAGTACTCAACCTGATAGATCTTCATTGTGTTGGAGCCCTGA
>CAZVGY010000243.1:0-2376 GCA_964627015.1 uncultured Desulfobacteraceae bacterium
AACTATGCTTAGAAAAAAGCCAATTTAATTTTTTGCTTCCTAAGCCCCTAAATAATTTTAAGCCATATTGGAACGACTTTTAAAAAATTATGAAGAGGTTAAGGCAGCTAATCTATTTTTATTACGATAGAGAATCTAAGATCAGGTCACCAAAATTTAACATACCGGTAAAACAAGTCTGAATGTGTCTCCGGTCATACATAATTAATAATAAAATAGGATATACATCGAATCAATCACTTATCAATCCCTATGGAGGCTTTTAGCCCTTGACAAGCTATGAATGCATTTCTAGTATTTTTATTCTGTGTTTTGAAAAATCCTTTCATGTTTTACAAAAACATACTGCGGAAACATTATTAATAAGAAAAACCGGATTTTCTTAAATTTTTGGATAACCTTTATAAGACTAAAACAAAAAACATAGGTAATTTAATGAAGATAATTGATGACATACATGGCTTTATATGGCTCAACCCCAATGAAAACAACTGTAACACCTATCTTATAAATAGCGAAAAGAAAATCCTGGTCGATCCTGGGCACTATCATCTTTTTAATCACGTAGAGCATGGACTGTCAGACTTGTCTCTCTCTTCCGCAGATATTGACCTTGTAATAATAACCCACGGTCACCCGGATCATATGGAGGGGATAAAAAAATTTGCTTCCCTCCCTGCTCTTATAGCTATTCCTGAGGGCGAGATAAATTTTATAAGACAATTAGTCCCTAACTTTGGTGAAGTGTTCGGTGTTCCGGGCTTTGAGCCTGACATCTTACTAAAAGAAGGTAACCTGAAAATCGGTGATTTGGAGCTGCAAGTTATTAACACCCCCGGTCATTCACCTAATTCCGTATGTCTTTACTGGCCGGACAAAAAAGTCCTTTTTTCCGGGGATCTTGTCTTTAATCAGGGAGTCGGAAGAACCGACCTGCCTGGCGGAGACGGAGAGGCTCTTAAAAAAAGCATAAGAAAAATATCACAGCTGGACGTGGAATATCTCCTTCCTGGTCATGGAGAGATAGTGGCAGGACAAGAAGAGGTAAAAAGCAACTTCAAAGATATTGAAAGCTTTTGGTTTGCTTATATATAAGTTATTACGTCCCAATCTCAATATTTGGCTGCGGATATTATGAAAGGATAGGTTTTGAAAAAGAAAAATACTATTGACTTCGACCTGCGCCAGCTGGAAATCTTTCGAAGGGTAGTAGAATTGGGAAGTTTTTCAAAGGCGGCTGACCAAGTATTTCTTGCACAGGCCTCTGTAAGCGAAAGAATAGCTAATCTTGAAAGCAGTATCGGGGTTAAATTATTAGACCGTCTCGGAAGACAGGTACTCCCCACCAGGGCTGGAGAACTTCTTTATAAACATGCTGTACTTCTCATGGATATGAAAAGTACAGCATGTCTGGAAATGCAGAATTTTCTTGGAATAAAGAAGGGAGCAATCAATATAGGCGGAAGCACTATTCCAGGCGAGTACATACTCCCTGAAATTATCGGGGGCTTCCATGAAAAATATCCACTCGTATCCGTTACATTAAAGGTGGCCGACACCAGTGAGATAGAAGGACTTGTTCTAAAAGGAGATCTTGAGCTGGGAGTAGTCGGGTCTAAGTCTTCTCACAAAAACATCATCCAATATGAACTATGGCAAGATGAACTGGTCCTTGCCATACCGGCCAATCATAAATGGGCAAATAGAAAAACCGTTACCATTGAAGAAATTTCTGATCAGCCCTTTATAATAAGAGAAGCAGGATCAGGAACCCTGGAGATAATAAACAATTATTTCAGGGCTTCCGGGTCCAATAAAGCGGCCTCTCTGAATGTGGTGGCCTGTTTCGGGAGTTCCACCGCGGTTAAGGAAGGAATCAAATCCGGCCTGGGCATATCTATTCTTTCGTCAAGGGCATTGGATACGGAACTTAAGGCAGGGATACTCAAAAGCCTGCAACTGAAAGCCCTCAAAATGAGCCGCAGTTTTTACCTGATAAGAGACAGAAGGAGAATACCTTCTCCTTTGTCCAGGGCCATGCTTGATTTTCTAATCACTATTTCAAAAAAGGAAAAACGATGAAAATCCCTGATGAATTAATCGACTACAGGGGTGATTGCTGAAAGGCATATCTGGACGTAGGTCTATGTCTCAGAATCTTACCCGAGGGAGAATCATTCCAGTTCATACTTGAACGCGACAAGCTTGATAAAATCAAGAAGGTTGTATCACACAACAATGGGGCTGTAATTTCAGAAAAATTGGTAGGCGGTGATGTCATACTCAGAGTTAGAAAAACGTCTTTATGACTGACCTAAATATATGAAGTGGTTTAATAATAACGGACACCATGCTAAGAACGATTATCCAGAAAGC
>CAZVGY010000244.1:0-2324 GCA_964627015.1 uncultured Desulfobacteraceae bacterium
CCCACAGACTCCGAGGAACAGCACCTGCTTCCGTTCGAGGGAAAAGTAGACTGGAAGGCAGTGATAAATGCCCTGAGGGAGATCGACTATGAGGGACTGTTCAGCCTGGAAGCCGGGGCATCAGTAGGCAATCTCCCTTTGCCCCTGCGGGATCTAAAACTGCGGTTTGCGCTTGAGCTGACCGAGACAATGATCGAAGAATTGTAAATATTCTGTCGAAAAATGCCAATTTTGTAGAAAACATCCTCCTTCTACCCTGAAAAGAGATGTAGGAGGCGTCTCCAGACGCTGATGGAATCAGCGATTTTTCAGATACAGTTTATTTGACACTTTTTACTTAAAGCGGAAATCGACTTTAAAGTTATACAGCCATGGAACTCTTGGATCGATATTTTCGGCTTCAAGTTTCTGTGGTAAATTTTCATATTGTTCTTTGAGAAACTGTGGTTCTGGTGCATTATAGCATGTAACCAAAATTGTGTCCTGTTTCACTCTGATATCTCCATCGATTCCTTTGAAAAATTTCTGTCCAATACTTTCGGCGGTCCAATTCTGAATATCCTTTGGAAGCTTTTGGCGAAGTTGATGGAGAACCGCTTGCGCGATGAGCGCCATTGAGAGCCTGCCAAACCGAATATGGAGATTAAGCGTTGCAGCCCGCTTCCAGCCAAGGGCACCTTCAGTATTGAAAAATTCTTCGATTTTCCAGCGTTCGGGAAAGATAAACGTCATCAACTCGTCTGCCGGTAATGTGCTTGTTGTCATGAACGGTTTATAGTCAAAATCCTGTTCTCGCTCTCCGGTTCTTTGGACAACGAGTCGCATCGGTTTATGCTGATCTTGTAATTGGTGTACACTTTCAGCAGTTGCATAACCAGCCCATAGCGGGGTGAATTTCAAGGTGGCACAATGCTCTAATAATTTTTTATGTCGTGGTGCCGGTATTAAACAAGTAAACCTTGGGTGAATTAAAAACATATTTAATATGCCAGACACACAGTGTTCGGCATCGGCAATAAAAAGGGCAGAATCCGGAAGTATAGACTCCATTGTTTCTACCAATGGCAGTGTGGCCTGGGTGATGGTGATCGCTGAAGAACCCATACCGAATCCGAATGGCTGTCCAGACTCGCCATCAATCGAGAAAAACGTTTGGGCAACTTTACGGGAAACAGCATCTCGCCTGTGGGATTTTTTAGGCTGCATATCCCGTCTGCTCCAGGTATAAATGCGGTGCGGATCGAGCAGGACATATTTCCCCTGGTAATGTCCTTCAGCTTGGCGTAATTGTCCCAAAGCCAGTTGTAAGGATTCTGCCTCAGCCATGGTATGGCTGTCCAACAAACGATGGATCGCCGTGTCTGTGGCAACGAATGGTAAACCATTGAGCGTCTCAAACCCCTTATGGCGCAGTGTCCTTTGATAACGGATGCCATTGGCGCAAAGAGCAGATTCATGAACCATCTGCAATGCCAGCCGCGGCGCAATCGCATTGACATCATGACAGCCTGTCCAGGCTTGCAGTAAATCCCATGTGCCCAGACGTAAATGTTCCGGAATAAGGAACCACAAACCAACATGGGTTCCCGAAATTTTTTCAGCAAGCATTTCACGGACACTGCGCTCGACGGAAACTGGTGTAACCGAAACCGTTTCTTTGCGTGTTTTTGTGAAATGCGTCTCTACATCTTGTTCTTTGTCTTTAGGGCGGAGCTTGTAAATGTTTTTTTTTGAAGGCCTTGCTCCGTGATCGTCAACTCAACACTGCGTTTGCTGATTTTGATGCCCGTTTGTCGCAATTTTTGCGCGATCACTTCGGCGCTTGCCTCAGGATCGAGAAAACGATGCCGGATAATTTGGTTGACAACGTTATCCGTTCGCACATAGTTTGTCTTTGGACCGGGCTTTACGGGTTTAAGCGCTTCGGAGCCGCCCTCTAAAAAAGCGTTATAAAGCTGATAAAAACGCTGCCTGGTGTAGCCGTATTTTTTTGCTGCCTTTGCAGGTCCAATACCTGTGCATTTTCCTTCGTAAAGCATGGCGATTCGCATCGTAACGATGTCATCGGTTTTAATCGGCAAAGCGCCCTTGGGGCCTTCAAACAGGATGATATCTTTGTCAGTCTTTTTCATCTCAGTACTCCCAAAATGTTGAAAACGCAAGAAATTGACTGACAAGAATATACAAAAAGTTTGCAAGAATGTCAAGTAGTTTATTGCGGTCAATCTGGAATTAGTTTGAACTCATAAGATTTATTTAGCTTAATATTTGGATAGACTGAGAATGTGACCGCAATATACTATTTGACAATATAAGTATTGGTT
>CAZVGY010000245.1:0-2322 GCA_964627015.1 uncultured Desulfobacteraceae bacterium
TCAGGGCTCCAACACAATGAAGATCTATCAGGTTGAGTACTTGTGAGGGATCAAGCTCTGAAAGATGGACACCGGTATCGTCCACTCCTGCATTATTAATCAGAATATCAATTTTTTGTATCCGCAGTTTTCGGAGAAATGTTTCCAGAACCAATGGAAAATCATCATTCGTAATGGATTTGCTCAGGTGAAAGTATGTATCTGATTCAATTGATGGCCTGTTCCTTGCCACACCAATGACTGTTGCCCCTTGTTCAAGGTATAATTCAGCCAGCGCAAATCCCAGCCCTCTTGATGTGCCGGTTATTACAATTACTTCTTTTACCATATGTTTTTCACCACCTCATAATGGAGGACAAAATTATCAGGCTCCAGTTCATACCGGTAATCTTCTGGGTACAATCTTGCCAGGCTGATATCATCACCAGCAAAACTCTTGATTGAGTTCATTGACTCCCAATAAGTAATCAATGTGATTTCCACTTGATCATTAAACTCTCGTGCGAAAATTTGGGCTCCCTGGTATCCATCGGTTTTTGCACTCTCTTTTATCCCGGTGTTATACAGATACTCTATAAATCCTTTCTTCTGGTGCTGTGGACACCTGGCTTTCCATTCTCGAGCAATCATAGCAGCAGTACCACTTGGCTTTTCATTTGCCAAATTGTCTGGACGTCGCAATAATAACGACTCCAACCAACATAGCGGCAAACACATTTTTGGTTTTCCAGACACATATTGCAGTAGATAATGCGGCAATAGCTCCCCAAAATCCAGCAGAAACGACCTCCGGGACAACGAGAGACACAAGTATTGTTCCAGGGAGAGTTGCCATAACCCTTTTAAACTTTTTGGAGCGAGGTAACTTTTCAGACAAAAGAAGCCCGCCCAAACGTAGGGAATAGGTTACCAGTGCAGAACCGGCAATAGCAATGATTGCTGCTGTGGTATTTATTGAGCCAGCCATTTTATTCTTCCGCCTCACTGGTCTTAATTAATTGTAGTAAAGCTCCGCCGATTCCACCGATCACAATATACCATTTCCCCGGTAGATATTTTTCGGAAATAACTGCAAGCACTGCAGCACTTAGCCATGGCAGAATATCTGTTTTGCCTTGCCACAAATTGACTGCAAAAGCTGTAAACACTGCAGTAAACGCAAAATCAAAGGCCCAAAGTTCAGGGTTCTGAATAAATGCGCCCATTTGGTGGCCAAATAAGGTTCCCAAACACCAAACTGAGAAAATGCATAATCCTCCACCCAACAAAAACAATACTGTTGCTGTGCCCTTTCGCTGTTCAGTCATAGTGACCGCCCAGTTTTCGTCAGCGACAAAGTGCATAATCACTGCTTTTCGAAGCATAGATGAGTCTTGAAAGAGCGGATTTAAAGATGCTCCGATCAGCAAATATCGTAAGGTTCATGATTAACAATTCCAGCCAGCTAATATTTTTTTGGGCGGCAAGAACACCGAGCACACTTCCATATGCGCCAACACTCGCAGCAATCGGTAAATTTGCTAAAAAACCTTTTTGTATTTGAGATGCTATTTCTCTATGCTTAGATCCCATCTTGCCATTGTGGTTTTTAAAAATGACATAAAATACAATGAATTTATCCGAAAAAAACTCCCCCATCTGGGGGGCATATATTCTTCTGTCAGGTTTCTATGGAATTCTGGAAACTTTGGAGGGGGTATATGGAGAAACAGGAGTTGAATCTTTTTAGAATCAACCAGTCTTGGAAATAGATTCAGCTCTATGACATATAGCTTTTTGTCGGTATTCCTGCAGGGAAAAGCAAATCATTCTGCAGAGCAATTGCGACAGCATGGGTACGATTGCTCGCATTGAGTTTGCGGAGGATGTTTGCAATATGGCCTTTGACACTTTCCCGGCCAATCCCTAGAACAACCGATATTTCCCAATTCGATTTTCCTTCCATTGCCCAAAGCAGTACCTCTCGTTCCCGTGGCGTTAACCGTGGCAGATTGGTCTTCTCTTTTTGATGTGTAAGGTAGAGTACAAGCTGATGAAGATGTGGGGCAAGATTATTGAGAATAGCCCGGCTACGTGGTGAATTGACAAGCTCTTTTCCAGCAACAGACATCAGGCCAAATATTTGTTGGTTGGAGATGATGTGGGAGAATCCATTTGCCAGGCCATAGGATTTGGCTTGAGAGTAAAATTCCTTGTCAGGCGGAATTTCTCTATAAACATCTTTCCAATACAGCAGACCGGTTTTTCCTGAATTAAAAATCGGGTCTATTGCGAGAAAATTCTGAGCCCGATATGTATCTGTCCACTCGGTCGGGTATGATA
>CAZVGY010000246.1:0-2307 GCA_964627015.1 uncultured Desulfobacteraceae bacterium
GCGCTGAGGGGTACGACGACATCCAGGAGCTGAAGTGCTCCCAGTTCGGGGAGGCGATCATCAAGCACATGGATTGATCGCGCATGGGGAGGACAGGCACTCTTGCCTGTCTAACAGTTGCGTTGTAAGTTGTCAGACAAGAATGTCTAACCTCCCCATCTGCTGTAGGGACGTTCCTCTGGGCCATCCAGACCATTTCGTTACGGCAGAATTCCAACCAAAACCAGTGGCACTGCGGGAACACCTCGCCCCTGCCTAATCACATTGTAGAACTCGCCCTCGTAATAAGGCACTCCCGAACTCATCTCAGCCTGAAGAGCCTTCATCGGTAGAATTTCAATTCCAAGATCAATCTTATCACCCACATAGAAAGCTAAATGCTTCACGAAAAGATCATAGGCAACGAACGAATACTTGCCAAATTGTACCTCCAGGGCAACCCGTTCTTTAACGAAATCTGTCTGATTGTAACTGAAGATGGGAATTTCGCCAGCATTGATGATTTCCTCTTTTTGTGCCTTCGGATCCATTGACAATGTCTTCCGGATTAGTTTCTCGCTCTTGGTTACCCAATAGCTCACGCGGCTCTCAGCCCACTTCTTTCTTCGTAAAAGCTTCTTAAAGTTAGAATTCATTGCCACTGGGCTGTAAAGAACTTTTCCCCTCATGGTCTTTTCTTTTGACACCTTGACCTTACACGCCCTAGCGTCCACGGCATCAACCACAGCTCTTATCTCGTCCCACAATTTGGGCTTGTGAACCAACAGGAATTCCAATCCATTGAGATGTGAATAAAACTCAGCGATTTCCATCCTCGACTCCATTATTGGGCTCGTGGTCAAGCAGGACTAGTTGTCTTTCCTTGATACCCTTCCAAGGCGGCGTAATCAAGCTGCGCCCCGCATTTTCCGGATTGAATACGGGTCTGCCCATAGGTCGTGTTTTTAATGTTCCGCTAATTTCCTGCTTGATTCTATTTTCTGCGATTTCAATATAATCCTTTACAATCTCTGCGCCTACTCCCCTTCGCCCGTGTCTTATAGCTGCCACAATGGTTGTTCCTACTCCGAGGAAAGGATCAAACACCCAGTCGTCGTCGTCTGTCATTGAAAGAACAAATCGCTCTATCAGTTCTACTGGGAATTGGCATGGATGAATAGTTTTTTCAACATGATTACTCTTTACATTTGGAATAATCCATAAGTCACCTGGATTCTTCCCTAGCGGATTACTGGAGTATTGTCCAGCTTGGGGGCCTTTGAAATGTTTTTTCCCGGGGTACTTTTGGGGGATTCGGACAGGATCCAAATTGAATTTATAATTGTCGGTTTTTGTGAACCAGATTATCGTTTCATAGCGGCCTGAGAACCTCCTACTGCAGTGTAACCCGTGCTCGAAATGCCAAATGATGCGATTTCTCATTTTAAGTCCCAGGTCTCTAAATATGGGATATAAAACAGTATCGAGAGGAATTATTGAACCACCATCCACGTAGTTTCCAACTTGCCAACAGATATTTCCCGTGCTCTTAAGTACGCGGACACATTCTTTGATAACGGTCGCCTGCTGCTCTAGGTATTTCGCTAACTTTAGTCGTTTTTCATACTCCTTTCCAATATTATAAGGCGGTGAGGTTACGATGAGCTGCATTGATTCGTCAGGGATTTGTTTGAGAAGTTCAAGGCAATTTCCATGAAAAACGACAGTTCGACCGGTGTGATCAAAGGAATTCTGGATTTGCAGATTCTCATCCATTATTCTCACCTCCGTGTTCGCGTTTTTGGACATTTCTTGGGTCAATGCTCCGCCTGGGTACTCGCTCATCTTGTTCCAATAAAATATAATCCCTCCCCCCGTCATTGTCAAGCACGAAGATAAGTTTTGTAGAAATTTGCACGCCGTTTAAGCCTCTATTCATGGACAAGAAAAAGCGCCAGGTCTCCGTCCACTCCGGTAGACTAAAGACCTGACGCAACTTCAAAAATATTAAAATAGTATCTCATACAGTAATAAGAACAGTTGCGCTACATCCCCACCTCGATTCCGGATCGGGCTAAAGCCCGTCCGGAATGACAATTTCCAAATATTTAGAAGGACTCTTCTCACTTCAGGTGAGACCAATAATATCAAAACGAAAATCCCCCGAAAAAGAGGGGGATAAGATTTTTGCGTTCCCGCAGGGAATGAAGCGAAGCGGTTCCCTGCGGATTAGAAAATTCTCTTTAGGTTTTTACCTTTTCTTCCTCTTTCGGCTTAAAATCCTCCTGCTTTTTCAACAGCGAATTAGCCGCACCTTTGTAAATCACA
>CAZVGY010000247.1:0-2297 GCA_964627015.1 uncultured Desulfobacteraceae bacterium
TTACTCTTGATGATGGCTATTTTTTTCACTAAATACATGGTCGGAGTAGTTTTGGCACGCGAACTTCCCGTCGCTGGCAGCATTAAATTCATCAGTACTGTCAGCTTTTTTTATGGCTGTTTCAGTGGGTTATTTCTTGCACGTATGCTGGTAATTTGGCGTTCTCTAAAACAGGGCGCTTAATCATGTCGGGCTCTACTTCTCTAGCAATGCCCGATTTCCCGGGTCTGAGTGTTCTTATGTGGTGAATAGAAATAATGTTATCAAATATCTTATTTGATTTGGATGGTACGCTTACAGATCCAAAAAATGGTATAACACGCTGTATCCAATACGCCCTCAATCAACTGAACACAACACCTCCTCCTGCTGATCGGCTTGAGTGGTGCATTGGACCACCTCTTCGAGGAACATTCACTCTACTTTTGAATACAAAAGATGAGATACTGCTAGATAGGGCAATATATCATTATCGGAAACGATTCTCTGAAAAAGGACTGTTCGAAAACATTATCTACCCCGAAGTTATTCCATCCCTTCGAAGAATAAAAGAAGCAGAAATCCATGTCTTTCTGGCAACCTCCAAACCCAGAGTGTTTGCAAAACAAATTCTTGACCACTTCAGTCTTACACCATTCTTCGATGCGATTTATGGCAGTGAACTTAATGGACACTTATCGGATAAAGGTGAACTTGTAGCTCATATTCTCGATACAGAAAACCTTGCTACCAAACAAACTCTCATTGTTGGTGACAGGTCTCATGATATCATTGGCGGAAAAACGAACAGAATAATGACCGTAGGCGTGAGCTATGGTTACGGCACCATGGAAGAACTGACCGCATCAAAACCGGATTTTCTTTTTAATTCGATTTCCGATCTGGCAGCATTTGTCGAATTGTAAACGACACTAAACAAGGACGGCAGAAAGCCGATAGCAATGTTCAAAAAATGTATGCATCTTTACAAAGTGTCAGCAACCATCCGTCATCACGTAGCTCTACCGTTTGATCTGTTGTGCTAACAAAATGGAGAAGAAAATGTTGAGTACAGAATTTATTTTAACATCACTTGTTGTTGTCCTCATTCCTGGAACAGGCGTTATTTATACTGTCTCAACAGGTCTTTTCCTTGGCTGGAGGGCTAGCATTGCTGCAGCATGCGGATGCACGGTCGGAATTATACCACACTTGACTGCCAGTATATTAGGATTGTCCGCCATTCTTCACATGAGTGCTCGTGCTTTTCAGGTTCTTAAGTTCTCCGGAGCTATCTATCTGCTTTATCTTGCATGGTCAATGTGGCGCGAGACAGGTGCATTTGAACTAAACAATCCTGGTAAAAAATTCGGTATTCCGCAAATATTATTTAAAGGTTTTCTCCTCAACATACTTAACCCGAAACTTTCGATATTCTTTTTGGCTTTTCTACCGCTGTTTATATCACCGGACGGAAATCACCCGGCACAGCAAATGCTGATACTAAGTGCTGTATTTATGGCGATGACATTAATCATATTTTTGTTGTATGGATTTCTCGCCAGTGTGGTAAGCAGATATTTTATGGGCTCCTCATTGTTGCGTATCCGCCTGCAACGATCATTTGCAGCTATTTTTGCTGCTCTTGCTGCCAAGTTGGCAATGAGTGAACAATAAACTTGAAGATCTAGCAGAGTATCAGCTATCCGATGATCAGGAATTCTACCGAATCATTACTAAGGGGCCATAGTCAGGATAGTATTTTTTCCTTGCTTTTTTCATCATCAGGTAGAAATATATAGTTAATATTCCACTTGTTTCATACAAGTAATCCCTCTCGCAGGGAAATAGCTGGGTTTTCTTTTTGAGAACTACCCTTGTATCTTAGGTTACACCGGTCACGTTCTTCGTCTGTCTGAAAACAGTTTAATCGCAGCAGCGAACTTCCCTTTCTGCAGCAAGATGTGACACCCCGACAGCAGAATTCTATCTTGAATTCCTGCTTCCCTTACTTTCCCCTACTTTATGTCCGGCAGATAAGTTCTACGTAGATCTTTTCACATAGTTTTTTTGTCTTCTGCCCGGCATTTGATTTAAGGAATTTTAATTATCACCAACACCCATAACCGGGAGTGAAACGCATACTCCTGACAGGGGAAGTGTTGTTTCTCTCCCATATTTCAGGAGGAAACAACAATGTCTGATGACGAAAACAAAAAATTGACCATTACACAACAGGTTGAGGCAATCAACGCACAGCTCCGGGCCTTTGGCCGGGAAGCCGTGCAGGAGATCAAAATGATGAAAGACGGCCAGGT
>CAZVGY010000248.1:0-2228 GCA_964627015.1 uncultured Desulfobacteraceae bacterium
TAACCATCAACTCCGGAGAGGAACTGACTGTCCGGGAAGTCCTTGACTAATACATATTATGATATCAGCGATTTTAGAAACCACTTCTTGCTCTTTGGCAAAACTTTTCTGAAACTTCTGAAAAGCCCCGCCCAACAGCATAAGGGCCACTTTTTTACACATCTTAACCATTCTCGCCTGAAGTGCAAGAGGGTTATCACCAAGCACTTCGAAATAAGGAGCATCCTTTCTTACTTCCTCGGCAACTTCCTTGGCCGGCCCCAGCAGGTCCAGAGTGCCTGCCATGGCTCTCTTGACCATGGTTCCCGGGACGAGTGTCCTGTTGATCTCGTTGGTTCCTTCCCAGATCCTGTTTATTCTGGAATCGCGGTAGAACCTTTCTGCTGGATACTCAGCGCAATAGCCGTAACCGCCTAAGGTCTGAACATATTCGTCCGCACAAAAATCATAACACTCCGAACCATAGACCTTGGTTATTGAACATTCGGTGGCATATTCCTCTATTGCCTTTGCGTTCTCAGCGCCCTTCTTCTTGGCCTCGGCATCCAGGGTAGAGAGCTTATCGTCAAACATTCCTGCCAGTCTATACATCATGCTGTCGCACATATAGGTACGAATGGCCATATTCGCCAGCTTAGTCTTCACCATACCGAAAGAGCTGATTGGAACCCCGAACTGAATACGGCCATTGGCATACTTGACCGCACTGGTCACACAGGCCTTGCTGGCGCCCATACCTGAGGCCCCTAATTTCCATCGACCAATGTTCAGTATATTAAAAGCTATCTTATGACCCTTCCCAACCTCAAAAAGAACGTTTTCAACAGGTATTCTTGCATCCTCTAATATTACCGGTCTCGTGGAAGAGCCGTGCATTCCCATCTTTTTCTCTTCTGCGCCGGTGGACACGCCAGGGAAATCTTTTTCAACGATAAACCCCGTAAATGCCTTACCATCCACCTTTGCATAAACCACAAAGGTTGTGGCATAACCGGCATTGGTAATAAACATTTTTTCACCATTCAGTATATAGTGTTTACCATCTTCTGAAAGAACAGCCTTTGTCTTGGCATTCAAGGCATCTGATCCTGAACCGGATTCTGTAAGACAGTATGCACCTACCCACTCCCCCGACGCCAGTTTGGGCAGATATTTCTTTTTTTGTTCCTCATCGCCGAAATACACTATAGGCAGGGTTCCTATTCCTGTATGAGCAGAATGGACAGCTCCAAAGGATCCTACCGGCCCAAACGCCTCGGTTACGATAGTAGTGCTTACTTTATCCAAACCCATTCCACCGCAATCCTCAGGCACATCTGTTCCCAACAGGCCCAGTTCGCCGGTCTTGGCCATTAATTCCAGAACTAGATCGACATCTTTGGTCTCGATCGCATCCATGTGGGGTTCAATCTCTTTTAAAATAAAATCCTTTGTAGTCTCAAAGATCATCTTGTGCTCTTCTGAAAAATCCTCGGGGGTAAATACCTCATCAGGGGCCACATCTGTGATCAAAAATTCGCCACCTGAAAAAATTCTGTTTTCAGCCATTATTATAACTCCTTGTATATTATTTTTTCTTAATCACTGCGAATAGATATATGCGCATCACTATAGAGGCCTGTATCGTCAGAACCATATAAGGCGGTCCCGGCATCAGGATGCCCCTCAGCTCTTTTAACCCCTATTGCCTGCGTCCCGGTCAGCGGCCTAATTAAAGCACAGCAAAATCCAAAACCGGGGGCCTTTGGCCACCCAAGCAAACAAAGCTGCTTTGTTACTTGACTGTTGTAATGGCCGATCAAAATTCCAGTGGATCTGAAAGGCGGGCAAAGGAAGTCAACAAGCATGAATGAACTATCATTCATTTCAAAATTACGCTAGCACAGGACATCTCATGAGTCAAACCTTTTTTGTCAAAGACCCCTGACGTAAAATAGGCCCAAGATCATTTTTAAACCCCCTGCAAATAATCCGGAAAGCCCGATTCCTCAGACCTTCAAAAAGATACGGCATCACGCTGGCGTTTCCTTTAAAACTGTCCGGGATTGCTTATTAAAAGTTTGAGAGATACAATCGAACACTTGCGAGGCTTCATTCCTTGTGGTATAAATATTTTATAATATTTTTAAATGGGTAAATTCCCCGAAACACACAGATTTCACGCCATAAAAAAATAAGGGTCTTGACTAGAACAGGGGGTTTTCCCTGAACATTTTTAGTAACATTTT
>CAZVGY010000249.1:0-2213 GCA_964627015.1 uncultured Desulfobacteraceae bacterium
TATTTCTTCAGTAAAGAAAAATAATCCTGTATCTATCGCATCATATTCTTTCAAATTTTTTCCTATATCTATGATTTTCTCTTCCATTATTTTACCATAATTCATTTTAAAAGTAGGCTTCTTTTCTATGGGCATCACATAGGTAAAATAGACCTTTCGTGGACAGTAAAGATATTGTTTCAAATCTGCGACCCTCAAAGGAACAGACTTGTCATTCATTAATAAGTTCAATCCTGGTCTTTAAGTCTCTTTCACAAATAGGCTGAATAAGTATTTTACCTTTTTGATCCTGTAGGACATGCTTGAATCTCAACCAAAGTTCTTCCCTTTTACTCCGACTTAAGTAACCAAAAAAACCACTCAGTTGGACGCGGGTAAGACCATAATCCTTGCAGATTTCAGCAATTTCTGACCTGAGCCGGTCACTTTCGATATCATAGAAGACATAAAGAGCTGTTTCGTGGTAAAATTTCACCATCTAAACCTGAATGGTTTATATTCCCTTTCTCCTCTCAAAAATGCAGCTATACGTCTGGCCTGCATCTGGATAATGGAACGGAGTTGATACTTCCGTCCATTATGCGTTTCTTTATGCTCCAACCTGTTTATAATTTTTTCTCCGAGAATATCCCGAGTGCTCTTATCAAGCATACCCGACTTCTGGACATTAACCTCACCCAAGTTTATGAGTGAAATTACTGTTCTGTCCACAACAGGCTGTCTGAATTCCTCTATAAGATCAAGGACCAAAGAAGGTTTACCAGGTCTATCTACGTGTAAAAATCCTGCAAATGGCTCCAGGCCAGCTGTAGCAATGGCTCCCCATACTACGGAGTAAAGTATGCCGTATCCATAATTTAGCATGGGATTGAAAACATCGGTTGCGCCCCGATGAATCCGGCCAAGGAATTCCACTCTCTTTAAAACAACTCGCTTAACGCCCTCCCAGTAAAGTTTTGAAGCAACTCCCTCTATACCCAAAAATTCAGATCGTTTTTCTTCAACATTGTTCCCTTTTAACTTTAATATAGACTTCTTTAAAGCAAGTAATCTCCCGGCTATTTCCTCAATTTCTTGAAATGCTGCACTATCTGTCTTTTTCATATATTTGCCGAAATAGAGAAGAAGTCCCCTCTGGTTTGCTAACTTCGCCCCCACTATCTTTTTCGTGAGAATAAAACCTCTTTTGTCTCCCAGAGCTTCAAACTGCTGCCTTCTGGATTTAACTGTGGCAGTGAGCAAGGGTGATGTAATTAAGGCAAAGGGTCTGCCATTGCCTTCTAAAAAGTTTATATAAATACCTCTTTTGCAAAGCTCAATTATTAAATCAGAGGTAATACTTATGCCTCTTGAACATATTGCTACTTCGCTTAGTCTAAAAAATGGAAATTCATAGATAACCTTGTTTTCTTTTTTAACAAGTAATCGCTCTCTTTTCTTGCTGAGTTTCAGTCCATAGCCAGATACCATTAACTGAGAAAGGCTATCAGTTTTTATCAATAAGATACCTTCATCAACTCTGAGTTCTTCGTCTTGTGGTTCCTGGTTGACCTCAATAGGAATAGGTTCTAGTTTGTCTGAAAATAAGCTGCGCTGATAATAACGTGTTTTCGCAAATGTAACGCCTGATACCTCTTGGGCTAACCTTTTATGCATCTACCCTCTCCTTTATTTCGGCGATACGTAAGTTTTAGCTCAATCGTCCTCAGACTCTTACCGTTAGTGCAATATAAATGGCAACTGAAGTAGTCAAAATAGTTGACCCGTTTCAATCACCCTCAGGCTCTTACCATTAGTGCAACTCTTTTCTAGTCCCACCTTCAGCTCCACAACCAGGCAGTTTCAATCGCCCTCAAGCTCTTACCATTAGTGCAACAGGCAGTAGAGAGGGTGTTATGTTGCGAGTAGGGGTGTTTCAATCGCCCTCAAGCTCTTACCATTAGTGCAACTTTCAAAAATGAAGGATACATATGGCCAAGCACTGTTTCAATCGCCCTCAAGCTCTTACCATTAGTGCAACTAGAAACTGCACATGCACTTACGATGCTTGTTGGGCGTTTCAATCGCCCTCAAGCTCTTACCATTAGTGCAACGAATATCCAGCAGGAAAGCAAGAGCCTAGAATTATGTTTCAATCGCCCTCAAGCTCTTACCATTAGTGCAACCTGAGGAAGAAAGGAAAAGACTACAGGAACAATTAGATAAGTTTCAAT
>CAZVGY010000250.1:0-2212 GCA_964627015.1 uncultured Desulfobacteraceae bacterium
TTCCATATTTTTCACCTCCTGGGTTTTGCCTTTTTCTCGCCCAGGAGGTATTTTTTTCTATGCAGAGGCTTTTCGTCAACACATTCCTGCCTCCCCAGATCCACATGGACACAATTAAATACACACAACCTTTAAAAATCCTCCTTCTATTCAGTGTTCCACCTGAATTATTGGGGATAACTATCTTCCTTTTCAAGCAAAAACTTTTTATTCTTCCTTACGCCTTCACAAATTAAAAGGGAAGCAGAAAATATACAAAGAAAAATAAAAAAATTGCCTTAAAATTTTGCAAGTTTAAACAGTGTCTCAGCTTGCAGATTTTAAAAGTTGACTCTCCTCTTTTATGTCATTAAAATCACTCCCATGAAGCTAAAGTATACACTTATTCCATTTCTTTTAGTCCTCCTCGTTTCAATAACACGAGCTGAAAAAGCCAAAAAGGCTCCACCTTTCACACTGAAGGATCTGGAAGGTAATTCAGTAACATTAGACAGCCTGCTTGGGAATGGATTGATCATTATAGATTTCTGGGCCACTTGGTGTAAACCCTGTAGTAAAGCGCTCGATATGCTTCAAAAGCTCTACGCCCAATATGCAGACAGTGGCCTTCAAGTACTTGCTATTACGGTAGATTCGCCGGATAAGATATCTCGGATAAAATCCCTTGTGTCGTCGAAAGAATGGAGTTTTCCTATCCTCCTTGATCCCGAGAAAGAAGTCAAAATTCTTTACAAAGTGATGGCTCTCCCGACTCTCTTTGTTGTAGATCAAGAGGGGAAAATCGTTTACACCCACGTGGGCTATAATCCCCGGGAAAAAGAGAAACTGGAAGAACTAATTCTATCACTCTTGAAGGAAAATGAAGACTCCACTGATCAGAGGGAACTAAAATGATACTAAACCCTAAATGTATTTCTATCTCGCACAGAAGATAAGGAACAATCTACAAAAACAACAGTTCATTTGTTCAATCTTTCGAAAGAGACATTAAAGATCAGCTTATTTTAAGAGGAGGTATAGCTTATGAAAATTGTTGGAACTATTGTTATGTGTCTGCTCTTTGCTTCAATCCAATTACAGGCTGCAGACAGGTATGTTCTCGCCGAGATGGCCACAAATACAGGGTGTCCCTATTGCCCTAATGCAGATGCCGAATTAGACGAACTCTACGAATATTTTGGGGATAGGCTTGTCATTATACGGTATCATGCCTGGTGGCCAGCATCCAATGACCCCTTTTATCAAGCAAATCCAGTAGAGAATCAGAACAGAATAAACTATTATGGTATAAGTGGAGTCCCCCATTGTATATTCGATGGAATAATTGATGGTGGTGCCAATTATACAGCGTGGCAAACATACATCCAGAACGAATTGAACGATCCGAGCCCTCTAACAATTGACCTTGATCTGGAGTACAACACCCAGACAAGGGAAGGACAGGTAATAGTAACAATAACTAACGAAACTTCAAACACTTATTCCAATGTAAAGCTCCGCCTTTGCGTCACGGAATCTGATATAATTTATGCAGCTCCAAATGGCGAGACGGTTCATAATCAGGTAATGAGGGATTTCTTTCCAACTGTGTATGGAGTTACTGTCACCATAGAATCGTGCGCAACAGTAATCGATACAGAAACATTTACAATATCTCCCTCATGGAATGACGCCAACTGTCAGGTTGTGGTTTTTGTCCAGAATGATTCAAATAAGGAGGTCTACCAGGCAGCGTGGGTCTGGGTAAATCCAAATCCGGCCCTTGCTTTCGAGCGTTTCAGGGTCGACGATACTGAAGGCGGAAACGGCGATTATTTACCAGAACCAGGTGAAGAAGTAAATCTGTTCATAGCTCTCAAGAACAAAGGAAAATCTGATGCACCAAGTGCCACAGGGCACATTAGCAGTGATGATCCATACTTTATAGTTATATCCTCGGATGCCAGCTATGACAGTATCCCCGTGGGGCAAGCAGTGGAGCCCCTGACCCCCTACACTGTGCAGATCTCAGAGGAAACACCTATAGGCTACATGGGATGGTTGCATATAGATATGGAACTTCCAGATGGAATAATATATTCAGATAGCTTCCCACTAATGGTCGACACAGTGGCTGGATTTTTCGATGACGCTGAATCCGGAGAAATCTATTGGGATCACTCCGGAATGGGTGATTTCTGGCATTTAACGGAAAGAATGGCTGTCTCTCCAA
>CAZVGY010000251.1:0-2134 GCA_964627015.1 uncultured Desulfobacteraceae bacterium
AAAATGTTACTAAAAATGTTCAGGGAAAACCCCCTGTTCTAGTCAAGACCCAAAAAATTAATTCATAATTTAATGGACCTTTTGCTTCCCTATCGCAGGCTGTCTCCTTCTGTATAAGGTGTTAATGCCTGTTCCCATTATTCGTTCCAACTGCTTTGACATCAAAAAAATTAGCCAGTTACACTTGTTGAGGGCCCATGGAGCAAATTATCGAAAACCTGACCTCCCGGATTATAGGTCTGACTAATTTCCGCTTTTACTAGGGGACGGCTTCCAGATTACCTCGTACAATTCCTTCCGCCTGCTCTGCAGGTTCCTTACACTCCCCTGTTGTCGCAATTCTTTGAGTAAATCAAGATCCAGGTCCACCATCAAGGTCATCTCTGTATTAGGCGTGGCTTCCGCAGCAATGGCATCATGGGGAAAGGCAAAATCTGAAGGGGTAAAGATAGCGGATTGGGAATATTGTATGTCCATGTTCTTAACCTTTGGCAAATTGCCGACACTTCCTGAAATCGCTACGTAACATTCATTTTCAATAGCACGGGCCTGAGCGCATCTTCTGACCCTTAAGTAGGCATTCTTTGTGTCAGCCAGGTAGGGAACCAGTAGAAGCGTCATCCCCTTGTCAGCCAGGTATCTGGAGAGCTCAGGGAATTCCACGTCGTAACAGATGAGGATGCCGATCTTGCCGATATCGGTATCAAATATCCTGATTTCATCGCCTCCCCTAAGCCCCCAGTACTGGGCTTCGTCTGGTGTGATGTGCAGCTTGTATTGAGCATCCCAAGTCCCGTCCCGACGACACAGAAAAGATACGTTGTAGAGCGAATCATCCTTGAGCCGGGGCATGCTCCCCGTAACAATATTAATGTTGTAAGTAATCGCCATGTTCACGAAGGCAGTACGGATATCCTCGGTATATTCTGTAAGAGAGCGCATGGCCTCGGCCGGGTTTTCCTGATTGAAGTTTTTGAGCAGAGGAGCGTTGAGAAGCTCCGGAAACAATACCAGATCTGAATTATAGCCGGCCACGGCATCAACGAAAAATTCCGCCTGGTACAAAAAATCTTCCAGGTCAGCGAATAGACGCATCTGCCACTGAACGACCCCGATACGCGGAAAGGATTTTCTGCCACCAAACAATTTCTGGCGTTTTTCGTAATAGATATTATTCCACTCCATCAATACGCCGTATGAATCAGACCTGGTATCCTCCGGCAAGTAATTCTTCATTACCTTCTTGATGTGAAAATCATTGGAAAGCTGGAAAGACAGGACTGGATCATAAATCTCATTGGCTTTAACTTTTTGGATGTAAGCCGACGGGCTCATTAGGTCCGCATATTCGGCGTAGCCGGGAATGCGGCCACCGAAAATAATGCCTTTCAAATTTAGCTTTTCACAAAGCTCCTTCCGCGCGTCATATAACCGCCTGCCAAGGCGCAAACCCCGATAATCCGGATCTACAAACACATCCACCCCATACAGGGTATTTCCATCAGGGTCATGACCTGACATCCTCCCCTTATCCACCACATCCTCGTATGTGTGCCGACTCTCGAACTCCTCGGCGTTAACCAGTATTGCGAGAGCGGCGGCGACTACGACGCCATTATCTTCGATACAAATCTGCCCTTCCTGGAAATTGTCAATTAAAGCGGCATACTCATTCGGTTCCCAGGCGCCGCCGATATCCCTATAAACCCTGTCCATGATACGTTTGATCTGCGGATAGTCCTGATGGGTCAATCCGCGAAGGATTAATTTATATTGCGCCTGGTCTGTTGAATTTATTTCGTTCATACAGTCTCCATTTTCACCAGTCTTGGTATTATAGTTCGCTTTATTCTACGGCCCGGCAATCGCCAAGCCTGATGAATATACATTTCCTAACAGATACTGGTTGAATATTTGACTCCAAATCAGGAAAATTAAATAAATATCTCCTGTCCATTCACAATAAAGAACACGAAGAAATCTGTTTTCCTTGTCCCTAGACTCAATCAGCTACCATAGCATTTTATTATACTTGTTTTTTTGGTGCTTCAAAACAAGTTATATTAACAAGTTAAAAGCTATGGATCATCTCCAATTTAGTTGAAAGAAATAAGGGGGAAATGCTGTGAATTCA
>CAZVGY010000252.1:0-2096 GCA_964627015.1 uncultured Desulfobacteraceae bacterium
GGGGATGAACCGCTATTTTCGAGAGATCCGCATAGCAAAACTAAGCAAAACTTAGCGCCACTAAGCCACACTCAGCATGAACATAGCAATTACTGTGCAGCCCCTACGCAAAACAAGCCTATTGCACCCATGGTAAGAGAGTTTATTGAAGATGGATCGGGAAAGTTCAAAACAAACGAAGTAATTTCATATGTTTGTGCTACAAGCAGGGCAGAAAAACAGTGTGTGTACGTAGAGTTGAACAACTTAAGGAATAAGCGGAAAATCAAGAAGATAGAGCATGAAATGAGCAGTTGGGAGGTCGTTGAATCTGATACTCCAGACATGGATATTGACGGGGAGGTCGGAGATCCTGTTAATTTGCCGTTACCATTGGATATTTCAGACATGGCAAACGTTTATCCAGGCTCAATTATCCTGATCGCTGGAACCAGCAATGCAGGAAAAACTGCTTTTTTGCTTTCTATTTTAGACAACGTGCTAAGTGGGAGATACCCCTCTACTCTTTTTAAAAAAAAAGAGGAAAGAGTAGACCTCGAAACCACTCAACCAAATGTCCATCAAAAAAACATCAACTACTTGAATTGTGAAATGTCAGCAAGTGAGCTCCGGTCCAGGCTCACTTCTTTCGGCACAAGGTCAATAGCAGAATGGACTAAGCAAGTAGGGTTCAAGGAACGCAGCAGACTGTTCCATCAGTTGGTTCTGCAGGATGGTCTTACATTCATCGACTACTTGGACATAACCGAAGACTTTTTCGAAGCCCCGCATTTAATCAGCCAAATCCATGAACAACTGGCCACAGGTATTGCCATTATTGCCATGCAGAAGCCACCGGATAGGAAGTTTGCCATCGGGGGTGCACAGACAATAGCAAAGCCCCGGCTTGTCATCAACCTGGACAGTAACGAGCAATACGGCATGATTGCCAAGCTGGTCAAGGTTAAGGAGCCTGTTGACTTCAGATCGAAACCACAGGGCAAGGAGATAGATTTTCAAATAACACCTTCCTGCAAATTTCAACCGTTATCCGGCTGGCGATTCGTTAATCAAAAACAACGCCGAACAATCAACGCACAGTACCAGCGGGAACTGGATTCATCTGACAGTAAAACCGATCATTGGGAGGATTTCGAATGAATGCTGAACAGGTTATCAAAAAGATCAATTCGGAGGGTGGTCAACTTGCATTGATCGACGGTAGTTTAAAGGGAAAGAACTTAACCGATTCTATTCGGCAATTAGTCAAACGGTACAAGGCCGAAATTATTTATCTCTTACTTGACCAAATACCAACCGAGCCACTCTTAAAACCCTGTCCGATATGCCACGGTAGATACTTCATTCACGGTTCCCGGGGCGGTTATTTCTGCACCATCTGCCAACCAGATGCAAAACCAGGGAAACCTGTTAAGGCGGGCGTCATATTACATAATCAGTGCACCGGGTCGATCACTAATAACGACTGATTGCAACACGCAAAAAAGAGGAAGAGAAAAATGGCTTCAAAACATTTAACACCCAAACAAGAGAAATTTGTTCAGGAATACCTATTATCGGGTAATGCTACTGAGGCGTACAGAAAGGCTTATGCCACGGGAAAAATGAAACCGACAACTATCAACAGGAATGCAAAGGCCAATCTGGACAACAACAAGATTTCAACAAGAATTAGAAAGTTACGGGAAGCTATGGCGGAACGATCGCAGATTGATCAGGACAGATTAATCAGGGAATATGCCAGACTCGCCTTTCTTGATTTCGGTATATTCTTTAATAAAGATGGCCAACTCTTGCCGGTCCACAAAATGAGCGGCGATGCCAGGGCAGCTTTAGCAGGTATAGATGCTATTATGGTTGGGACCGGTGATGATGTTAACTACATCAAGAAAATCAAAACCTATGATAAATTAAAAGCCCTGGGTGATCTTGCCAAGCATCTTGGATTTTTTAAAGAGGATAACGAGCAGGGGCTACCGACGGTAATTCTGCATGATCCTTCTAATCCTGATGTGTAAGTTGGGCTAGTTCAGACTTAATCTGACAATTGCGTTCTTGAAAGAGCGAGGGTTACCGGTTTTTATGGAGGTGCGAAC
>CAZVGY010000253.1:0-2069 GCA_964627015.1 uncultured Desulfobacteraceae bacterium
ATTCTCAATTAAAACCAGATAATTCTGGTTCGCTTATTTTTCAAGGCTCCCTTAAAGTGATTGCCCTCTTTACATTTATTTGAATCTCCTTTTGAGCTATTTTTTCCAGAGGGCCATGTAGATGAATATGCATTCGGTCTTGTATTAGTTAGTGATCATTGAATTATTTTGACATGCTGCACTGAGAAGAATAAGGGACTAGATCCTGATGTAGTAGGAGCCAATAATTTTTCGATCATGTTTCTGCTCGATTAACTCTTTGCTACGAATACACGAACTTCTTGCTCTTCAAGTTTTTTTCGCTGCTTTTTCGTAATACCCTTATCTGTTATGATCTCATCAACATCTTTAATGTCGCAGATATTATAAAAAGCTGATTCGCCAAACTTGCTGGAATCAGCAAGAATAATTGTCCTTTTGGCAGCCTTGGTCATAAGACGTTTCATCGAGACAACATCAACAGATGTATCACTGAGTTTATTATTACCAACAGCATGAACGCCAATCAGGGCCATGTCGACATTGAGATCTCCGAGAAAGGAGAGTCCTGGTTCTCCTAAAATAGTATTGGACCTTGGTCTCAGTACTCCCCCTACCATGAGTAAATTTACTGCTGATGATTTGGATAGCATCCCGGCAATTTTTATGTCGTTCGTTACAGCGGTAATCGCTAATCCCTTTTCTACAACGTAGCGTGCAGCCTCGAAAACTGTGGAACTTGAATCGAATATGACGCTTTGCCCATTACTGAGTTGTTTATATGCCATTTTTCCAATGGCAACTTTTTGTTCACGGGCAATTTCGGATGCAATTTCATGATCAGGTTCGAAGGTCGTTGAAACCGATTTCATTGAAATCGCGCCACCGTAACTCTTCTCAATGAACCCTTGCTTTTTCAGCTCTATTAAATCGCGATGAATCGTAGAGTTTGATGCTCCAATTTGTTCCGAAAGCTCTTTTACCGAAGCAGATTCATTTCTTCGTATAATTTCAAGTATCTTTGCTCGGCGACGTTCTGGGAAAATGCGCATTTTTCGATTCATAGAGAAATAGTCAATAGTATTAGTTGATTTTGAATAAGCCAAACTTTGTCAAAATAAATCATACTTTTTCAAAATATCCCAAAAATAATCATTGCTGTCAATAAATTTTTATATTTCTTCACATCTTTTTTCTCTTCTATAACCCGATTTTCACAGCTGAAGGCTACGGAAGGAAATATTATTATTTTTAAAATTTTATAGAAGTTGATGATGTAGAGCACCCGATCATATGTTAATTTGGCAATTGGTCGCCTTGAAATATTGTTTTTTCGCTTATTCTCTATGATAGTGTCAACGTCTGTTTAAGAGCTTACTGGCAACTTCCAAAAGTGATGTTATGAAAGAAATAAAGATTACCTCCAAGCAGCCAAATTCCAAGATGTGTTTTGGTTGTGGCCTAGATAACAGCTTTGGTTTGAAAAGCTACTTTTATGAACTTGAAACAGGTGAACTGCTTGCCGTTTTTCAACCTGCAGCTGAACACCAGGGCTATCCCGGTCGTCTGCATGGCGGCCTTGCGGCAGCAATCCTGGATGAGTCCATCGGCAGGGCAATCATGATTTCCCATGCAGACAATATATGGGGTGTTACAGTTGAGTTTTCCATGCGACTCAGGAAACCGATTCCCTTGGATAAGGAAGTACGGGTACTTGCTAGGATAATAGAGGATGGTAAGAGATTTTTTAAAGGATGCGGTGAAATAATTTTGCCGGATGGCGTAGTTGCTGTTGAGGGGAAAGGACGTTACCTGAAGATGGACATCAACAAGATTGCTGATTTTGACGTAGATGAGCAGCAGTGGCGGGTGGTCAATATACCGGAAGATCCAAAAGTGGTACGATTATAGGAATCTCCCTCCCGGCTTGTCCACATCAATTGGGATGCGGGATCAGTACGTAAGCGGGATTGGCATGAGGTAGATGGGATTTGTTGGGAAAGTTGTTATGAAAACTATAGGGTTACTCGGTGGGATGAGCTGGGAGAGTACGGTTGGTTATTACCGTGCTATAAACGAGGGGATCAGGC
>CAZVGY010000254.1:0-1983 GCA_964627015.1 uncultured Desulfobacteraceae bacterium
CTCCATACTCAAAGGTACTCATTAACCGGATGAACCAAAAATGTTTGGTGGAGAGTCCTTATGTCTCGAGAAAAAATATTGGAAGGCAAAAAAATTCTTGCGGTTGATGATGAACCCGACGTTTTGGATACCCTTGAAGGGCTGTTGCCCATGTGCCGTCTATCCAAGGCGACCGGCTTTGAAAGCGCGAAAGAGGCTCTCGAAAACGAGAGTTTTGACCTGCTGATACTCGACATCATGGGGGTTAATGGTTACAAGCTGCTGGAAATCGCTATTGATAGGGATATAACAACGATAATGCTGACCGCCCATGCCTTGAGCCCGGATCACATCGTTAAATCTTATAAAAAGGGGGCAGCTTTCTATATTCCAAAGGACGAAATGGTAAATATTGTCTCTTTTTTATGTGATGTCCTAGAGGCAAAACAAAAAAACAAAAGCACATGGAACCGCTGGCTTGATAGGTTTTCCTCTTACTGCCAGTCACATTTTGGAGTAGATTGGCAGGACAAAGACAAAGAATTCTGGGAAAAATTCATCAGCTACGATACCTGAAGATCTTTATTATACAGAACGTCTTAAATAATTGCGCATAATCGTTGAAGTTGATGATTTGGTTTTTGCCAGCATCTAAATTGATCAAAAACAGTTTCAACGAGATCTTCCAGTCGTGAGAAATATTGATTGTGGGTACGAAGTCGACGAGTCAATTTCCATACTCTCTCAATACAGTTCAGCTCTGGACTGTATGGGGGCAGAAAGTCAAGAAGGAGATATTTGCGACGTTCTTTTACCCAAGGCTCTATGGCCTTGGCATGGTGCCAGCGGGCATTATCGAGAATAATAACCATTTTATGCCCCTTTCTCCGGCGGCGGAAAAGCTGCTTGAGGAAATCAAGAAATGTCTCTGCGCAAAAACTGTCAGCTTGTGCGATGCTCAGTCTTCCATCAGCTGCGCAGACGGCACCGAAAACCCCTAAGCCCTTTCTTGTGGGCTCTTGTAAAACGAACGGGTCGGTGTCTTCTGGTGGAACCCACATGGCACACCTGGAGCCGTGCTGTTGGAAGTGACATTCATCCTCGAACCATAAATCAAGATCGTTTCTTTTGGCTAGACGGCGGAGTTTTTTTATATTGTTCCTGGGCTTCAGGGTCGGCTCCAGCAATGACGGGGCGTGGTTTTCTGAGACGGAATCCCAATTGGTGAAATAGTCTTTGGCATTGCCGAATACCGAGTTTAACACCATACTTTTTGGCCAAGTGATGACTAAGCAGCTTTCCATCCCAGAGGTTCTGAGAATAACCAAATGCAAGAGGAGATTGACGGAGATCTTGTCCGATCCTTTCCCGCAAAACATCGTCCACAGCACCTGGTCGTCCAGGACGCGGTGTTTCCTGAAGTCCGGCGAATCCACTTTGTTCAAATCGACGGACCCAGTACTGCACTGTTCTACGACTCCGGCCGAAGATTTGGGCAACCTCTCCACAGGTAAATCCAGAACATACAAGAAGCACACCATGAAGGCGATGGTCATAACGGGATTCTTCGGATCTCAGGATTTCCTGCTGGATTGCAATTCGCATAATGTCAGCATCTTGAATCTCCAATTTGCGCATAGCTGCTGCCCTCCTTATTTTTTCAGTATAGGATAACATAAATCAATACTATGCGCAAATATTTATGGCGTTATGTATAGGTTCAAGAGCAGAAAGAAGACAGGATGAAGAAGAAGTTGTTTATGGTTATAGTTGCCGGATTTTACTGATGTCGATAACGTGACCGTTTGTCAGGATCTTTGGTTTCGACGGGATGCACAATCCGGCGAGGCGAGATGTCGTTCTACCGGGAAAGTTAAGACGTCCAGGGGAAGTGCTGAAAGATGCCGATAAAAAAGGCTACTTGCTGTGGCAAGTAGCCTCATTGTTAAACTTTGGCGTCCCCAACCGGATTTGAACCGGTGTTGCCGGCGTGAAAGGCCGGTG
>CAZVGY010000255.1:0-1979 GCA_964627015.1 uncultured Desulfobacteraceae bacterium
CGGACAATCTTCCTTTACTCAGCCGGGAACAAATAGCACAGGCTTTGATTGATGGTGGGTATCCTGAGATACAGGACAAAGGATTCCGCACAAAACAAATATGGTATAAATCATATCTGCACGGGCGTTTATTTAAGGATTTTGAATCTATTTATTCAGCAAAAGGTGATTATCATACCAAACTCGAATCACTCATCCCGTACCTGGCCGGCTTAAGCGGGAACCTGCTGAAATACGCAAGTGTTGCCAATGATCTTGGTCAAAACGACAAGGTCGTCAAATCATACATTGAAGCCCTGGAATGGATGTTTATCATCAAACGTATTCATCCTTATATAAAAAACAGAGCCAAACGACAAACCATCGGTATGGCCAAAATGCATATGGTTGACACAGGGCTAGCCTGCTACCTTCTAGGGTTAAAGAAAAAAGAACAGCTTCTGGATTCGATTTATTACGGTGGAATGCTGGAAAATTTTGTGGTCATGGAATGTTTCAAACACCTTGCATGGTCGGAAGAAACCATGAATATCTATCATTTCCGTGACAAAAGAAAAAATGAAGTGGATATCGTTCTGGAACAGGAGGATAATCGTTTGATTGGCATTGAAGTAAAGGCTTCCAGTACGATACGCAGCGGTGATTTCAAGGGACTCCAAAAGTTTGCCGAGCTGACAGGAAACCAGTTCAAGTGTGGTCTTGTTTTTTATACCGGCTCAAGATTATTGCCGTTTGGTGATGGCAACAGACCCTACTTTGCTGTTCCATTGTCGATATTATGGGTTTAATGACAAGCTATATAATCTCAAGTTATGTGTGAAAACCAAATAAGAATTATTGCAGGACAACAATGAATGAAACCTATAGAAAACAAAAATATAGTTCTTTTCGATGCGACGCTCGGCGATATAAAAACCTTGGCAAATCACCATCGGGAAATGTTCAAAGAAATATCGGAGAAAAAAGGGGAATGGCTAAGTAAAGAAAATTAGATGCACTTGAAAAAGCATATACTGAAAAATTGAAAGAACAATTTGTTGATAATACCTGCAAGTCTTGGGTGATAAAAGAAGGAAATAGAATTGTCGCAAGTGGAGCTATCACAATTTGTAATTTTGTCCCAACTCCTGCTGACTTATCACACAAATTAGCCTTTTTTCACAGTCTTTATACTGAACCAAGTAGCCGTAAACAACACTATGCAAATATCATACTTAAAAAGGCTATTCATTATTGTAAAGTCAATGGCATGAAGCGAGTACTGTTAGGTGCGAGTGATGCAGGAAGGCCAATTTATGAAAAATTTGGCTTCAAACCTGCTTCAGATTTAATGAGACTCTTTATCGAAGAGTAAAAAAATATGACATTCACTCATAGACCTGCAAAAGCAAATGATATTCCAACAATTTGTACTTTCCCGCAGAACCAAGATGAATTGTTTTTCATATCCCCAAAGGCATCATATCCATTGAATCCTCAATTGTTTATAGAGGCGATCAAGGATCGATCTGATCCTACAGTAGTAGAGCTTAATGGTAAAGTTGTCGGTTTTGCAAATTTCTATCGTTGGAAAATGGGTGGCAGTTGTTATATCGGCAATGTAATCGTTGCACCGTTTGCCCGTGGAGTTGGTACGGGAAAATACCTTATCGAACAAATGATCAATATTGCATTCCTTAAACATCAAGCCATTGAAGTAATCGTATCCTGCTTCAATCAAAATGTCGCTGGTCTACTCTTCTACCCAAAATTAGGTTTTTCCCCATACCAGATAGAAGAAAGAAAAGATAAACAAGGAAATCAAGTTGCTCTTATTCATATGCGCCTTCAAAGAAAATAACTTACTAGTATTACAACAAATAATCACACACAAGTCGTTAATCCCCGCTGGCCCCTGAACTCAAACGGTATGAACATTTTAAATAAATCAGAACTGATAACAGTACTGGAAATCATATCTGACTGCACACGCTGCGAGA
>CAZVGY010000256.1:0-1926 GCA_964627015.1 uncultured Desulfobacteraceae bacterium
CCGCGACTTCTTCAGTAGTCCCGGGCCTTGCCACTATGCCGGGGGTTTTCCCTCTGACCCCTGCGCCGTATGCATGGATTGGTCCGCGTGTATATGCCCTTCTGGCAAACTCCTCTTTTGTAACGTGTTCCGAGCCCAAAAGGTTACACATCTCTTGGTAAAGAGGGTGGTCTTCTTTTTTTTCTTCTGCCATTATTAACCTCTGTGAATTAAACGTTATGACAGTCTGTTATATGTTAAACTTAACAAATAACTTTATAGTTTAGGCCCATCTTTTTTTCCTGCAATTCCGTGGCGATCCAACCAAATTTTGAAGTTATATTCTGGGATGGGTTACAGTTAAGTTGGTTTTTTCAAGATTCATCTCTTACGTAATACCTCATTATAACCTGGCCCCATCCGCGTTTGGCACCGACATCTCCACAGGAGATATATTCATAGGTAGTGTCATTGAGATCAAGACCCGACACAAATCTGTCCTGGATCATGGTGGCGACTCCGCCTATCCCATCCAGTGCCTGTGCACACCACCTGGAACTTTCTTTTGTATTAAGGGCTCCAAGTCCATTAAAGACAAGTTTGTCACCGGGCTTCATCCCTACAGTGCAGCCGTGAGACTCGACAACTTCGAAAACCAGGGTTTTCTTTCCTATTTCTTTGGAAAAAATCTTTGGTGCCGCCTTAGCCCGTCGAGGATCTGCTTTAAAGATTTCCATCTCCTCGTCTGTATACTTATTGTGCTCCTGGAATTTTTTCCAATCGAACTCTTTTTCTGCCATTTTTATCTCCTGTTAGTTTGAGCGACTGGATAAAAAATCACCCTTTGTTAATTTGATTATTTATGATTGGTCCTATGTCTAAATTTTTTATTAGGCGGTTATTCGATTTTAATACTTTATAAGACATAAGACCAATCCAAAGGTTGCCAGGGAAATTGTCCCTACTTCTTTTTCCATACCGGCTTTCTTTTTTCGACAAACGCTGTAATCGCCTCTTTGGTATCCTCTGAATTAACCACAGGAGATACAACCGCATCTTCATACTTGACGATGCTTTCATAATCCATGTCAAAGCCGTCATGAAGGAGTTGTTTCATAGCACATATAGAGAGAGGGCCTCCCTGAAGGACCTGTTTTGCAGCTTTTTCAGCTTCGTTCATAAGTTCATCACGTTCTACAATAGCACTAATCAGACCCAGGTCATAGAATCTCTGTGCAGGGACATTTTTGCCTGTTATGAGCATTTCGGAAGCCAGTCCAAAGGGCATGAATCTGGGAAGGATGCCTGTGAATTCCACAGGGAAATTTATCCTTACTTCTCCCATTCCCATAACAGCTTCTTTGGTAGCAAGCCTTATATCCGCAGCAAGCATGAAATACAGGCCGGTGCCATTGACGTTTCCATCTACTGCAGCTATTATCGGCTTATATACGCGATGTGACAGCGGGCTGCAGTTTTTATCACCGTGAATAGCGGATCTTCTGTAATTGAAGGGGCCTTCGGTCACTCTTCCCACCATGTTTTTGATATCAAATCCAGCACAGAAATTGCCACCGTTACCGGTCATTATTGCTACACTCAAGTTATCGTCGTCTTTGAAGTCCTCCCACATTTCGTCCATGAACTCTACCATTTCCCAATCAACTGAATTAAAGGCCTTTGGCCTGTTCAGTGTTATATAAGCGATCGCCCCTTTTTTTTCATAAAGAACCTTGTCCATTTTTTCCTCCTTGAATTTTTAATTAAGAACCCGATTTTCACCGTTTATAAATTCATAATGATAAGCTTATACACTATCTATATTCAGGCTGCCAATTTTTCTTCCAAAAACGCTAGTATGACCATCTTCATATGTGCTGCAGATCTAATTTTCAGCAAAGGCTGATTCCATTACCAACTGGGCGATATCCTTTATTCGGAGTCTTT
>CAZVGY010000257.1:0-1912 GCA_964627015.1 uncultured Desulfobacteraceae bacterium
TGGATTTGAGGTGCCAGAATGGAACCTCAAGTATTTATGTCGGATTCGGAGAATCCGACCTACTTAATTTTGCAAACGTTAACACGGATTTAAATCATTTATTATCTGGTGATGCATATGAGCGATCAGAGCTCAAAATATAGATTGATTCACCGGTAATTCTAGAAAGTAATCGGATTTGTATAACCCGATCAAAAACAGACATATAATATTCAATAAGTGATCCCAAATGATTCAAATCCCCTTTCAAAATCCTAAACCATGTATCAGGCATGTATCTAACCACTATGCTTAGAGCATAGGTGAGCATCAGGTTTACGAGAATTGGATCTTCAATGGTTCGAAAAAGCGGAATCATATAACACAGCAAGCTATAATCTGAGCTATAGAAGATTCCTTTTTTTACTTCGAATGGGTCGGTATTGTAGTATAGTCTGCCAACAAAATATTTCTTTTGCTCAATGATATTTTCTGCTTCAACAATTCCATCGAACGGCCACTTGTACTCGCGGATTTGCTCAAGAGTCAATTTGTCTGTTTGAGGATAAATTTGTATATATTCGTGATTCATGCCTGAAATTTGAGAGCTACCCTCAAGTCGATTGGCATCTATTTCTTCTTCAAATCTTTTATCGAACTCTGCCTTTTTGCCTTCATCCCTGACCATAAAACACAAAGGCTCCTGGTCAAAGTACTCAGGAATCTGTTCTTTTAGCTCAGGTATTCTTCTGAACAGATCAATTAGAGAGACGTATTTCTCAATATCCTCTCTCCTAAATGTCCCTTGCCTTTTTTTGAATGTAAATGAGTCAGTATCAATCTTACGGACTGCTGCATAACTCGAAAAATAACCGCTTTTCGTGATATAGACATAAAAACCACCTGGGAAGGAATCCTCTTTGTTATTAATAGTATAAAGACCGTGTCCTTTTTCGGAGTAACTCTGAATTGTTGCCAAGTCATTATCGTTTTCCAAAGAACCTACCTGCTCGGCAATAGTCAGTTGCATCAATCCATAATATCGGGACAAGACTCTTGAGTTCAAATCCGAAGCCTTTGTTTCAAGATATCCGAGTGCGCTGTCTACGGCGGCTGATAGACCTTCTGCCTTCTTATTCAGTAGTTGATCATCTATAGTAGTAATACCTGATTTATTAGCTTTTCTTTCTAAAATTCGGCGGCAAAGTGCAGGACTTCTTAATCGCCTCATTCTGAGTCTGACGATCTCAGCACTATCTTTTCCGATTAATCTTTCCATAGTCAGCTCCTTATAAATCTTACACACCAAATCTAACATCACCTGGGGAGGTTAGACATTCCTGTCTGATCGTCTTCTGGACAAGCATGAATGGCCGTAAAGCCCCTTGATGACCTGTCCGCCTCCCACCGGCGTCAGGGGCGACCCCGATTACGGGGATCAGCGGCAGCAAGTCGTAAGACCTTTGGGGCTGCCCCACTACCTTTTCGGGTCGGCATAAATCCCAGCACCTGTGCAATTCCCATTCAGCACCGGATTGAAATCCGATGCCCAACATCAAAGCGCAAATTGGCTGAAGCCAATGGCAGCAGAGCATGACACCAGTCGCTTCAGCGACTTCTCAAGCCACAAACTGGGCACCAGAATTTATTCTGGTGGCAAAATGGATGTAGATTCCCCGGATCGGGACGAAGCCCGATCCCTGCGCGATTTTTTTCCATCTTTCCATTATTCCATTTTTCCATTTTCCGCCACCCTACACCATCTCCTTCCCCTCCTTCATCTTCCTGATGATCAGGCGGTCGTACAGGATCAGGGTAAAGGCGGTGAAGAGGCCTAAAATCGCGAAGATGATCCACATGATGTCGGGGCGCTGCATATCGCGGGCCAGGCTGCCGTAGAGCTGCCCGGAGAGGATGCCTCCGAACAAGTTGC
>CAZVGY010000258.1:0-1863 GCA_964627015.1 uncultured Desulfobacteraceae bacterium
TATGCCGCGACAAGCCAGACTTGATGCCCCCGGTTTACTGCAGCACGTAATGGCCCGGGGAATAGAACGAAGAAAAATTTTCATGGACGATCAGGACCGTTCATCCTTTCTTGAACGTCTGGCCTTGATCCTTGAGGATACTCAGACCCAGTGCTATGCGTGGGCGCTTATTCCGAACCACTTCCACATTTTATTACGTACCGGCCCTACCCCGCTCAGCACCGTCATGCGCCGGCTCATGACCGGATATGCAATAACATTCAACATTCGCCACCGGCGGAGCGGACATCTTTTCCAGAATCGTTATAAATCAGTTGTCTGTGAAGAAGACACTTACCTGCTGGAACTGACTCGCTATATTCATCTGAATCCACTCAGAGCAAGACTGGTCGAAGATCTGAAAGCCCTTGATAAATATCCATGGACAGGTCACAGCGTTCTGATAGGAAAACAAAAGAATCCTCTGGTTCCGGAAATTCCTCCTGCTATTGAAGAAGATAAGTATCTTGCAGAAAAGACAGTTGACGAGGTCTTACGCCATTTTGGAAGTACTCTAAATGACGCCCGGCAACATTATCGGGCATTTGTGGAAAAAGGGATAAAGCATGGCAGGCGGCCGGAATTGCAGGGAGGAGGTCTTGTTCGTAGCGCTGGTGGTGACACTTCTGTTTTGTCGCCAAAGGACAAAGAAAACCGTGAATTATCAGACCAGCGTGTACTCGGTAGTGGTGGTTTTGTTGGCGCAGTACTCCAGGAATCAGAGAGGCTGCTTAAAAAGAAATATAAACCTAAACGGCCTATTGAGGAATTGATTGAGTTTGTGGCAGGGAGATTGGGTCTTGAACCAGAGTTGATATGTTCAGGAAGCAGACAAAAAAAGATTGTTGAGGCGAGGGCATTGGTTTCATATTTGGCAGTAGAAGAGACAGGGCATTCAGCGGCTGATGTGGCGAGATATCCCCGCCTGCCAACGCCTGGCACTGGCGGGCAGGTTGGAATAGGACGAACAAATGTCCTTCGTTCGATAAAAAGGGGCCGTGAAATCTGAATAAAGCAACAAAAGCAACAGCGTCCCCCAGCAGTAACGAAATCCGTACCAAAAAAACATTGAGTTACTGAATTCCAAATGGGCATCCCCCAGCCCGTTAGTCCCCCCGTATTGATAAAAAAAGAAGATATAAAGCGTTTTAGAGGAGGAGGTAAAATGGATACTTCTTTAGATATAAAATTTGCAGAAAGGTCAGAGTCAATCGTTACTCAGCTTGGCTTTAAGGATTTGAAATCCTTTATCAAAAACCAGGCTTCGCTTATGCTTATGGCCAGAATTGAGAAATATGAGGCGGAGAACAAGCGTTTTGAGGCCAAATATCATATGGCCTTCAAGGCGTTTCAGGCAAAAGTTGAAGGGTTGCAAAATGAAGAGGTATTTACGGAAGATGACGATTACTTAGACTGGCGCTTTGCAAAAGAGGCGATTGATAGACTTGTGAGACTGAAACGGGAATTGGAATATGCTTGATCTAATCGCCAGGTACGAACGTTTAATTAAATCTTTCCATGTCTCCTTGTATGAGCAAGAAGGAGAGATGCTTCGGTTTAAGGCGCAAGTAACGTTCACGAACGACTCGAAGCTCTTCATAAAAGAATATGTTTTTGAAAACAAAGAGAGAAAGTATGCCTATCATTGGACAGATACCTCTGGAAATTTGATCTGTCGTTGGGACAATGCAAATCATTGGTCAGGCATTTCGACTTCTCCACACCACAAACACACTGGCAATGAAGTATTTGAATCAACAGAAACGTCTGTTGGTGATGTGTTGAATAGGATCAGCGAGAAATTGGAAGATAAACCAAAAGGCT
>CAZVGY010000259.1:0-1858 GCA_964627015.1 uncultured Desulfobacteraceae bacterium
TGAAGAATGAATTTTTTTCGCACCTTGAAGTCCAAAATGTGCTGAAAATTCATGCCAAAATCCTCCCCTTAATTTTTTAAAAAATTCAAAATCTTCATTTTACCTCTGTTCATTTTACTTCTGGCAGGAGTTCGTCAATATCCTAAAATAATTCAAAAATCAAAACCTGACCCCCAGAGCCTAGTAACCCAACATAAATAATTTAGCAAAATGTTACTCTACCATCAGGATACCTAAACTTTTTATCTTTAGGTTATCTAAAAATCATTAAATTCTTTCTAACGCACATTTATTTTAAATATATAAATATTATACTGCCTAATAAAGAGAAATATAGATTAATTAAGAGTTTTTGTTGACAGAAATTATGAGGGATGGTAATGTAGTTTTGAGGGAGTAGAGTATATAGTTAGCTGCCAAGCTTAATAGAAAGAGACATCACAAAGTGAGCAAGCTGCATATTACCCAAGAAGCCCTGTTACAAGAGATTACGCGGTTCTACTTAGAGTCGCACGACTTCAATGGTATTTCGGTCTCACAACTTGCGGCAAGATTTGGTGTTACGCCCAGTGACCTAATCGATCAACTAACGGCTCTTATTAGAAGGAAACTCGTCAGCGTCGTATTTGGAGACATTCATCCTAATCCACATATCAGAGCATTTCCTGACGAACTTGAAGAAAGTCAAATTGCAAAGCTGAGCACACCAAAACTGGATCACGCTTGTGCTTATCCTCTGTCAAAGCACCTTGAAAAGGTGGTGGATCGGCGGCTTTATGAGGAAAAGCCTTACACTCTAAGCTTGGCTCTGGGGACACCTCAACTAGAATTCAGAGCATTTGATATTTCGGTTTTGGAATACTACAGGAATGATCCACGCTACTACTACGACAATGATGATATTCGCGGGTCAATCAGCGTTCGCTCTGAGTATTACGAAACTGATCAAATGGCTGATAGCGATCAAATTCTTCTTCAGACCTTTGGCTTTTGCTACGATGACGATTTGAATCGAGCTGTCGCTGTCTTTGTGAGATATCTATCTGATCTAAGCCCAGAACATCAGCAAATATGGAAAGCAAAGGAATTGGAAGGCACTTACCATCTCCATCCAGATTATTACCGCAACTCCATTCTTGGAGAGTGGGGCGAAGGGATTTCCATTTTTGATGCATTTCTCGAAGAAATGAGGATCATTAATCAGATGGCTGAGGCTATGGGACGCCCGCAATTCTTTAGGCAAGTGTTTCAAGAGGGAGAAAAGCCCAGGGAGTTCGGTTTCATGGTGCGGCCAACTCTGAAGGAGTTCAACGATTTTGTTCTCCTACTAGACAAGATGATCTCTGACAACATCAATTTGGATTTCTTTCAAAATGAAGTACCCTATGAGCGAGAGGAGATCCGCCGTGATGGAAAAGTGATAGTACGGCCGAAAGGCACTTTATCAATTATGGACGACTGGATACACAGGAAGTATCGCACAGATGATTGGAAACCAATCGAAGAAATGCTTGAAACCTTCAGGGACATCAGGAAGAAACGTCAAAAGCCTGCACATGCTGTGAATGAAAATGTGTTTGACCAGAAATACTTCCATGAACAGAGACAACTTATCATCCGCGCTTACCAAGCAGTCCGAACACTTCGGCTAATGTTGGGCAATCATCCGCGTACCAAAGATGTGAAAATACACGAGATCATACGAGATGGAAAAATCTGGACTTATTGAAAATTGTGGCGGCTAACAAGCGCTTGCACCTGACGCCGTTCCGCTACGCTTCGCGGCGCAGGTGAAGCGCAAGCCGTCAGGCTGTGTAAAAAGTCAAAAAATCTGATTAAGAGTTGCAAAAAGTGGGAG
>CAZVGY010000260.1:0-1830 GCA_964627015.1 uncultured Desulfobacteraceae bacterium
GGTAATAATAATAAAAATAATAATCTATTTCTTTGACGGTTGTCAGATTAACCGAATGGACAAAATGAAGATAAAGCCGTGCAAACAGGTTGGCCTTGAGGAATTTGCCCACGTCCTGCTGAATCCGTTCGATCTGGGACATGCTTTCGGACAGATTCTCGGCAATTAGATAAAGGTTGGATGTTATGTTTACATATGAAAACAGGCCCGCCAATATACGGCAAAGCAACTCAAAATCGGCTTTATCCTGTTGTTTGGCCAGGACTACATATAGTTTTTGTATGGCGGGTTTGATCATAGTCAGTTGTTTATTAGTACCTATTTATTGAAATCACATCATGTTTGCACATGATTTATGCCATAGTCAAATTGAATATTTAAGGAATTCTATCGATTTTTATAGAAAAGACAGAGCGAAGCGATACCACAAATCGTCAATATTCAATTTGGTTCCGGCTTTGCCGGGTTGGGTTATTACGATACGATCCGCTTGCCTCCATCAAGAGAATTCGCTCGCCACATACTTTGGATTTTTTGAAGCTCATCGATCCCAAACCATTGGGTTTCGTATTGAGATCCAATGGACATATATGCCGGACAGTTATTATTCAACGGTCGTATATTATAATTCTTGTAATGTTTGGCCAGGTGTGTTCCAAAATAGATTTGCATCTGCTGTGAATTGCTATTTCCCATGATCTTGACGTTGTTTTTTTTCACAAATTCAAGTGTTTCTACCGCATCCTCAAAAGTTTCGTAAGGCAGCCCAAACAAGGTAAAAAGTTCCACTTCTATACCCTGGTCCTGGGCCAGCCGGATGGCCCGGGCCACCTGTTCCGTGTTTATCTGCTTGCCAAGCTTCGTTAATACACGGTCAGAAGCCGACTCAAGCCCAAAGGCTATAACACCTACCCCGGCTCGTTTCATTTTTTTCATCAACTCCTCAGTTACAAGATCCACACGGGTCTGCACCCACATTTTCACCTCAATGCCTTGTGTCAGAATTCTGTCAAAAATTTCTATGAGCCGTGTGGGATTACAGGAGATATTTGGGTCGGCAAACCAAAGTCTTTTTACCCCTTTTTGGGTTACCCATCTGATTTCTTCCATGACCCGGTCAACGGAATGAAAGGTTATGTTGTGTTTGAAAGCATGGGGAGTGTAACAGTAAATACAGTGATAAGGACATCCGCGAGAACTCAGCATGACGGCTTCATTCATACAAGAATAGTCAAAAATGTCATTCAGGTATGGAGAAGGATAATGATCCAGTTCTGTAAAGCCCTCAATTTCCGGGGTTTCAAAGACAGCGCCCTGGGTATCCTTGTAACTTACGCCTGCAAGATCCGAAAAAGCCGTCCCGTTTTTGATGGCCTGCGCTACCCTTAGTAACGTGACTTCGCCCGAAGATCGACAGATATAATTAATATCAGCAAGTTCTTTAAAAGCGGAAGAGGGCATGAAGGTCGCCTGTGGACCCCCAATGGCCACCTTAATATTATTGTCCATAGACTTTATAAGGTTGGCAAAGCCTCTTACATAAAGCATGGTTCTCTGGTAGGCCGTCAAACCAACCAGAGCCGGCTGAAAGCCGGTGATAAGCTCATGAAAACCGGAACGTGACAAAGACGTATCCTGCCCCACAATCAATATTTTGGTCCTGAACCCCTTCGATTCAAGAAAGGCGGCAATGTAGCCCAACGAAATAGGTGTCATTGTCGGCGCAAATGGATTAATTTCAATCAGTAGAATGTTCATAACTTAAAATACTCAAACTAACGAACATGAGATTTTAAAATCTCAGAAAATCCCCCACAGCAATGGTATACG
>CAZVGY010000261.1:0-1787 GCA_964627015.1 uncultured Desulfobacteraceae bacterium
TCTAGGCACTACAATTTCCGATAACCGAGGTCTCGATGCCATCCCTTGGGCATTTGGGGCCCCGGAGGGATCAAATCCCAGGCTTAGGTGTCAAAGATGGGCTTAAGTATCCTGTATTATTTGTTGTGTTATTCGGATGGTATCTTGAAGGTATTTGGATTCATTGTACGGACATAATGAAGAAAAGCTATATTTTTTCTGGTGGCATACCTGATTCACTTCAGATTAAACACAGGTTTTATTTCTTAGCCGTAGGGGGAGTTCCAAATTTGTGCTGTACAGCAATTGTACACGTTGCAAGAGGAGGTTCACTACTTGAGCTCACCTATGAAACCTTCATTGGAGAAGCGTTAATATCAATCGTTCTCGTAGCCTTTCTCCTGGTCTTCTCCACGGGTGTGTGGGTTATCTGGTCTCAAGCGATCGGTCGGTGGATAACATATAAAAAAATAAAGAGCAGAATAAAAAAAGACGTTCAATTCTGGACCGATCAACAAGGAGAGGAAGATAATGGTGGATAATCCTGAAAAGCGGAGGTCGCAAGGTGTGCCTGTCTTTTTAGTTACTAGTGGAAAAGGAGGCGTCGGAAAGACAAGTGTAGCCATCGGTTTAGCTTATCTCTTAAGCAGACAATATAAATTGAAAGTTTTGCTCGTTGATCTTGATTTATTCTCAAAAGGACTAACATTCTCCTTGTTTAAATCTCTAAACCTCTTATTGAAATTGGATCAGATTTGTATTGACCGAATTTTTACACGTAACCCTCAAGATGCTGTCACCCAATTGATGAGCAATCTATCCACTAAAAAATCCAGACGATACAAGATAAATTGCTTGGCAAAAGGGTCGTGCTCATTCCTGCTTCCGTTTCTAGGATTTCAGAAATAGAAAATATCGAACCACCCAGATTTTTTGCAGATGCACTCAAATTTTTAATCAATCGAGTCACGAACGAGATGGGTATTGGAGCTGTAGTTATAGACACAAAGGGGGGTACTAGTAGACTAAATGCAGGGGCGGGAATGATTTCAGATGTCCGCATTTTTCTGATGGAACCAAATGAATTGAATTTTAGAGCTACAATGACAGCTGTCGCGATGATGCGGCGCGCGTTTAAAGACGAAAAATATGTGGGTAAGGGCAAAGATGTAATCATAATTAATAAAATTCGTGATAGGCGTTCCAAGCTTACATTTACAGGCGTAGAGAGCATCATGCACGATCTCTACTTCGTCCCCGGAATAAGATTCGACCCAACCTTCCTTAAACAATTTGATGATGAACCATATACTTTGTTTAACACTACATTGCCTCGAACATCTTTCTACCACGACCTAGTCCGAACATTTCTGCATCTAGATCGTAAACTAGGAATATTTGAGTTTTACGGGATCAAGTACCACACACCGTCAAAAGCCATTTTAAAGCTTTTTTCCCATACACTCTATGTATTAGCGAACAGAAAACGTCTGTTGGAAGTTTTTGCTTTAATAAATGTTTTAACCGCGTTGGCAATTTCTATAATAAATCCTGCTCCAACCCCGATCTTTATGCTCTCCTTGCTAAGTGGTTCGGCGTTCATGCTGTTTGCTGCTTTACTTTCTGATCACTAGCACAGCAGATAAAGTCGAATAACCAGTAGGGAGAGATAGGCTCTAGAGCTTGTTGCCCAAAGCCTTTTCGGTTAGCCAGACTTTGACAACCGGTTTTCGAAGAACCCAGTTAGGGGTGCTTGGGGTCTACCATCGGATTTTGTGAGGGGACAGCCGAAGAAGATCATGGTAGTA
>CAZVGY010000262.1:0-1716 GCA_964627015.1 uncultured Desulfobacteraceae bacterium
TTAAGCCGATTTTGGCGATGTAAACCACGGGGCGGAGCTGGGTGCAGCGCAGGAATCTTCGAAGTGAATTTTTGACGAATTGTGCAAAGCTTTTGCCGATTCAAATTTACAGGATCAAATGTATCGGTTCAAAGGAACGTGGACAGATATAAGGAATTGAAAAGAGACGGTTTTGGGTTATAATCAAGATCGCGAAAGGAGGATCAGTGATGGAACCTAAAGCCAGCAAAAACCCAGAATCTGTAGTCAGGGAGATCAAACGCAGAACACGCCGCAAGTTTAATTCAGAGGAAAAAATAAGGATTATTTTAGAAGACCTCAAGGGGGAAGACAGCATCTCCGTTATCTGTCGTCGGGAAGGCATAGCCCCAAGCCTGTATTACAAATGGAGCAAGACTTTTTTACAGGCAGGGAAACGCAGACTCAAGGGAGATACGCTTCGTGAAGCGAACACTGATGAAGTGTCCGAGCTGCGGAAACAAAACGAGGAGCTAAAACAACTGGTAGCGGAACTGAGCCTGAAAAATCGCGTATTAAAAAAAAGTTTGAATGGGCTGGAGTGAATACGAGGCGATACATGCGATACAGTCAATCTGAGAAAATGCAGATCATCCGGCTGGTGGAAGAATCCCCGGTAAGTATCAAGCAAACGCTTTTGGAGCTCAATATCAATCGCAGCACCTTTTACAAGTGGTATCGGCGATATCAAGAGGGGGGCTATGACGCCTTGGCCAATCGATACCGACCACCCAGGCAGTTCTGGAATGCATTGCCCCCCTGGGAGAAACAGCGTGTGGTTGAAACGGCTCTTGAATACCCGGAAAAGTCACCACGAGAGCTGGCCTGGTACATTACAGATACTCGGGGATATTATATCTCTGAATCCACCGTGTATAGGATACTCAAGACCAACGATCTGGTAACCAGCCCGGCATACACAGTTGTAACGGCAAGGGATAAGTTTACTCATCCGACCAAAGCCCCTAATGAACTGTGGCAAACGGATTTTACCTGGTTTAAGGTCGTCCACTGGGGCTGGTATTACCTGTGCTCGATTCTCGATGATTATTCACGTTATATTTTATCCTGGCAGTTGTGTACCGGCATGTCTGCCCAGGATGCCAGGGGAACGATTGAAGCGGCCATTCAATCCACCGGCTTTCGGGATCCCAAAGTCTTGCATCGCCCCAGACTTCTATCAGATAATGGTTCTTGCTTTGTCTCGAAAGCATTAAAGGATTTTTTGGATATAGAAGGTATTGCCCATACTCGCAGTAAGCCGTACCATCCAATGACACAAGGCAAGATAGAACGTTATCATCGGTCGATGAAAAATATCCTGCTTCTTGAAAATTATTACAGCCCGGATGAATTATCGGATCAAATTGGCCTCTTTATCGAATATTACAACAATCATCGTTACCATGAAGCGCTGGACAATTTAAAACCTGTTGATGTTTATTATGGCAGGAGACGTGAAATTTTGACAAAACGGGAAAGTATCAAGAAAAATACAATGCTTCAGCGTAGGAGGTATAATTATTCTTTAAGGGTTGCTTAAACAGCCCGAAAAAGGTTATTGGGAACCTGAAACCCTCTCTTATTTGTTTGCTTGATTTGTCCAAAACCTTTTGAAGACATACAACCGATAACCGATAACGCCGCGCAGCGGCAATCTTATAGAGGGGTTGGAATATGTACAACCTTGATATTAAA
>CAZVGY010000263.1:0-1712 GCA_964627015.1 uncultured Desulfobacteraceae bacterium
CTCAAACTCGTATAGTTTTTCTATGGCAAATTCGATAAATTTGAAGCATTTTTCCTTCCAGATGCCCGATTCCTGAAATTTAAGGTATTCCGCGGGGTCCGACATATCGAGTCCGATCAGATCCTTGCAGGTAATCGCCCCAAACCTGTCCATAAAACCAGTTATCAGCTCGCCTGAAAGCTCACGGGCCGCATTACGGGACGTCCTGGCCCTCTGCTTGTCGGACATAGGGCAGCGGTAGCTCAATCCGATAGATATGGCTGAGGCGGATATAACTCCGCAGGGAGCCTCCTGCCGCCCGCCAATGCCTCCCAGAAAAGGAATGCCGGCCCATAGGATATCTTCGTTTCCCAGATCATAGGCCTCCCACATAACTTGCAGGATGGCGGGACCTCAATGATAACCTTTCGGCATTAATTCAAGGGCGCGCTCTTTGGCAGAATCCAATGTCATATTAAGTCCCATCGCACAACCTCCTTTGACAACCATACCTTGACTTTTTATGTTCCAATTCTAAAAAACTCAAAAAATTTAATGGAGCCATAATAATAATATGAACTACCACTCAACCTTCGGGAGCTAACTCCCTAAAATTAATTTAGACATTGATCACACGGGAAAGGTCTGCCAACTTTTTAGTGCCGTCCGGCAGGTAATCATAAAAACCCTTGCCATTCTTCATTCCGTACCTTCCCGCATCGACCATTCTCTGTAGCAGATACAGATTGCTGAATTCAGAGATAGTGCCCATCAATTTGGCAGCCAGATCGATTCCTGAATAATCCATCATCTCACAGGGACCAAGTCCCCATCCCAAAGCGGTCTTTACTCCGAAATCGATCTCCTCTGCACTTGCGATACCATTTTGAACAGTAGCCACAGCCGTAGAGTAAATGGCATTCACGAAACGGTTCACTACAAAACCAGGCGTGTCTTTGACCTTCATGGGGAGTTTGCCTATTTTTTTTGCCAGATCAGTAGCTATCAAAACTGTCTCCTCTGAGGTCTCAAGTCCGGGCGCTATTTCCAGCAGGGGATTTACATCAGGAGGATTGAAAAAATGCATTCCTATTACCTTGTCGGCCCGTTTCGTAGCACCGGCCATACTTGTTATGCTCAAAAAGGAGGTATTACTTGCAAGGATAGTGTGCGAAGGACAAATCCCGTCCATTTTCGCAAATAGGTCTTTCTTGATATCCAGATCTTCAAAGATCGCCTCAATAACCAGGTCAGCCTGTGCAACAGCATCTTCCAGCTTTTCCTTTGGCTTTAGCCGGCTCATTACAGCTGACCCCTCCTCCGGTGTCATCTTGCCCTTTGATACGAAGTATTTTTGAATCTGATTTTCTATAGTCTGCAGGCACTTTTTAAGGGCACCGCCGTCTTCATCAGTCACCAAAACCTCAAAGCCATGGACAGCAGATGTCCTGGCGATTCCATGTCCCATATTTCCGGCTCCAACCACTGCGATCTTCTTTATTTCCATTTGCTACCTCCTGAAAATATTTATTATTTTATAAGCCTAACGAATATTGTCTCATCCCCTTACTAGTGATATTATGCGTTCACAAAAACTTCAGCTTCGAAAATATATCTATCCAATGAGTTTTTTAAATCTTTGAGAAACTTTCGTGTAGATTTATTATGAAATAAATTCTTTGGGTCTTGACTAGAACAGGGGGTTTTCCCTGAACATTTTTAGTAACATTTTA
>CAZVGY010000264.1:0-1658 GCA_964627015.1 uncultured Desulfobacteraceae bacterium
GCATAGCTCGGACCCACCAGTAAAACTGGTGGATTATGGTTTTTATTTAAAAAAATGTTATCTGAAAAAACCGGATTGTACCTGGGGAATCAAGTTTTTGCGACACTGATTCAAGAAATATTCATCCGTCATGCCGGCTATAAAATCCCTTACCACCTCTGCCTTACTGGTCATCTGGATGTATTCCACTGACATTCCGTCGAGGAATTCTCTGTAGATTTCTGAATCCTCATCCCCGGTTTCCAGACAATTCAGATACCTTTCGAAAAGCAACTCAAACATCAGCTTAACCTTGTGGGTCTGCTCCTTCACCCTGGTATTTTTATAAATACGCTCTTCATTGAACCTTTTCAAACGCTTTAGCGCCTCCCCTACGCTGTTGCTAAAGCTTATGTATGGCTTATCAAGACTGTTAACCACCAGGTCTTCTACCAGTGTGTATACAATAGTCCCATTGGTATCTCCCAGGACTCTTTTACAGTCATCAGGTATGTCTGATCTGTTAATAATGCCCAACCTGATAGCATCTTCAATATCTCTGCCTATATAGCTCACAGTGTCGGCCATTCTCACAACACACCCCTCCAGAGTCATGGGCCATATACTGAACGAGGGATCTTCAGCCTTCCGCTCCATTTCCTGCTCCAGGCTCTCGAAACTTTTATCTTTGTGAGGTTCCAGCGCCTGATTGTATAATTCACCGTCGTGGCAGAAAATTCCGTCTACAACCTGAAGTGTGAGATTCCATCCCTTCCCCTTTTTCTCTATATCCTGTAGAAACCTAACACTCTGTATGCTGTGTAGAAATCGCCCTATATTATTAGATTCGCAAAGTGCCGACAGAAACCTCTCTCCATCATGACCGAAAGGTGTATGGCCGATGTCATGTCCCAGAGATACCGCTTCAATCAAGTCTTCATTGAGTCTAAGAAGACGACCTATAGTTCTCGCAATCTTAGATACAAGCTGTACATGCAGGACCCTATGAGTAATGTGATCGTTCTTGATCAGATAAAAAACCTGAGTTTTGTCTATGTATCGGGAATATGCCAGCGAATACAGAATACGGTCGGTGTCAACAGAAAAATTCTGCCTGTGTCCCCGGGTTATCTTCTCGTCAGGCTTTTTCCTAATCGCATCACGGCTAAGACACGCATAAGGGGAAAGCTGTTCAACTTCCCTATTATCAAGCTCGTCTCTTATACCATACAACAAGATACTCTCATTCAATTGTCCTGAGTCTCCTATTTTTCTCGTCCTTCGGTATTTACCTTTTTCAGTTTAATTCAGAACACTTATCCCCAGTTTGATATAAACTGGTTTACCCTGGCTGTAAATTCCTTTGAATAAAGAGGTAGTGGCAAGGCAGCCAACATTCCCAATTTTCTCAGGCGGGCGCAGCATTGAGAAGCCTTCTTTTTTACTTGCAAAATATGGCCAAGAATGTTAGTTAAATTCGCTTGTAACTTTTTAAGCATCCAGCAGGAAATATTTCGCGTCAAGCGTCTCAAACGCTCTTTCATCCTTTAAGCAAAAGGCCTTGCTGGCTCCGCAAAAAAATAATATATCAAAGTAGTTTGGTCAGCTCAAGAGCGTATTTGAAAATGGGTCTTGACTAGAACAGGACTTAAATTTTAGTCTAAGTTCTCGTCATGACA
>CAZVGY010000265.1:0-1647 GCA_964627015.1 uncultured Desulfobacteraceae bacterium
TGTCATGACGAGAACTTAGACTAAAATTTAAGTCCTGTTCTAGTCAAGACCCTTATTTTAATAAACTCGGCTGTCTCGGATCCAATCAAAAGCTTGTATTTTCTATTGATATATTCAGCTATTGCTTCATCCATCCTGTTTCCTGCAACCCTCACGGATATACAGTAAACGATTCCTCCAAGCGAAATGACTGCGACTTCCGTAGTGCCACCTCCAATATCAACTACCATACTGGCACTCGGTTCTGTAACAGGAAGGCCGACGCCTATAGCTGTAGCCATAGGCTCTTCTATAAAGTAGACCTCTCTCACTCCGGCAGATTCCGCAGATTCACGGACAGCCCTTTTTTCCACAGGAGTTATGCCGCTAGGAACACCAATTATAGCTCGGGGCCTGACGAACCATCTTCGCCCGTGTACCTTTCTAATAAAATAATGAATCATAGCTTCCGTGATTTCAAAATCTGCTATTACACCATCCTTCATTGGACGTATGGCCACGATATTATCCGGGGTTCTCCCTAACATTATCTTGGCCTCTCTGCCGATAGCCAGGACCCTGTTTTCTCCCCGGTCGGTTCTTTTCACTGCAACAACAGAAGGTTCGTTCAGTATAATCCCTTTCCCTTTCACATAAACAAGCGTGTTGGCGGTTCCCAGATCAATTGCCAGATCGTGAGAGAAAATGCCCGAAGCAGTAGAGACCAGTCCCATAGCTTTCAAAATCCTCTCATTGTTTGTATTGGCTCTTTTAGCATTATAGCTTATTCGATATTTAGATTATTCCCTGACTAATTACCAACATTTCTTCTGTTTCTGGTTCTAACTGGTACAAAAGGATGAAGGGAACCATTGAATCCAGGCGATTTTCCTCTGTTTCATGCCGGCACGCGGGCTTTCTAGTTTTGGACCGGTCAAAAAAGTTTGTTTTTTAACAGGACTTATTAACCGATAAATACATTTCTGGGTGGCATTACTTGACCAATAAGACAGGGCAGGGAGAAAGTATGCCCACCTTGTAGCTTATAGTAGCCCATCCTTCTGAAGGTTCGACATTTTCAATCCTATGAGAACTCAGCACAATAAGATCTATATTATATTCTTGGACGAAGCGGATAATTTCCAGAGAACGATTACCGTAAGCAATATTTTTTTCAATAATATACTCTCCGGATTCGTACCTTTTAATCATCGCATCCATCTTTCTGTTGGCCCTGTCACTGAGCTTGTCATAGAAATTCTGAAATTCAATATCTTCGTCACTTTGTAGCGTTTCGATAACATGTAATAGGAATATTCGGTGTTCATCGGTGACGCCCATTCTGAAAACAGTATCCAGGGCCTTTTCGCTCTTTTCGGAAAGATCAGTTGGCACTAGAATCCTTGTAAATATTATTCGTCTCTGCTCTTTCATGAGTCCCCCCTTCTATCTATAAAGTGATCAAGGGTATAAAGCGGTGTAACCGCTTTTTCTGATGGATTAAAATGTCAGGTCGGTGGCCTGTCTTTAATATTACAATTTTATAATCGTGATTTTTATCATTTTAAAAACCCTTTATAACCTCTATTCCAAGAGCTGTTCAATCATTTAAATAAGGTTCTTCTCCAATTTAGTTGAATAAAGCCTGGTAAATTTTCAGTGTAAAAT
>CAZVGY010000266.1:0-1604 GCA_964627015.1 uncultured Desulfobacteraceae bacterium
TAGACGCCATGGCCAGATAAATAGATGCTCTCGGCGAGGCTCCGTAACGGATTAACTGCCCGATATCAAGCTCGTAACTATTGGGGTTGCGGGTCGCCTCCACGAGATTGACGATGTATTCTTCAATCTTAACATCCATATAAACTTCATCCGTGAGTTCGCGCAACCGTTTGACATCCTCGGGGGTAATAACAGGTTCCACAGGGATTGATGGGTTGGAACGAGCCATTTTTTTTAGGATTTCATGTTCTTCGGTCTTTTTAGGATAGGTGATCTTAAGTTTCAGCATAAAGCGGTCAACCTGTGCTTCAGGAAGAGGGTAGGTTCCTTCCTGTTCTATGGGGTTTTGTGTGGCCATAACCATAAAAGGATCATGCAACGGATAGCTTTCATCGCCGATGGTCACCTGACGTTCCTGCATGGCTTCCAGCAGAGCACTTTGCACCTTGGCCGGTGCCCGGTTGATTTCGTCAGCCAGGATGATGTTGGCAAATATGGGCCCTTTTTTTGTGGTAAATTCACCGGATTTTGGGCTGTACATAAGGGTTCCGATAAGGTCGGCCGGCAAAAGATCTGGTGTAAACTGGATTCTGCTAAATGTCGCCTGAATCATTTTCGAGAGCGTTGTAACCGAAAGTGTTTTTGCCAAGCCGGGCACACCTTCAATAAGTACATGATTATTGCAGAGAAGGGCCATCAAAAGTCCGTCTATCAGTGATTCCTGTCCCACAATGACTTTATGAATTTCACTACGTATTCGATGAATAATAACACTTTCCTTTTCCACCCGTTTTCCTATTTGCTTAACATCCACAGTCATATTATTTCTCCTTACGCGCCTTAAAAAGGATCATCTATCCTATTGATGAATAAGAATAATCAGACAAATCAGGCAACATTCCACATAATTATACAATTTTAACAGAGGGTTACCCTGCCTAAGCACAGATTTAATATAGACACTAATTTAAAAGTTTCAAGGGTTATGATATTTGATTTAAAAATCGATAATACATAACATTGATGAACTCGTAAAAAGTCCGATTTAGACGGTTTCGTAAAAAGTTCAAATTCAAGGCGTGCAAATTTTGTAATCATCGGCTATCCGCCGGTCCCGTGGGGAGCGTACTTGTCGTACGTTGAATGAATGCGAAATGCAGCTCAACGCAGAAGTTGAACTTTTTACGAGACTGTCAACATTTGCCATCGCAATAAGAATGCATAATACGGAGATGTGTCGGGTTAGCACAAAATCAGCCATCCGGGAACAAAATCTCAAATACACCATTGCTGAAGCATAACTTGGAATAACCAAAGCTGAGGCGGGTTTGTGAGGGTATGAAAATATTTTTTTTCGCAAAAAAAGATAGACAAGCAGAAAAGGCTTTGATAGGTATAGCGTTGGATTAATTTGCAAGGAGGTGCCACGCTATGCTTAAAAGAGAAGGCAGATCAGTTTTTCAATGCGGTCGAGAGATCACCGGTAAAGAGATTTCTGAAATTAAAGAAACGGTTGGGTTATTTACAAACTTGAGTCGTACGGAACTGACTGCAACCATATGCGAGCATTTGGAGTGGTTTACAGCCTCTGGTGGCTATAAGCT
>CAZVGY010000267.1:0-1565 GCA_964627015.1 uncultured Desulfobacteraceae bacterium
TTTGATTCACCCAGCATCTCAAAAAATGTTACTTCTCTTTCCTCATCATTAATTCTTACCCTGCACTTGTAGGTTAACTTCTTTTTAGAGAGAAAAACCTTCCTCTCAGCAATAACAAACTGAAGTGCAAGAGATCCATCCCTCTGTTCCTTAAATTCAGCAGGAAAATTTTTACTCACTTCTATAATTTTTTCTTTTAATGACATTTATATACCTCCTTTTAAAAACTTATATTATATTACTAATACGAATAATTTAGGGTCAGGATTCAAAATTACCCATTTTTGTTTTCGTTTTACATTTTTTATTATTAGAAAAATGGGATATGTCTATTTATTTAGGTTTCTCAATGACAATTGCTGGCATTTTTTTAGCCACGATTCTTGAGAAATAACGAGCTAATTCCTCATGCTTCTGCATATAATCCTGTGGATTTGAAGCATTCCCCCAGATATTCACATAACAACAAAACATCCCCCGGTAGAAAAATATACTAACAGTAGTAGATGATCTGCGAATACAAGCAGCACCTAAATTACCTATGGGTTGGTATCCACTAACATCAATAAGATTTTGAATAATACTCTTACCAGCATCGAATTGCCCTTCATAAAAACGGGGGGATATGCTCACCATTACAAGTGTGTGAGTAAAATCATAAATCTTCTTTTGATTGACTATCCGAAAATACCGACCGTGAGCATCCTGCTTATAACCCTTCCCATCGCTGACCTCAACCTGTTGAACCCATGTTTCGCCGTCTTTATCTTTGCTAGGTGCCCTATCCCAGCGTTCGTTCTTTATCACCCACCACCCCTCTGGTAGATCTTTAGATAAATCAATGAACAGTCCGGCGTGAATGCTGCCAAGTTCATGGACGAGCTTATTCAGGAGATCAATTTCATTTTGGCTAGTCTTCCAGATACTTTTTACCAAGGCATCTTGTGATTCTTTCAGCAGTTCCTGCACATATTTAGCTTCCATCCGTTTCATCCAGAAATCATCAATCTCCCGGCGAAGGGAGGCTTCAAGCTTATCCCCGATCAATTTCGGGTTGTAGCCTTTAGCCTTAATCAATTCTTTATATCTTTTTTCTTTTAATAGATAATATCCGCCGAAGGGGGCAAAGGTAGCTTGTTCAAAGGCTTCTGTGGGATTGGCATAACTATACTTTAGGACTCCGCCCCGGGCTTTTTTATAGCGTGTGTAGGTATCATTATCAAATTTGGGAATAATGATATAGTCCCGTACTACTTCCAAGGAAGCCTTGTAAGCTTTAACCACACCAAGTAAAGTTCCCACAGCCGGATGCAAAGATTGTTTCATAAGATAATCTGCCAGGTTGGAAACTGAAAGATCAAATATGCTTGCCATCACTTCAGTATCTTTTGCTTCCAGGAGCTGGTTTAGGACCTGAACTCCAAAGACCGTCTTACCGAATTTAGCCAGCAGTTCAGGCTCTGATTCGAACACCACCTGGATCATGTCAGAGCTCAGGCCGGTAAAACGGGCTACTTCATCTACCACCTCTGCTGTTGTCGGAGGAGTTACCTCGGCTGCTGCAA
>CAZVGY010000268.1:0-1548 GCA_964627015.1 uncultured Desulfobacteraceae bacterium
CCAGCTTCGAAATTGATCAAGAACAGTTTCTACCAGATCTTCCAGTCGTGAGAAATATTGATTGTGGGTACGAAGTCGACGAGTCAATTTCCATACTCTCTCAATGCAGTTGAGCTCTGGGCTGTATGGGGGCAGAAAGTCAAGACGAAGATATTTGCGGCGTTCTTTGATCCAAGGCTTTATGGCTTTGGCATGGTGCCAGCGGGCGTTGTCGAGAATAATAACCATCTTATGCCCCTTTCTCCGGCGGCGGAAAAGCTGCTTGAGGAAATCAAGAAATGTTTCTGCGCAAAAACTGTCAGCTTGCGCAATGCTCAGTCTTCCATCGGCTGGGCAGACGGCACCGAAGACCCCTAAGCCCTTTCTTGTGGGCTCTTGTAGAACGAAGGGGTCGGTGTCTTCTGGTGGAACCCACATGGCACACCTGGAGCCGTGCTGTTGAAAGTGACATTCGTCCTCGAACCATAAATCAAGATCGTTTCTTTTGGCTAGGCGGCGGAGTTTTTTTATATCGCTTTTGGGCTTCAGGGTCAGCTCTAGCAATGACGGGGCGTGGTTTTCTGAGACGGAATCCCAATTGGTGAAATAGTCTTTGGCATTGCCGAATACCGAGTTTAACACCATACTTTTTGGCCAAGTGATGACTAAGCAGCTTTCCATCCCAGAGGTTCTGAGAATAACCAAATGCAAGAGGAGATTGACGGAGATCTTGTCCGATCCTTTCCCGCAAAACATCGTCCACAGCACCTGGTCGTCCAGGACGCGGTGTTTCCTGAAGTCCGGCGAATCCACTTTGTTCAAATCGACGGACCCAGTACTGCACTGTTCTACGACTCCGGCCGAAGATTTGGGCAACCTCTCCACAGGTAAATCCAGAACATACAAGAAGCACACCATGAAGGCGATGGTCATAACGGGATTCTTCGGATCTCAGGATTTCCTGCTGGATTGCAATTCGCATAATGTCAGCATCTTGAATCTCCAATTTGCGCATAGCTGCTGCCCTCCTTCTTTTTTCAGTGGAGGGTAGCATAAATCGGTACTATGCGCAAATATTTATGACGCTATATATAAAATGATTTGACCCCCAGGATTTTTCTTTTTGGCCTAACTTTTTGGCGAAAATTTCCCGGCCCCCAACGGCAATGTACAAACCTCTTTGCAATCCAGCTTCTTGATTCCATCATCTAGCGTGCTCACGGAACACTCGGATCGTTGCACTGCTTAACCTTAGACCTGGGACCCAACAGGAACACTATCAAACAGCGGCAAAAATTCTTCTGCCTTTGAGAAAATACCATAATGTCCTCCCGTGTGGATAAACAACACATTTGAGCCTTTTTCAATCCTTCCCTCGCGAATCTGTTGCATCATACCCAGAAATGTCTTGAGGGTGTATACAGGGTCAAGAACAAGGCCTTCCAACCGCGCTATACGTACAAGTTCCCTTAGCTCGTCCGGAGTATTCAGGGCATAGCCGAGGCCTACAAATCTGTCATCGAACCTGATGTCGAATTTTCCTGACTCAAATTTGATACCATACCATCC
>CAZVGY010000269.1:0-1522 GCA_964627015.1 uncultured Desulfobacteraceae bacterium
GTCCAGGAACCATTCTCCTGTTTAACAAACCTCAAATATCCCAAAGGAACACCAGGAAGAGCCAGCAGGCTACGGCAATCGGCCTCAGTCCGGCATTTTTTCCATTCTTCCTTCATCCTTCCGCCTTCATCCTTGAGCCTTCTCCCTGCCCACCAAGCTCCCAGCGAATTATCCAGCAGAAAGCTGACCATATAGGGTTCGGTAAAAAGCTGGGTCACCGCAGGCAATTCATCAGCCCCAATTTTATCACCTGATTCGTTTACCTCTTTTTTCCGTTTGCTCTGCCAGAACTGATACACCCATCCGATCGAATCGCTGGCTGTAAAAACGGACGCTTCCAAGTTGTCAAGCAATTGTTCCAGTTTTAGTTGATGTTCACGAGCAAAAGATATTTTAAGTAAGGGATCATTGGGTCGAAAAATTTGAGGCAGCATACGTTGAGCAAATTCACTGGCCAATGTCCAGCGGTCCTTTCCCTCATCCTTGGCAAGTTCCTCACATTCCTCAAGGCTGATAGCAACACCCATCTCTGGTTCAATAAGAAGATCATTTTCGGCAAGAAATCGTGCAAAAAGCATTCGATGCCAGTGTTCATAGGCGCATTCCCGCACAAGGTGAGTTATTTCGAGTTCGCCTTTTTTGTTCTGTTTGTCCCCCAACTGTCGTGCCCTCGCACGCAGATGGTTGCGCAGCTTCCGCTCCTCAGGAGACATGTGGCCATATGGCTCATGGTGATGGACAGCAAGAGCCTCCAGTGCTGTTTTTGCTCCCGCCTCGGCTACCTCCCGAGCCTGAACGATGGTACGCTCTAGTTTATTTCTTAATTCGGTTGGAAGCGTTGTCACTCTTTGGTTCCCTTGAATTTTTATATGTAATTAACAGCGTAAACGGCCGCCCGGCTTTTTTCACCGGCTGCATTATTCAGACTATGGTATAGACTAATATGGTATAGAATCATGTTGGTAATAATGCCCTTCACCAATAACAACCCATTTTAGTTCTTTTATTGTCTCAAAAGCATGCACAGTAACCCTACCAGGATGAAGATCCATTTGAGAAATACGGATTCCACCTACTCTGCCCTCGAATTCTGGATAAAGAGATCTATTGCTTTCTATCCAACGGTCTAAAGCATCTAATCCTTCAAAAGATGGTGTTTCATGTAATACTATCTTCCTATTCTCAACAATCGTTATTTGACCTTTTATATTTGTCTTCCAAGATTCCTGAAGCATGCGCAATCCATCTAGGATTTCGTTTGGTGCCTTACCTGAGTTAAATAATGTAATAATAAGTTGAGATGCTTCCCTTAATCTCCCCAAAGCAATGTTCACAGCGTTTTGAATGGCTATATTTAGGAATTCGGAAACCGGGCTATCATTAACATTCTGCGACAATTTATTTATATAGCTCCGAATTTTGTTCTTAAAACTTTCAATCCCTCTCTTTGTCCGAACATCATAATATATAGAGTTATTGTCAAATGTTGTGTATGGCATTAGGCGGCGATCCGATTTTCAAT